>DATJEH010000130.1:0-14385 GCA_035496875.1 Terriglobales bacterium | reverse complement strand
GGACTCCTGCATTTCGTCGCGCAGGCGGCGGTAGCGGCGGCTGAGGAAGGCGAGATAGGTGATGTGGATCACCCAGGTGGCGGCGTAAGCAGCGTAGAGAAACTTCATCTCGGGGACCTCGCCTCAGGCTGAAGCAGAGCTTCCAGGGCCTGGGTTCCCTCAAAGTCCTGACGGGCGCGCTCCAGGCGAAAACGCAGCCACACCACCAGCGCGGCAAACGCAAAGAACGCGGCCATGTTCATAAGCAGGGCATAAGTCATGCGCGGGTCGGCGCCGGAACCGGGACCGCCAAAATAAACCGGCTGCGGGTGCTGGGTGCGGAACAGACGGTTGGCCATGTACACGAAAGGCACGTCGAGGAAGCCGAACACGGCCAGCACGGCGGCAATCACCGGTGTCTGTCCGCTGGTGGAATAGCGGCGCAGTATCAGGTAGCTGACGTAAATCAACCACAGCAGGAGGGTGCTGGTGAGGCGCGCGTCCCAGGTCCACCAGATGCCCCACACTGGGCGCGCCCACAGGGGGCCGGTAACCAGAACCACGGTGCAGAAGACGACGCCGACTTCGGCGGTGCTTACGGCCAGGGCGTCGGCCTGCGGGCTGCGCCGGGCCAAGTAGATGATGGAAACCACAAAGTTGATAAGAAACAGGGTAAAAGCGGTCACGGCCGAGGGCACGTGGTAATAAAAAATGCGCTGCACCTCGCCCATGGTTTGTTCCGTGGGCGCGGCCACCATGCCTTCATAGAGGGCATAGCTCAGCAGGCCGAAGGTGAGCAGGGCGAAGATGACAAATGTGCGTCTCATTCGGCGTGCAAGACAGTCTCAAATAACAGCAGACACACAGTAGTAAACACCACATCGTAGACCACAAGCAACACCATCCAGAAGCGTGCCGAACCTTCGCCGGTGAGGATGGCGGTGGTGGCGGAAACCATGGCCAGCAGCGCGGGAATGGAAATGGGAAAAAGGATGAGGGGCAGCATAACTTCCCGGCTGCGGGTGCGGATAGACATGGCGGCGAAGAAGGTGCCGTTGGCCACCAGAGCCCAGGTAGCGAGCACGGCCACCACCACCAGTTCATAGGCGGGGCCGATGGAGCGCAGGTTGTAGAAAACCATGAACAGCGGCGCCATCAGCGCTTCCAGCACGGCTACAAAGATGAAATTGCCCACCGCTTTGGAAATGAACAGGGCGTTGGCGGGCGCAGGCGAAACGCGGTAGGCGTCCAGCACCTGGTTGCGCAACTCGCGGGCCCAGGTCTGATTGAGGGCCACCACCGCGGCGAACAGAAATGCCACCCAGATGAGGCCGCCGGCAATGTGACGCGATTCTTCGGCAGTGGGGTCAAAGGAGAAGCTGAAGATGACCACCACCAGCAGGGCGAAAAAGAGCATGGAGTTGATGGCGTCCTTGGAGCGCCACTCCAGGCGCAAGTCCTTGGCCAGGGAGACGCGAGTGATTGCGCCCAAACTCATAGAGTGGCCCTCGCCGGGGGCGCGCCCCGCTCCAAACTGGCGGGCAGACCGCGGGTGCGGGCGCTGACCTGGCCCGCGGCCATGGAAACGAATTCGTCGGCAACGCCTTCCAGCAGCGCCGCCTGGTGAGTCACGATGAAGATGGTTTTGCCCAAGTCGCGCATCTGCGACAGCACATGGACCATTTCGCGGGCGGAGACTATATCCACGTTGGAGAAGGGCTCGTCGAGAAACAGAATTTTGGGGTCGTGCACCAGGGCGCGGGCCAGGGAGAGGCGCTGGCGCATGCCTTGGGAATATTGGCCGAGGCGGCGGGCGAGGGCAGGATCGAGGCCCACCGCGCGGATAGCTCGCTCACAGGGCTGGTCTTCGCGAATGCCGTAGAGGGCGGCGAAGTAGCGGAGGTTCTCCATGCCACTCATCTCTTCATAGAGCAGCGTGGGATGGGCCATGTAGCCGATTTCGGCGGTGGCGGCGCGCAGGTCTTGCGTGCCCAGCACGGTTATGCTGCCGCGGGTGGGCGCCGACAGGCCGACCATGGCGCGCAACAGCGTGGTCTTCCCTGCTCCGTTATCGCCCAGGACGGCGTAGAGCTTGCCGGCGGGAAATTCCGCGCTCACATCGCGGAGGGCGGCGAAGCGGCCGAAGATTTTGCTGACGTGGGAAAGGGAAACCGCCGCGGCGGGCGCGGTCTGGCTCATGCTGGCGGTGGTCGAATTTTCGGGCGAAGAGGAAAAACTCACTTCGGAAGACCGGTAGCACCGGGGTCGGCCTGGCTCATGCTCTTGGCCGGGGCCGCGGGGGCGTTCTGCTGCTGGGGCGCGTACTTGGAGGCGCACTTGGCCTGGATTTCGCTGGCGTGGAAAACGCCATCGCGCCCGAAACTGCCCTCGGCCAGGGCCTGCGCGTCGTCCTTGAAGGTGTCCGGCGGCGCCTCGGTTCCGGTGTAAACCACGGGCAACTTGTTGCCCTGCTCGACCAGGGTGAACTCCAGGTGCAGGCCGGTACGCTTGATGGAACCGGGCTCGACGTTGCCCGCTACCCGCAGGCGCTTGGTGTAAACGCTGTTGTCCATGCCGTGCAGTTCTTTGATGGTGACGTAATAGCTCTTGCTCTGCTGCACTCCGGTGTAAGCCAGGTAGCCCAGGGCCACCACAATGATGGTGGTGGCGATGCCGAATTTCACGTACTTGCTGCTATACGACATGGGCACGGTGGACATGGACGGGAACACCCCTGAGGAAAACTCTACCCGCTTGGGGTACAGGGGTCAAGCAGTGTAAAGGCATGGCGAGGGGGAGGTTAGCCGGCAAGTACGAGCCGGGTGAGTAGCGGGCCATAGAGGGTTCAAACTAGCGCCGCCCCTACGGGGCTCACGAGTTTCTTGTGCATGCAATCCCGCCAGTGAACTGGCGGGTTATTTTCAGTCGCCACTGCGCGGCTCCTGTGCCCGGGTGAAATTCCCTGAAGCAGTCCGCGCGTCCACAGCCGTAGGGGGTCTTTCGACTCGGGCATGCGCCCTCGCTCAAGATGACAATGGAAACGATTTGGCATTGGCGAGGTCCTCGGCACTGAACCGGCGGGCGATTTTCAGTCGCCGCGCGCAAGGGCTGTGGTGAGTGAATTTGCAGAATTCTTGCGGCGTATAATTGACGATTTAGATACTCGCGAGAGTGGGGGACCGTGATGGAAGCGACCAAGGAAAATACCCAGACCAGCGCCAAGGGGAACGGATTCAGCCCGGCAGCGCAGCCGCGGACGAAGTGGATTGCGCGGCGGCGCGAAGAGGCTCGCCGCGGCGGCGAGCAGAATTTTTCCCAGATGCACTACGCCCGCCGGGGCATGATCACGGAAGAGATGGAGTACGTGGCGCGGCGCGAGCGGCTCACGCCGGAACTGGTGCGCGATGAGGTGGGCCGCGGGCGCATGATCATCCCCGCCAATATCAACCACCCCGAACTGGAACCCATGGCCATCGGCGTGGCCGCGAAGTGCAAGATCAACGCCAACATCGGCAACTCCGCCGTCACCTCCAACATCGAGGAAGAGCTGCGCAAGCTGCACACCGCGGTGCATTTCGGGTCGGACACGGTGATGGACCTCTCCACCGGCGGCGACATTCCGCAGATTCGCGAGGCCATCCTGCGGCACTCGCCGGTGCCCATCGGCACGGTACCCATTTACGAAGCGGTGAGCCGGGTGAAGCGGATTGAAGACCTGAGCGCGCAAGTGATGCTGGAAGTGATCGAGGAGCAGGCGGAGCAGGGGGTGGATTACATGACCATCCACGCCGGTGTGCTCATTCAATACCTGCCGCTGGTGCACAAGCGCATCACCGGCATCGTGAGCCGCGGGGGGGCCATTCTGGCGCAGTGGATGGCCCACCACCGGCAGCAGAATTTTCTCTACGAATGCTTTGAGGACATCTGCAAAATCTTCAAGAAGCACGACGTTTCATTTTCGCTGGGCGACGGGCTGCGGCCCGGCTGCCTGGCCGATGCCAGCGACGAGGCGCAATTCGCGGAGCTGCGCACCCTGGGCGAACTGACGAAAAAAGCCTGGGAGCACGACGTGCAGGTGATGATCGAAGGCCCCGGCCACGTGCCTATGCACAAGATCAAGGAGCAGGTGGAGAAGGAAGTGGAATATTGCTTCGCCGCGCCCTTCTACACGCTGGGGCCGCTGGTGACCGACATCGCGCCCGGTTACGACCACATCACTTCCGCTATCGGGGCAGCCATGATCGGCTGGTTCGGGGCTTCCATGCTGTGCTACGTAACCCCCAAGGAGCACCTGGGGCTGCCCAACGAGAAGGACGTGAAAGACGGCATTATCGCGTACAAGATCGCCGCCCATGCCGCGGACGTGGCACGCAACCGGCCGGGGGCCCGCGACCGCGACGACGCCATCAGCTTCGCGCGCTATACCTTTGATTGGGAGAAACAGTTCGCCCTCTCCCTCGACCCGCAGACCGCGCGCTCCATGCACGATGAAACCCTGGCCGATGATTACTACAAGAGCGCGGCGTATTGCTCCATGTGCGGTCCGAAGTTTTGCTCCATGAATTATTCGTCGAAGGTGGATGAGTACAACAAGGAAGTGCACGGGCTGGAGAAGACCGACTACACCCAGCTGGTGGAGAAGTTTGTGGCGGAGAAGAACGCGTCGTAATCCATGAAAGAAGCAGGTCCTTCGCTGCGCTCAGGATGACAAGGTATTTTGAGGGCCATGCGCAAGCGAATCAGCCGGCCGCGCTCAGGATGACAATTGTTAGAAAAGAAGCAGGTCCTTCGCCGCGCTCAGGATGACAAGGTATTTTGAGGGCCGATGCGCAAGCGAATCAGCCCGCTGCGCTCAGGATGACAATCGTTCACATCAGGGTCATTCCATATCGGAAATCTGCTTGACGCCACGAGTGCTGGCGCTGATGGGAACCGGGGTGGCGGGGTGGCGCACGGGATTGCGCCGAGCCTGGTTGTTGAAATGGCGCACCGTCACGTCGCCAGCCACGTAATCCACCTCATGGCGGTCCACGCGCACACGGCGGAAGTCACTCTGGAAGTCATGCCTTTCTGGCATGGGAGCATCCGCCAGAATTGTCTCCGCTGGCGGTTCGGAAGAAGTAGCCGCCGGAAGGGGAGCGGGCGCGGGAAGAACAGCCGGCCCAAAAGGCACTTTCTGCTCGACGGCGGTAGAGCGCTGCAGTACTGAAAGTGGAACAGGGGATGCGGGACGGCGGTGGGCGTACCCGACCAATACCGCCGTAAGTAACACGCTGGTAACTCCCGCCAGGGCCATGGCCGGACGCAGCCGGTCTGGTCTCCTGGTGGGGGTGAAGCGCACCACCGGCGCCAGTTCGGCAGGGGGCGCGAACGACTCCGCCGGCACGATGTCAAATTCCACCGGCGTGGCCTCGGAGTCGAGCTCGGAAGCTGGCAGGGATTCCGCCGTCTGCTCCGCGGCCCGGCGGCGCAGAATTTCCTCCACAAAGCGGCCGCGGCTGACGGCCTCTTCCTGCTCCGCCCGGCGCTGCTCCTCGGCCTGACGCTGCAGAAGCGCCTCCCCGGGCGCGGACTCTTCTGAAGCCTGCAGCTGCGGTTCTGCCACCATGGGGTCGAGCAGTGGAGCGGTAGCGCGCATAGCAGCCAACTGTTGCGCCTCGCGCTCCCGGCGTTCGCGCTCGAACTGCAGGGCCATGTGCCGCTGCTGCTGCTGCTCCTGGGCCACTTCCTGCTGCTGCATCTGCCTGATTTCGCGCAGCAGGGCACGCACGGCTAGCCACTGCCGCAAGGATTCACGAGTGCGGCCCAGCCAATTGAGTTCCTGTTCCGGAACCGGCCCGGAATGAGACTTGTGGGTTCCGGAGCCATTGGAGCCCGCGGCTTTTACCGCGGCCGCGCTGGCTTGGACGATGGCGGCGTCCACTTCGCAGCCGGCACGGTCAAATTCCTGTGAGGGAGCGGCCGCGAGCGGCGACGAAGCCGGCTCCGGCTCGGAGGCAAGCTCCATCTCCGGACTCTGCTGGTGGTCGGGCTGGGCTTCGGAAAACAGGGCGCCGGGGGCGACAAAAATTTCGCTTTCCGGCTGCTGGCTCAGTTCGGCAATCTGCTGCCAGGCATGTTCGGGAGTGCAGAGTTCCAGGTTCACTTCCAGGTCCACGGCGGTATCGGAGGCGCGTCCTGGCTGCGCGATTTCCACAGTGTCAAAAAGAGGGCGGAGATAGTCAGCAAACTTCAGCGCATCTTCGAAGCTGGAAGAAATGATACGTGCAACTGGCATGCGCTCTCCTCAAGCTGGTCTGGAGGTGGACGGCTGCCTAACGAACGAGGCACTGTGCTTAGACGCGCAGCAAGGCCAGCCGGGTGGCCAGACCGCGAACAAAATCAGTAAAACCGTCCGGCCAGAGGGCTTTAGTTTAGCGCGTCTTGGGGCGCAAAGGGGAAGTTTTGAAATTTTCTTTCAACGGAAATTCTGAAGCATTTTGGCTGCCAGATTGACCGCGCTGGTTAGCTCCATCAGTTCCTGGCGGGCACGCTGGCGGTCGCCGGCATCGAGAGCCTCATTTACGCCCGGAATCACCACCGCCGCATAGCCGGTGTACACGCCGGGGGCATAAATGGCATGGCGGTACCAGGGGCGGTTGGGCAGTCCTCGAGGAAGAAGAAAGGCGCGCTCGGCGCCAACCAGCACCTGGTTGAGCTCTGCTTCACGTGGTTGCGCATTCTTTTGCACTTTGTGGATGGCAGTTCCGGCCGCCTGCAGACGGGCGGCGGCGGCGAAGGCGGGGGAAAAGTCGAGCGCGTCCTGGCCGAAGCGGGTTTGCGCTTTGGCTTGGGCTGCCTTCAAGTAGGCCTCGATCTCCTTGCCGTACTGGGCGTAATCGAAAGGCAGGACGTCAGCGCCAGCCAGCCGCAACATCTCCAGGCCATAGACACGCGCCATCTCCTGCTCGTAGGCGAAGGTGGGGTCAGTGAATTTCCGGAAGTACTCGAAGTCATCAAACGTGGAGTGATAAACGCCATAGGGGCCGCTGGAGCCGATGTCCACAGAAGGCACGCCCAGATGCTGGAGAAAGGCGGTGTAATCGGAGCCGCTGCCCAGGTCGCCCACCTGCGGGCCGGAACCTTCCGCCGCGGGAGGACGGTTTTGCGAGCCGCTGAGAGCAGCGGAAGTGGGTTCCTGGGTTGGCCCCATGCGTTTTTCCGGGGCCTTCCGCCAGGCATCGTAAACCGTTCCGCCTTTAGGGCTGGGGACCGCCATGGCAACTTCGCGGATGAACTGTTTCAAGCTGGGAACGGCGGAGGCGCCGAAATTTTCTCCGGAGACGGCCACGTCAACATTGAGATAGGCGGCCGCCTTGGCCAGGTCGGAGGCATGCTGCTCGGCCCATTCGGTGGAGCCGATCAAGCCCTGCTCTTCGCCATCCCAGCTGCCCAGCACGATGGTGCGCTTGGGCTTCCAGCCAGCGTGCAGCAACTCACCCAGGCCGCGCGCCGCTTCCAGCAGGGCGCTGGTGCCGCTGTTGGGATCCACCGCCCCGTACACCCAGGCGTCGCGGTGATTGCCGGCCACCACCCATTGCGCGGGTTGCTGGCTGCCGGGAATGGTTCCAATGACGTCCCAGATGGTGCGGTACTGGTAGTCCTGCTGCAGATGCATGCGCACACGCACCGGTCCCGGTCCCAGGTGATAGGTAAAAGGCAGGGCACCCTGCCAATCGCGCGGCGAAACCTTGCCTGTCAGGTGGGCAAGGATAGGTTCAGAGTCCTGGTAGGAAAGCGGGGTGGTGGGAATGCGCGGCAGAGCCGCCGATTTTTCCGGGGAAACGCGTTCGGAGTCGGGCAGTGCGGCGACCGAGGCCACACCCGGTGTAGTGGGATCGCCGGCGAATTCGAACATGTAGCCGATGGACCCACGCTGCACACCAGTAGCCGGACGCCACGGCCCCTGGGGATAAGCCTCGCCCTTGAAGTAGCCGTCATCTATGGGGTCGGAATAGATAATGAGGCCGGCGGCGCCGTGCTCCTGGGCAACGTAGGCCTTCACCCCACGGAAGTTTTGACCGTAGCGGGCAATCACGATTTTTCCGCGCACATCCACACCCATTTCTTTGAGCCTGGTGAAATCTTCGGGACGGGCGTAGTTGGCGTAGACCACTTCGGCTTCGACGTCGCCGGAGGGCGAGTACTCGGTAAAGGGGGTGACCACGCGGGGGTCATCCTGGAAGCGGTCATCGCTGACGTGCTCGCGGGTGGGGCCGTGCATCTTCACGCCCTCAGGCGCCACCACGTCCACACTGATTTCCCTGGGGTAATTCATCCAGACTTTGTAGGCGACGATTTCGGTTTGCAGGCCGTCCTGCTGGAACTGCCGGGCCACATAGTCGGCGGTTTGTTTGTCTTCGGGCGTGCCCGCCATGTGGGGCGCTGTGGTCAGGATGCGCAGGTGCTCTTCCGCCTGCTTGGGATCAGGGACGGCCAGGAAGAGCTTCTCCCATTTTTCCTCCTGGGCGGCATCGTGGAAGCCGGTGATGGGCGGGGGGGAGGCTTTTGGCTGGGCCGCCTGGGCGTGATCCCGTTCCTCGCCGGCTCCAACAATGAGAAAAGCTGTGGTGAGAATGAGGATTGCCGTGGCCCGCCGTCGCATTTCCGCTCCCCGCGCCAGATGCGCAAAAGAACGGACAGATTACACCAAGGGTGTGGCAGGACGGAACCGGGGGAGAATTATATGGATTCCAGCGCTGCTTGTGTGCACAATACGCAAACCAGAACGCTGGTTAGCCTAAGGCGTTGCCGAGGCGTTGCGGATGTACTGCCGTAATTGCGGACTTGACCTGCCTGACGATTCCAAGTTTTGCGTGCGCTGCGGCAAACCGTGCCTGGCCCCACCACCTGCCAAAGTCCGGTTCTCCCCCCGAATGCGGCGACGGCTGATATTTATTGTGCTGTGTCTGCTGGTAGCTCCGCTGACGGTGGCAGTGAGCAGCGCGATTCGCAACCTCAGGCAGCTACATTCTTCGTTCCTTTACCGCGATGCACTGGCGCACGCCTCCAGGTCGGCCGCGTTGACCCAAGCGCTGGGCGGGCCAATCCGAGGCACCGGGTTAGTGCTGGGCTACACAAGCTGGCGCGGCGATAGCGGCTCGGGTTTCCTCGTAACGCCCATCGTGGGGCCGAACGGCGTGGGAATGCTGAAGGCGGTGATCCATCGCAGCGCCGGGGCGTGGCGCTATTCGTCACTTACAGCGACCGCTCCTTACCAGTTCCATCCCATAGACCTGCTGGTAGCGCCCACGTATCACACCGACGACCTGCAGGCGCGGGGACGAGTGTACCTGGTGAGTTTCGGCACGCTGGCGGGTCTTTCGCTTAAGGACCTGGCCGGCTATTGCCAAGGGAAGCTAGGGGTGGCGGTAACACTGCTGCCCTCGCTGCCGCTGGATGAGTCGGTGGTTGATGTGCACCGCAACCAGGCGGTAACAGAGGAAATGCTGGCCGCGCTGAAGCACAAACTGCCGCAACTGGCCGCCGACCGCAATGCGGTGGTCATCGCGCTTACCGATCGCGACATGTACGCGCGGGATTGGTCGTATGCCTTCAATTACTGGGAGGACAATCTGGCGGTAATTTCCAGCGCGCGCCTCGATCCTAAGTTTTACGGCTACTCCCCAAGCCCGCGCCTGCGTGATGAAAGGCTGCACAAGCTGCTGGCGCGGGATATGGGCATGCTTTATTTCCGCTTGCCGGAGAGCAGCGACCCGACCAGCGTGCTGTACTACAACTACTCCGGCATTGACGATGTGGACAACATGCGGGAGAGCTTCCGCGGCCTGGAAACACGCGGCGTGGTGACGGTGTATCCGGCGACCGCGCCCGTGCCGCCGCTGCAGCCGTTTGTGCCTGAGGAAGTCGCCGTGACCCAGCCGTCGAGTTCGGATTATCCCTGCCTGGTGATTCAGCCAACCTCGCCGGGCGGTGAAGAGTTTCGAGGCGAGAAGTCAAGCTGCGCGCCTCATCTGACAGACGACACGCCGATCGAACGCTACGAGGTAGATTTGGGTTCGGGAAGGTTTGTGCTGAGGCAGACCGACCTCTTCCTCCTCGACACGATGCCATTGGCCCTGACCCGCACCTACGCCTCCTGGGGCACAGGTTTTCGTTCTTTCGGCGCGGGCGGCAGCCATCCCTACGAAATCGCGCCTTACGGGAAGCGCAATCCCTACACCTATCTCAACCTCATGCTGGCCGATGGGAGCATCATTG
Organism: Terriglobales bacterium; assembly: GCA_035496875.1. GTDB lineage: Bacteria > Acidobacteriota > Terriglobia > Terriglobales > Acidobacteriaceae > JAICWP01. The sequence continues at coordinate 4,146 of DATJEH010000130.1, read as the reverse complement.
ATTACCCGCGAATCTCCGTGGGTTCAGGGTATCGCGATGCCGTCTATCAACACACCAGCACGTCGGGAGTGTTCTACCACACACGAATAATTTGGAACGGAGATGGCTGGGATTTGACCTTCAACGACGGCAGCGTGGACCAATTTCCGGAAGCCTATTGGGCAATGAATCTGGAGCAGGGGGCGCTGGAAGCAATGCACGATGCCCGCGGCGAGCAGATCAAGTTTGACCGCGATGCCTCCCGCCGTCTCATTCGACTCACCTCGCCGCATGGGCGACAGATACGGTTTACTTATGATGAAGGCGATCGCATCATCGCCGCTTCCGATAATGCCGGCCACCAGATGGAATACACCTACGATGACGGCGGCAGATTGCGGCAAGTGTTGAAGGGCGGCAAGCTGGTCAGGCGGTACACCTATGAGTACAACCGGATGCTAACCGTAGAAGATGGTTCGGGACATCAACTGCTGATGAACCAGTACTACGAAAATTACCGGCTTAAACAAACTTCACTGGCCAGTGGCTCGACTTGGCGTTTCGACTACACCCTGGACAAAAAGTACAGAGTGACATCCGGGGAGATGATAGACCCCGCCGGCCACCGTACGCGAATTCCCGTTGCCCTTCCGCGCGCGGAAGAAAAAGACTAGAAGGCACCTCAGAAATGCAGGCTTCCCAGAAACTCTGAACTATTTGAGTTTTTGCAGCACCGGGAAAAGCTCGGCCGTGTCCGGCAGTTGTTCGACGGGATAGACCCTGCTGAATACCACCTTGCCGTTTTTATCCACTACGAAGATGGCGCGCTCGCTGATGCCGGCAAACTCGCCCTTCTCGCGGAAGACGCCGAACTTCTGGGCCACCTCGCCGTGGGGCCAGTAATCGGCCGCCAGGGCGTAGTCCAAGGGCCCGATCTGCTTCTCCCAGGCGGTGGTGCTGTAGATGGAGTCCACGCTAATGCCCACGACCTGGGCATCGCAGGCGGCGAACTTCGCGAGCTCCGCGTTGTAGGCCGCCATCTGCCGGGCTCAAACCGGGGTCCAGTTGAGGGGATGGAAGGCGATCACGACATTGTTCTTGCCGCGGCAATCGCGCAGGCGAAACCTTTGCTTGATGCCGCCGATGAGCGCGGGCAATTCGAATTCGGGCGCCGGGTCTCCGACTTTGAGCGCGGGCATGTGTTTCTCCTCACCATTCAATGTATCTCATGCCGGCGTGATCGGGGCAAATCGCCATTGCCTGCCTTCACTGCATCCCCCTTGTACTGTCATTCTGAGCGAAGCGGACGATTCGCTTGCGAATCGGTCCACGTCGAAGACCCCCCGCGCTTGTCGAAACCGTAACGACCGCGTGAGGGAGTTCTCCCTTCGCTCTGAATGAGCCAGTAGAAATTCCTATCGGCAGTTCTTGGCAACCCGTCCGTGCAGGGATGTTTCGGCTCGGGCATGCGCCCTCGCTCAACATGACAGTATCGAAGCTTCGTATTTTGCAGACGTACTGCTATATGCCTCGACATATCTGACTCGGCGACAAGAGCACAAGTCAATCGCCTGCCGCCATCTGCCGCGGCGCACGTACGCTCTCCCGCAGATGCTCCAGCAGGGCGCACTGGGCGCGGGTGGCAAAATGCTGCTTGAGGCGCACGATGCCCACGCGACGGCAGGCGCTCGGGTCGGCGACGCGCACGAACCTGCAGCCTTTGCGAGGCTCCACCGCCATGGCCGGCACCAGGGAAACGCCCATGCCGGTGGCCACCATGGCCAGGATGGTAGCGAACTGTCCGCTTTCAAAAACCACGTTGGGCTGCAGGCGGGCGCGGCGGCAGGCGGCGATGGTGTTGTCGCGGAAGCAGTGGCCCTCCTTGAGCAGGAGAAACCGTTCGTCTTCAATCTGCTTAAGCGCAACCGCGGGCTGCGCCGCCAGACGATGCCGCTGCGGCAGCACCACGTACAAGGGCTCGCGCAGCAGTTCTTCGCAGACCAGGCCTTCGCCCGCCACCGGCAGGGCGGCGAGCGCCAGGTCAATGCGGCCTTCGTGCAGCCCCTGCAGCAGCACCGCGGTGATCTCTTCGACCACGCTCACCTGCACCTGGGGATACTTCAAAGCGAAACTGGTGAGGCGGTCGGGAAGAAAGTAGGGAGCCAGGGTGGGAATGGCGCCCACCACGACCATTCCCTTCTCCAGGCCGGCCATTTCCTGGATTTCCAGCTTGGCGGCGCCCAACTGGCGGAGGATGGCTTCGGCGCGGGGGAGAAAAGTTTGTCCGAACTGGGTGAGGCGTGCGCTGCGCCCCAGGCGGTCAAAGAGCCTGGCGCCCAGCTCGTCTTCCAGTTTCAGGATCTGTTGGGAGAGCGAAGGCTGGGCCACGTGCTCGTGTTCGGCGGCACGGGTGAAATTTCCGCTGCGGGCGACGGCGCAAAAATATTTGAGCTGGTGAACTTGCATGGGATGCCTGAATGGTCGTGTAGCTATTGTGTCGCCCCGCTGGGGCTGGGCTTGGCTAATGACTTTACCCAGGGCTTCCGCCCTGGGCTACACTCTTTCGCCGCTTCGCGGCTGATCCCTTCCAAAAGGTAAAACCTATCACAACCATAGAATCCATATCTTAGACCGATGCAAGGGGGGTGCGCTAGACTCCCACGCAGGAGGAAATATGCCGGAAAAGCACGACAAGATAACGGTCAAGCACGGCGACATCAGCCAGCGCGTGGGCGTGGAAGTAATCAGCAACCGCGGCGTGGACGTGGACAAGCTGATCAAGATGCTGATCGCCAATGCGGGCGCCGAATTTGCCAGCACTTACTACTACTACACCATTCTCCGCATGCACCTGGCCGGTCACGAAGACTACAAGGAAATCTGCGAGGACGCGCGCCTGGAAGACCGCGCCCACTGGGAACTGATCGTGCCCCGCATTTACGAACTGGGCGGCGAACTGCCCAACGATCTGAAAACCTTCCATGACGGCGCCGGCTGCGCCGCGGCCAAGCTGCCCGACCCGCCGACCGCGGTCAACATTCTGACCCTGCTGCTGGAATCGGAACGGTGCGCCATCCGCAGCTGGCAGGCGGTTTGCGACATAACCTTCGGCAAAGACCCACGCACCTACGACATGGCCGCTCGCATCCTTAACGAGGAAATCGAGCACGAGGCCTGGTTCATCGAGCTGCTGGGTTGGGAGCGCGACAAGAAGAGCATTCCCTCCGGACACTTCCGCCGCGGCGAACCGGGCGAGGCGCCCTACAGCAAGAACCGGGGCTTCTACATCGGTTCGTAGTCCCTTGTCCTCCTGTCCCGGCTGGGCGCACTCCCGGCCGGGCAGGAACATTTCTCTCCTTTAGAATGAACTGGTGGACGATTCCCAGCCACAAACCAGCGGCAAAGTCTTCCGCGTCACACTGCTGACGCCGCAAGGCGAGCACGCCATAGTGGTCGGCAGCGAGCAACACATCTGGGACGCGGCGCTGGCTGCCGGCATAACCTTGCCCGCGCTCTGCCACCAGGGGCGGTGCCTGACCTGCGCCGGGCGCCTGGAAGGGCCGGGCGAGGTGGACCAATCGGATTCCGACGCTTATTTTCCCCAGGACCGGGAAGCCGGGTTCGTTCTGCTGTGCACGGGCAAGCCGCGCTCCGACCTGAGAATTCGCACCCACCAGCAGCACGAAATGCGGGCGTACCGCCGCAGTTTGGGGCTGCCCGCGCCGTATTCATGAAGGCAGGAGTCAGGAGTCGAGAGTCAGCAAAAACCGCAGACGGCGACCTTGAACTTCTGCAACATCGCTCGCGTACAACATGCTGCTATCTTTTTGACCCTGCACGCGTCGGAGACATTATGAAAAACAGCCGTCTTCTGTTGCTGGTCTGCCTGACTGCCCTGGCGGGAGCGCAACAACTGCCGCGCATGGTGCTGCCGGAGAACTACCAGCTCACGCTTACGCCCAACTTTCAAACCGACAAATTTGGGGGTGATGAAATCATTCGGGTGCGGGTAGCGGAGCCTACCTCCGCTATTACGCTGAATGCCGCCGAGATCAGCTTTGAAGAGGCGACGGTAACCCAGAATGGGGCCACGCAGAAGGCCCAGGTCAGCACCGACCCGAAAGCAGAGACCGCCAGACTCACGCTGTCGCAAGCGCTGGCCGCCGG
>DATJEH010000129.1:0-6555 GCA_035496875.1 Terriglobales bacterium | reverse complement strand
CGGGACATTGCCCGCGGCACGCCGCTGGATTGGGATTTAGTCGAGAATCAATGAGAGTCGTCAGTCCGCTTCTGAAGCACGCGGTGTTTCCCGGCCTGGCGAAGCTGGGCTATCTTCGCCGCCGCAATGGAGCGGGGCCCGCGATTGTGACCTATCACGGGATTGTTCCCCAAGGTTACAAGATGATCGATCCTGATCTCGACGGCAGCCTGGTGAGCGTGGATTCATTTCGCCGTCAACTTCGTCTGCTGAAGGATCATTACAACGTAATTTCTCCTCAGCAGTTTCATGACTGGTGTGAGGCGAAACAGGATTTGCCGGCGCGGTCTGTGCTGCTGACCTGCGACGACGATTTGCGGAATACCCTGACTGACATGGTGCCCATTCTTCAGGAGCACAGCCTGTCGTGTCTGTTTTTTGTCACGGGCGCCTCGTTGGGTGCGGTGCCGGCCACACTGTGGTACGAATGGCTCTACCTGATGGTGCTCACGGTCAAAGAAGATATAGCCTTGGACCTTGGCGACGGCTTTCAGGCGCGATCGAGGACCCTGCCAGACAAACGGCGACTGTGGTGGAACCTGGTCAAACATCTGTCGCGATTCGAGGCCGCGGAGCGACAGGCGCGGCTGGACGAAGTGCAGGCACAGCTCGGCCCGAGTGACGACTGGAGCACGCAGGTCCTCTCCGGCCCTTTGCGCCGCCGCTTCCTGATGCTGAATGCCGAGGAAGTGAGATCGCTTGTGGCCGCGGGAATGGGAGTGGGGGCGCACACTTTGACCCATCCGCTGCTGTCGCAACTACCTCCCGAAGCCGCGTGGGCTGAGATCGCTGAGAGCCGCGCCCGCCTCCAGCAGGTGATCGGCCAACCGGTGTGGGCGTTGGCCTATCCTTTCGGGGACGCGGCTTCGGCCACCGGACGGGAGCGGGAAATGGCGGAGCGCGCCGGATTCAGTTGCGCCTTCCTGAATGTAGGAGGCGGGTTCGGCGCGCCCATGCCGCGCTTTGCTTTGCCCCGGGTGCATGTCACCGGCGAAATGAAGCTGGGCGAATTCGAAGCTCACGTTTCCGGTTTTTACCGTTCATTGCGGCAGCGCTTTCTGGGCTCCGCCTGAGGTACAGCAGGACCATCATGCCATCGCCAGCCCAATCCGCGCGGGTGGAAACGAAGAAGTCCAGTCTCCAGGCCTATCGCGACCCAAAGGTGGTTTCGCACTATGCGGCGCTGGACTATCTTACGGCGTGCGAGCGCCTTCTCTTTGACACCTATATAAAGCCGGGCATGGCGATTCTCGACCTCGGAGTCGGTGGCGGGCGGACGACGCCGTATCTATCCCGGAAAGCGGCCCGCTATGTTGGCGTGGACTATTCGGAAGAGATGGTCCAATCCTGCCGGCGCAAATTCCCCGAGAAAGAGTTCCGGGTGTGCGATGCTTCGGACCTGTCGGGATTTTCCGACGCCTCTTTTGATGCGATCGTCATCGCGTTCAACGGGCTGGACTGCGTTTCCCCCGAGGAACGGCGGTGGCAGTGCCTGCGGGAGTGCGCCCGCGTGCTGCGAGCCGGGGGAGTGCTGATATTTTCGTCGCACAATCCACGGTCGATTTTTGTCCGGCCGGCATGGAACCGGGAGCGGCTGCGCGTTTTCACCGGAAAACTGGTTCCGGGGCGGAGCATTTTATTTCCGGTCATGCTGTGGTCTCTCGCCTTGGCGAAGTCCGGGCATTCATTCTTGCGCGCGGCCGCCGAATCTGGCGGACGGATGCTGCGGCGCGTGCCCAAGCCAGCCTTTTGGCGGGGGGAAGGCTACCTGTTCGATCCGGCCCACGGGGACTTGATGACGCACTGCTGGACCCCGGCCCGAGTTCGCGAGGAGCTGGCGCGGTTCGATTTTCGCCAGGCGGCCGTTCTTGGGGATGACTATCCCAGGCGCAGCCGCGAACTGGTTACGGACTGGTACTACTACGTTTTCTGCAAGGAAAGCGCGGCGGGTGAACTTTGCGCTTAAGCGTCCAACTTCAGGTTCCGCAAGACGAGAAGCTCCGCCGTCAGTGGAATGGCCTGGTGCGCCAGATGGAGCGGCCGGAAGTTTTCTACACCTGGGAGTGGGCGATGGCCGTCGATCGCGCCTATCACTCGTCGCTGAAGCCACTGCTGCTGCTGGGCTACGAGGGCGATACTCTGGCGGGGGTCGCGGCCCTGGCTACCGACGAAGCCGAAAAGCAAATTTCTTTTCTGGCTGGAAGCACGGCCGATTATTGCGATTTTATTTGCTCTCCCCGGCAGCGGGCGGAATTCGTGGGTGGCGTATTCGCAGAACTCGCCCGGCTCCATCCGCCGATATTGCGCCTGGCCAATCTGCCGGCAGATTCAGCGACCTCGCTGGCCCTGAAGGGGGCCGCGGAAAAGCACAGCTACCTGGTATTTTCGCGTCCCGCCTACCGCTGCGCTCAGATCAGATTGGGCACGCCGAAGGAGCGGCAGGAACTGAAAGAGTCTGTGGTCAAGCGGAAAGCATTTCGTTCCTACCTCCGGGGTCTGGAGAAAACCGGCCCGGTGACGCTGGACCACCTCACGCAGTGGAACAGTATTTCGGCAAATCTGCCGCGCTTCGTGGAAGCTCATGTGGCCCGCTTTCGCGCCGGCGGCCGGGCCAGCAATCTGGCCCGTGCGGAGCGGCAGAGCTTTCTTTCGGGGCTGGCCGAGCTGTTTTCCGGAACCGGCGGGCTGGTCTTGACCCGCCTGCTGGCCGGCGACGAGCCTGTGGCCTGGAACTACGGATTCCAGTTTGCCGGAAGCTGGTTCTATTACCAGCCGACGTTTGATGCCAGGTGGCGACAGTTTTCTCCGGGGTTCTGCCTGCTCACAAAAATGGTGGAGCAGGCTTGCGACCATCCGGACATACATCTTCTTGACCTGGGACTGGGCGAGGAGGGTTACAAGGACCGTTTTGCCAACACGTACCGCCAAACCCTGCACGCTACAATTACGGATTCACGCTCGGTGCGGCTGCGGGAAACGGTGCGCTATCACGCGGCGGCGGCGGTCAAGTCTTCGCCCCGGCTGGAACATTGGGTGCGACGGCTGGTGGGTCGCGCTTCCGCCGAGAGCGTAAAACCATGAGAGTGCTTTTGCTCCATCCCGACGACACGATTCCTGGAGCGCACCCGCACAGGGGATGGGACCTGGTGGTCGATCTCGGCCGCGCGCCGGCCGCCACCTACGAGAGATGGAGCAGCCAGGCGCAGGCCCGCGTCATCAGCCTGTACGAGTTTTCAAACGACCGTGAAGATCTGCGCCGTATCCGGGAACTGCTGCAACTCGGAACCGGCCGGATGGTGGATAGCTCGGGAATCGACTGGTGGGAGGTGCTGTCTCTGCTGATTGAGCCCGATCTTCGCCAGCTGATACTGATCGGCCGCCTGGCGCGGGAATTGAAGGGCGGGTGCGAGCTGTCTGTCAGCCGGCCCAGCGCCGCGGCCACGGCGCTGCAGGCACTGACGGGAGCGAAATACGTCAGGCTCCAAGGCGGACTGCATCCCATCCGACGATGGGCGCAGCACTATCGCGGTGTTTTTGCTCAGTTGGACCCGGCGCAGATCAGCCAGGTTGTTCAAGACAAATTTGATCGCGAACACCGGGTGCGGCGGCGGTTCGCTCGCGGGCCCAGGATTCCAGGGAAGCCGGTGGTGCTGCTGCCATCCGCATACGTCAACGTTTCGCGCACTGCTGTTTCTTACGCGGCGCTGCTCCCTGACGAAGAGTTTCTGATGGTCTATGCCAGAGACAGCGCCCGACTGAAATCTGTGCCGCCGAATGTTTCCACCGCATCGTTGGACTCTTACTTCGTGCCTGCGGACAGGAATGGAGCCGCCGCTCTGACTCGAGCGTGGGAATTGCTTAAGGACCGGCTGATTGTGGGCGCGGCAGAATACTCGGCTGCAAATGCGACTGGAGTTCTCGAACGGATTCCGGGCTTGATGCGGTGGGGAATTGCCGTGCGCGACGCCTGGAACCAGATATTTGAATCGGAAACCATCGCCGGATGCCTGTGCTGCGATGACAGCAATCCCTACACTCGACTGCCGCTGATTCTCGCCAGGAACCGTGGCCTTGCAACCTTGGCCTGCCATCATGGAGCGATGGATTCGAAGATGGCGATCAAGGCGCCCTATGCCGACATCTATCTGGCCAAGGGCGAGATCGAGCGCGATTACCTGCTGCGGTCGTGCGGCGTGCCTGCGGAAAAAGTTGTGCTGGGCGGCCAGGGATTAGCATCTCGCCCGATCGCAGCGAAAGCGGCGACCCAGCCGAGCCGGCCCTGGCTGGTGTTTTTTACCGAACCCTATCAGGCCGGAGGGTGGCGTTCTGAAGAGGTGTACCGCGATCTCTTGCCAAGATTATGGGCATTGTCTCAAGCCAGTCAGCTCAAACTGGTCTTTAAAATTCATCCTTTTGAAAGCGTGAGAGGGCACCGGCGAATCCTGAGAAAATATTTGCCCGAACAGGAGCCCGCGATCGAAGTGATTGCGGAAGCGCCCTCGCCGGAACTATGGAGAAATATCCGCTTGGCCCTGACCGTGCAATCCACCGTGGCTTTGCAGTGCGCGGCCCTGGGGATCCCGGTGTTCCTGTGTTCCTGGATACGCGACACAACCTCGGGATACCTCGAGCAGTTCGCGAGATTTGGCATCGGGCAGGTGCTGGAATCGCCCGCCAATTTGAGCGAGATTCCCCGCCTGCTTGAGATTAAGGGCAAGACGGCTGAACTGCGACCCAATCTGTGGGAAACCATGGATCCCGCGAAACTGCGGGACTTGCTCATGCGCACCACTTCGTTTTCGGAGCCGATGAAAGCCCCGGCGTAATCGCAGATATGTCAGGAGCCTTGCCCGCCAAAACGCCGCCCGCCGACGCCGTCCTGGAGCTTCAGCCCAGGCTGGCGGATGCCCCCAGCTTTCGTCAGCAGATGGGGCACATCTCGCGCCATTCGGCAGTCTTCTTTGCGGGAACAATCTTTACCACAGCCGCGGGATACCTCTTCAAGATTTACCTGGCTCGGGTGCTGGGGGCGGAGGCCCTCGGCATCTACGCCCTGGGCATGACGATCGTCGGCTTGCTGGGGATTTTCAACGCACTCGGCCTGCCTTACTCGGCGGTGCGCTTTGTGGCCGCCTACAGCGCCACCGGCAAATTTGACCTGCTGCGTGGATTTCTGGTTCGCAGCACTGCGCTCTTGTTGTTTTTCAATCTTTTGCTGGGCGGCGCGCTGCTGCTGGTTGGGCCTTGGGTCGCGGTCCACATCTATCACACCCCGGCGTTAAGCCGCTACGTGGGTTTATTCGCGCTGATCATGATCTTCGGCGCCTTGACCGGGTTCCTGGGCCAGGTGCTGACGGGTTACAGGGACGTTGCCCGCCGCACCGTCATCACCAGCTTCATCGGCAACCCGCTGACCATGCTCTTCACTCTGGCACTGGTGGCCGCGGGTCTCGGTCTTTGGGGATACCTTTTTTCCCAGGCGGCAAGCGCGTTCGTGGTGATTGTCCTGCTGGGGGTCGCGGTCTGGAAACTGACGCCGCGGGCGGCGCGGGCGTTCTCAGGCGGGCTGGCTGCGATCGAGAAGGAAGTGATTTCGTTCTCGGCGGTGGCATTTGGCGTCAGCTTTCTGGAATATCTGATGTCGCAGGCCGACAAGATCCTGATCGGCTTCTATCTTAATGCCCGCGAAGTGGGAATTTACGCCGTGGCCATGGCGTTGGTGGCATTTCTTCCCATCGTTCTGCAATCGGTGAACCAGATATTCTCACCGACGATTGCGGACTTGTATGCGCGTGGCCAGATCGAACTGCTGGGCCGCATCTTCCAGACGCTTACGAAATGGATCCTGGGATTCACCTTGCCGCTGGCGGCGGGAATGGTGATTTTTGCCCCTGCGTTAATGCGCATTTTCGGCCGAGACTTTGAAATAGGGTCGGCGGTGCTGGTGATTGGCACGTTGGGCCAGCTGATAAACTGTGCGGTCGGTTCGGTCGGCTACCTGCTGCTTATGTCAGGAAACCAGCGAAGTCTGATCAGGATCCAGGCGGTAATGGCCTGTGGGATTCTGGCGCTGAACGTTGTCCTTATTCCAAAATGGGGGATCATGGGCGCCGCGATTGGAGCCGCCGTGACCAATGCCGTCACCAATGTTTGGTATCTCCTGGAAGTGCGCCGCAAGTTAGGCCTGCTTCCTTACAGCCGCAGTTACTGGCGATTGCTGCCTCCGGTCTGCGGGAATCTTGCCGTGTTGCTCATGTTGAAGACAGTGTTGAAGGCAGTCCGACCAGAATGGATCGGAATTGTAGCCGGAATATCGCTGGCCTACCTGTCGTTCATCGCTATCGCAATGGCGTGTGGGCTCGATGCCGACGACCGGCTCATCGCGAGCGCGGTCTGGTCCAGAGTGCGAGGCGCGGTGCGAGCGGAAGGAAACGCCTGATGTCCAGCGATGTACGTGAGGTGCGTTTGCCGGACGAGCTTTGCAACGAGGCCGAGCGCCGTTTTGGCGCGCAATTC
>DATJEH010000128.1:0-4254 GCA_035496875.1 Terriglobales bacterium | reverse complement strand
TTCCCTTTGCGCACGTAGGCTACCGTTTCGCCGATGTGGTTCCGGCTGTGTACGGCTTTCTTCTTCGCGAGGTGGCCAAACATCTGGATGCCAAAACCGCCGTCCAGATCATTGGTAATCCGCTGCCGCCAGGGACGCCGTACGATCTGGGTGGTTAGCCGCCGGGTGGTGCGGGGCTGCGTCATGATGTGGTCCGCCAGTTGCCACGCGCGCTGCAGGAGCTTGTCCCGCGGTACAACTTCGTTCACCATTCCGTACTCAAGCGCCTTTTTAGCATCAATCGCCTCACCGGTCAGCAGCGCATAGGCCGCTCGCTTCACCCCCAGCAGTTCCTGAAAGCAGCAGTGGATACCGTCGCCAGGCACGGAGCCAATGTCGTAGTGCAGGTCGTAGATGATGGCATCTTCGCTGCAGATGGTAAGGTCGCACATCAGGCAAATCTCAGTGTGAAATCCGGGGCCGTTGAGAACCCCTATGGTGGGAATCTCCAGATCGTTGATAAGGGCGCTCACGTTGATGCGGCCGTCCTTGTAGGCGTATTCATATGCCCAATAAGCAAGGTCGTCCTGCTCCAGTTTGAAGCCGTCGCTGTCGGAATCCATCATGAATTCCTGGCCCGAGCCGGTGAGGATCATGATTTCATTCTTATGATCGGCGCCGATGGTCTTGAGCAGTTGCCCCAGCGAGCGGTGGTTCTCAACGCTCAACTGGATCGGTCCTCCGCGGGTGTGGGCCTGCACCAGGATGACGCCATCGTCTCGGCGCTCCAGTTTGTAGTGCTCCTTGAAACGCTCTTTGTATTCTGCAAATTCGGGAGTGGAGATAAAAGACATGCGGCTTCCTTTCCAGCCTGGCATTGTTGTTGCCTCTGCCCTCTAAGAAATTCAATTCAGACCGGAGCATAAGCTCCAGGGACACTTTCCAAGACGGGCGCCGTCGGAACCGGCCCCTTGAGTCCCAAACCGTGCCACGCCGCATCAAGAATGTTCTGCGTACCCAGACCGAAGCGCTGGAACAGGTACTCGCGGCTGCCCGATTCGGCAAAAACGTCGGCAATGCCGATGCGGCGTAAAGGCACGCCAAGTCCAGCTTCCGCCAGGGCCTCGGCTACGGCCGAGCCCAGTCCGCCAATGACAGTGTGGTTCTCGGCCGTTATCACCAGCCGGCTATGGCGAGTGGCGGCCACAATGGTGGCGGCATCAAGCGGCTTAATTACCGGCACATTAAGTAGCGTCGCTTTGACCCCGTTGTTCTTGAGAGCACAAACGGCGGCCAAGGCCGCCGGTATCATCATGCCGGCCGCAAGCAAGCAAATGTCGCACCCCTCTTCCCCGCTCAGCACTTGAGCCTTATTCAGATCCAAGCGATGATCGTCGTCAAAGATGATGGGAGTCTCGCCACGCTTGAGCCGCATATAGACGGGACCGGGGTGGTCAGCGATCACCGCCACAGCTTGCTGGACCTCCACCGCGTCGGCGGGCTCCACCACTGTCATGTTGGGCAGGGCGCGCATCAGGGCAACATCCTCAATCGCCTGGTGACTGGGGCCTCCCGGGCTGGATAAGCCGGGCATGAAGCCGACGATTTTGACGTTCAGGGCCGGATAGGCAATGGACATGGCCACCTGGTCAAAGCAGCGGCGGCTGCAGAACACCCCGAAGGTGTTGACGAACACCACGTGACCGGCGCGCGCCAGCCCGCCGGCGATTCCAATCATGTTGGCTTCGGCCATGCCGGCGTTGATAAAACGCTCAGGTAAAGCGTCGCGGAAGATGTCGGTCTCGGTCTGGCGGGTCAGGTCAGCCCCCAGGCATACGATTTCCCGCCTTTGCCGCGCCAAGTCCAGCAGGGCTTGCCCGTACGCCTTGTGTGCGACCTCGTAGGGCGGCTTACGCAAGCGCGGCCTCCAACTCGGCAATCAGGGCTCGCTCGAGTACCGGGTCAAGTTTGATAAAATGCCCATCGGCGCTGGCCGGGATGGACCGCATCCGCCCGAAGATTTCTGTGCGCGCAATTACTACCAGGGGCTCGGAATTTTCGGAGCGGTTGGCCAAGGCAGTGGACAGCGCCTCCACATCATGGCCATCCACCTCCAAGGCTCGCCACCCAAACGCGCGCCATTTTTCCGCCAGCGGCTCCAGCGAGACCACGGACGAAACCGGGCCGTCCACCTGGGAGTTATTGGCATCCACCACCACCACCAACCGCGCCATTCGGCGGCAGTTGTGGGCGGCAAACATGGCCGCTTCCCAGGTTTGCCCTTCCTGCATTTCACCGTCGCTGAGGAAGGCGTAAGTAACACCGTCTTCACCCGCCAAATAGGCAGCCAGGGCGAAGCCGATGGCTCCTGATAGTCCCTGGCCCAGCGAGCCGCACACCAGGTCAACCAGGGGAGTGCGCTCCGTGCCGATGGCCTCCAGCAGCGCGCCATCCATGCCGTAGGACTTGAGTTCTTTAGGATCAAGGAGGCCGAGTTCGGCCCCAGTGGCGTACAAACCGATCACGTAGTGGCCGGGAGATAGCACGAACCGGTCCCGGCCCAGGCGAACCAAATCCCCGCCGAACAGGACGGCGAATATCTCGGCGGAAGACAACGCCTGGCCCAGATAGCCGAAGCCCTGAATGGCGACCATGCGGGTGGCGTTCAGCCGCACACGCATCGCCAAGCGGCGCAAATCGTGGACTACCTGCTGGGACCGGGCCATTGCCGCCTCGTCTCCTTCGCCACCCAAATGAGTGCGCAGCACTCTATAGGATTGGGCGAAGAATGAGCAAGTGCAGGCATCACTCTCCTGCGGGCTCGCGTTTCACCGTTTTTAAGCAGTCTTTCTCGGCCGGCGATGAAAAAGGGCCTTCGAACTTACTCGATATTCACTTTGAGTAACTGCGTGTTCACTCCGCCGGCGGGACCCTGGGCGGTGACGGCGATGGTCGAAGGACCGTCAGGGAGAAGCAGGAAATGCTTGAATCCGCAGCGATCAAAAATCAGCGGAACGCGCTCGCCATTAATCATCACGGCCGCGTTGCAGTCGGCGGTTCCCTTGATTTCCACCACCTGCCCGGTCTGGCGGACGTCGCTGATCTGCAGTTTGGGCGCCGGTGGTGCGGTTGCGCTGCGCTGTCCGACGCGCCGAAGGAGGGAGGATTGACTGCTGCCGTCATTCGCGCCAGAGCGGCCGCGGGACGGCAGCAGCCACCACGCCACGCCCATCAGCAATAGCACACTAAGAACGTAGAACAGCGGTCTCCCTCCGCCTTGTGCTTTCATTCGCAGCCTGGCCAGATAAGACATAGATGCGCTGGTGCCTGAGCTGACAGGCACACTTCGGCGTACGCAGTTCACCTCCATGGTAAGGGGAATCAAGCACTTACCCAAGTCACGAGGGTAATGCCCCCTTTCGTGTAGGGGAGAACCCGGTCACATCGCACTTGCGACTCGCTAAGGCGGCCACCTTCAGCCCAGAGCTCCGCTTCAGTGCTACCCACCTGGCGGCCCCTGAGCAGGCCGGCACGCGGCAGTGGCTGTAGCTCCCAGTAGGTGCACAGAAGCAAGGAGTTATCGCATTCGGCCGGCCTGGACTCAGCGCCCATTCCCGCGCTCTTTTTTGGGGCTAGTTCCGGCCCGAAAATTCTGCCATAATTGATTGTGCACCCAGCCTGCACGCAATCCCTACTACAAATCAGAGCGAGGCGACGATGTCGGCAAAGTATATCTTCGTGACCGGCGGGGTGGTGTCTTCACTGGGCAAAGGCCTGGCGGCGGCCTCCATTGGCTGCCTGCTGGAAAGCCGCGGCCTTAAAGTCAACATGCAGAAAATGGACCCGTATCTGAATGTGGATCCGGGCACCATGTCGCCCTTCCAGCACGGCGAAGTCTTTGTCACCGACGACGGCGCCGAAACCGACCTCGACCTGGGCCACTACGAGCGCTTCACCCACGCCCGCCTCAGCCGCGATAACAACTGGACCACCGGCCGCATCTACGAGCAGATTATTGCCAAGGAGCGCCGCGGCGATTATCTGGGCAAGACAGTGCAGGTAATTCCCCACGTCACCAACGAGATCAAGGCGGCCATGAAGAAGATCTCGCAGGACGTGGACGTAGCCATCATCGAGATTGGCGGCACGGTGGGCGATATCGAATCGCTGCCCTTCATTGAGGCCATTCGCCAGATGCGCCAGGAGCTGGGCCGCGAGAACACGCTGTTCGTGCACACCACTCTGGTGCCGTTCATTGCTGCCGCCGGCGAGCTT
>DATJEH010000127.1:0-2530 GCA_035496875.1 Terriglobales bacterium | reverse complement strand
GCTCTACACAAAGCGCAAGGCCCAAGCGCTGGAGGGGAAAAAACTCCCTGAGAACTTGCGCGCCAAGGCGATCACGTTCCGGGAAATCGCAAAGGACGCGCTCGCCTACGCGCGGGCCCACAATTCTCACCTTGCGAGCTACGATGGGCGCATGGAAGTAGTGCTCGGCTGGTTTGGCGACCGCCCGGCGGACGGAATCACGCCGCAGGAAATCGACCGCCAGCTCACCGAGACGGGCGAAGATCGCAAGTGGGCCGCAGCCACCATCAACCGCTACAAAGCGCTTATCTCGCTGTGCTACACGCTGGCGATGAAGAATGGGAAGCTGACTGCGAATCCCGCGCGCCTGGTGAAGCACCGCCAGGAGAACAACGGCCGCATCCGTTTTCTCTCCGCCGAGGAAGAGATGAAGCTGCGCGCTGCCATCCGGCGCAGGCACGTCCCTGAGTTCGAAATTGCAATCAATACCGGAATGCGTCTCAGCGAGCAGTACACGCTGGAGCGGGTGAACGTAAGCCTGGAGCGCAAGTCAGTGACGGTGCAGCAGAGTAAGAACGGCACCGCGCGACACATCCCGCTAAATGCCCGGGCCCTGGCCGCACTCAAATGGGTACTGGAGAGCCATTCTGCTGCGCAGGTCTTCCCCCACCACGCCAACGCGACTAAGGGGCATGCGCCGCGCTGGTTTGGCAGCGCGGTTGAAAAGGCCGGGATCACTCCTATCACCTGGCATGGGCTCCGGCACACCTTCGCCAGTCGGCTGGTCATGGCTGGCGTGGACATCAGGACGGTGCAGGAACTCATGGGGCACAAGAGTATCCTGATGACAATGCGCTACGCTCACCTGGCACCAGACCATCAACGTGCGGCGGTGGAGAAGCTGGACGGCGAGAAACCAAGTGCCACCACAACTGCCACCCAGGCCAAGGCGCAGACGGTAACTCTGCAGTAGCAAAGAGTCTTAGTGAAAATGCCGCTTGGATTGTACATTTCCGTCCCCTTCTGCCGCACCAAATGCAGCTACTGCAACTTTGCCTCGGGAGTGTTTTCGCGGACGATGTATAGGCGCTACGTGGACCGGTTGTGCGAGGACCTGCGGCGCGCGCCGGATACAGTGGCCACACTGGGCGGGCATTTCGAGCCGGCGGTGGATTCCATCTACCTGGGCGGAGGGACACCCACGGTGCTGCCGGCCGAGGACTTGGGGCGGCTGTTCGCGTGCGTGCGCGACAGCTTCGCCCTCACTCCGGAGGTTGAAATTACTGTGGAGTGCGCGCCCGGCAGTCTGGAGCCGCCCGTGCTCGCAACCCTGGCCGGCTGCGGCGTAAACCGCGTCAGCCTGGGGGTGCAATCCATGGTGGATGGCGAGGCAGCGGCGGTGGGCCGCCTGCACAAGCGCGCCACCGTGCTCGATGACATTGCCCGCCTGCGGGCCGCGGGAATTCCCAACCTCAATCTGGACCTGATCGCCGGGCTGCCCCACCAGACGGAAGCAAGCTGGACAACTTCGCTGGAGGAAGTGATTGCCACCGGCGTGCCCCACGTCAGCGTGTACATGCTGGAGGTGGATGAGGATTCGCGCCTGGGGCGGGAATTAATCGCCGGCGGCACCCGCTACCACGCCCACTTCGTGCCCGACGAGGACGCGATTGCCGATCTCTATGTGGAAGCTTGCCGGCGGCTGAATGCGGCCGGCGTGGCACAGTACGAGATTTCCAACTTCAGCCGCCCCGGCGCCCTTTCCCGGCACAACTTGAAGTACTGGACCCGGCAACCCTATCTGGGCTTCGGCGTAGATGCGCACTCCATGCTGGAAGCCTCGGCGGACGCTTACACTCTGTTGCGCTCAGAGCCGGCGGTTTCCTCCGCATCTGGCGCATACTTGGGCTCTCGCCCCTGTGCGGTCTCGCAGGCCAATGTGGAGGCGGTGCGCTTTTCCACTTCCGACTCGCTGGAAGAATTTTTGGCCGCCGCGCCGCTAAAGCTCACCCAAGTCTCCTGGCTGGAAGCCCGCGAGGAAACCTTCTTCCTGGGGTTGCGCCTGAATCGCGGGGTGAACCTGCGCGGAGTGGCTCTGCGTTTTGGCCTGCCGGCTGAGATGGAAGACGTTATTGCCCAGCTCTGCGCCGAAGGCCTGCTGGACCGCGAGGGCACCATCGTTCGCCTGAACGAGCGCGGGCGATTGTTGTCCAACGAGGTTTTTCAGCGACTTCTACTATCAGACACAACAACCTTCAGGTGAGCGGAGTTGGTTGGGGCCTTTGACCCTCTGCACTGCTTTCATTAGACTCTTGCTTTCGGCGATGGCACGGGCTGAGCTGGCTGAATGCTGAGTGCTGACCACCGAATGCGGTTATGAAAACTCCCGCTCAATCTGCCGTCGTTGATCTCCGCAGCGACACCGTCACCCGCCCCACGCCGGAGATGCGGCGCGCCATGGCCGAAGCCGATGTCGGCGACGACGTTTACGGCGAAGACCCCACCATCAACCGGCTGGAGCAGCGAGCGGCGGAAATCTTGGGCCGCGAAG
>DATJEH010000126.1:0-4163 GCA_035496875.1 Terriglobales bacterium | reverse complement strand
GCGGACCCCATCACTTCCATGGGGATTCCCTTGTCGGGGGCGGACATGATGTCGTTAATCACCTGGGACGCGGCCTGCACTCGATCCACGGCCTTGCTCTGGTCGGCGTTTTCACTGGCCGCGGTCTGGGCGAACGCGAATGTGGCAGCGCAAATCACTACCGCAGCGACAAATGTCTTCATCCTTTACCTCCACCGGAACTGCCCGCACACATACCATCGAGCAGGCACTACATAGGAAATACCCCAAGTGGCCGGCAGGTCAAGGGTCCGGGCAAAATAGCGGTGAAAAAACACCTTCTCAGAAAACACTCAACCAGTCTTAACCACAGAGTACGCAGAGATCACAGAGCAAATTGTTCAATATGATTCACTGCCACTTGACCATCCGTCTCAAGGATGAAGAAGTTGTAACCCACGAATAGCGGAGTGAAATTCTAAGAACCTCTGTGTCCTTCGTGTCCTCTGTAGTTCAGGTTTTGAGGTTAGGCGAGAAAAAAAGCGGGGCCGAGATTGTGACCCTTCATCAATCCCGACCCCGTCTCCCAGGTTCTGTGGTAGGTGAGTGCAGTATGGGGTCGAGGGAAAAAAGCGGCAAGGTTACCAAGGGGAGGTGTCCTTGGTAACTCCCGCTATTTCGCCGTTACCAGCGAATGCGTGATGGCGTGCACGGAGAGCGCAATGCGATTCTGTACCCCCACCTTGCGCATCAGTTTGGCCACGTGCGCCTTCACCGTGCGCTCTTCAATGCCCAACGCCGCCCCGATCTCCTTGTTGGAACGGCCCGCTACCAGCATTTCCAGCACTTCTTTTTCCCGGTCGGTAAAGGTGACCCGGCCGGCGGGGAAAATACGTCCGGGCGAAGAACTGACGCGCTCAATGAACATGGAGAGTACGCGGCGCGGCGCCCACACCGAGCCCTGGTTGACGATGCGGATGGCCTGCGTGAATTCCGCCGGAGCTGCCGCTTCATCCACGTAGCCCTTGGCGCCCGCTGCTATGGCCTTGAGAATGGTTTCTTCATCCGCTCCCGAGCCGGTCACGATGATGCGCAGGTCGGGGCGGGCTGCTTTCAGGCTGGCCATTGTGTCAAACAGGTTAGGTCCGCCGCGGCTGCCCAGCAGCACCAGGTCAATTCCCTCCTGGTGCGCCAACTCGGCCACGCTGGAGGAGACGAGTTCAAAATCCGGCTCGGAATCGAACAGGGCGCGGAAGCCTACAAAGCGCAGGGGATCGCTTTCCACCACGGCGATGCGTATGTGCGGTTTCTTCGCCGGTTTTGCCGCCGGTTTCATAGTTTATCCTTCTGGGGGTTGGCGCTAGCATAGCTGTATTTGTTCAACTTGGAAAGAGGACGGAACTCCCTCGGGCAATATACGCCGCATCAAAATGGTAGGAGGATGGAATTGGGGAAAAAACCATGAACCGAGGTCCCAAGCTAGTTTTCGCGATTTTTCTCAGTCTGCTGGCCGCCAGCCTGGTCAACGTGGCTGCCGGAGCCCAGACCGAATCGCCGGCCACACCTGCCCCCGCCCAGACCGCTTATCAGCCCAAATTCCGCGGCGACCCCGCCAAGTCGGAGGCGGAATACCTGATCCTGGGCTACATGCGCACCGTTACCCGGGCGGAGAAGGTCTACTTCAAACGGCACAACCAGTACGCCCCCTCGCTGCTCACGCTGGCCGGCACCGCCTCTTTCAC
Organism: Terriglobales bacterium; assembly: GCA_035496875.1. Classification (GTDB taxonomy): domain Bacteria; phylum Acidobacteriota; class Terriglobia; order Terriglobales; family Acidobacteriaceae; genus JAICWP01. The sequence continues at coordinate 2,463 of DATJEH010000126.1, read as the reverse complement.
CAGGCGCATGGCCCACGACACCCAGCGCGGCGACTACACCATCCGCTACCGGGCCAAGAAGGACAGCTACATGCTCTCGGCGGTTCCCCAGCAGTACGGCCCTGATCACCGGGCCTTCTACGCCGATGAGGATGGCAAGCTCCGGGTGGAAGAGGATAAGCCGGCAGGTCCTAAGTCGCCACTCCTAAAGTAAGTGCTCAGCTGGCCCCGCCCGGGCGAATATCCACTGCCCGGCCCTTGCGGAAGGTGATTTCCACGGGCTTGCCGCCGTTGGGGAATTGCACCGTCTTCAAATCGGAATCCTCGGAAGGCTGCGGTACGCCCATGCCCAGGGCAAAGCTTACCTGAATCTCATCCATGCCCGGCTTGGCTTGGTGCTGACCAATGGCCTGCCACACCTCTTTGGACCAAACCTTATAAAGCTGGTGCGGGTCCTGAATGAAGAACATTTCGTCAGAGTAAATCCGGTAGCTGCCTTCCTTGAGCACTCCGATGGGCACGGCATAGCTCTTCCCGCCTTTATCGAACACGGCCAGTACCTGGCGCTGGTCACGCGCGCCTGGGGTGACGTCGGTGACCACGTCGCGGATGTTGAGCTTCTCAATGGGGCCGAGCAGGCCCGCATCATGGGCAAAATCGGCACCGTGCCGAACCGGATTATAGGCATAGTAGTAGTACTTGTAGCCCTCCTTCACCCAGGCCGGCTGCCGCGTAAGTTGCCGCGCCGATTTCAGGTCATAGGGATAGAGTTTTTTGGGGACCACGTAGTAAGTGGAATCAAGAGGGGGCGCAGTTTTTGCCTTGGCCTGCTGCCCCGACTCGTGGCGCTCCCGAAAGATGATGACCAGACGAACCGCGGCAGCGATGAGCGCCACCGCCAGGAGCACCTGGATGTATTTGCGGGTTTCGGCTTTCATGTTGGAAGCGCAGTTGGTAGCTGGTGGTGGAAAAAACCCTACACCAGCTACCAATTACCAGCTGCCAGCTACAGGGGTTAAGGTCTTATTCCCATCCACCTAGGACATTCCCTCAATTCTCCTTGGGCTCGGGTAGGGGCAGAATAAGCTTACTTTTGCCCCAAAATCCAATCTAATCCGTTCCCGCTTTTGCACAAAATCCTGGGGGAAACGATGCAAGGGAGGGAGCGTGGGTTGGGAACACTCCCCGGCAGCCGCGAGCTGCCGGGGAGTTTGTTTTTTGGCTGTCGGCCTTGGCCATTGGTTCTTAGCCAGTGGCTAGAGGCTAGCAGCTCGCAACTGCTACTCCGTCACCATTTCTCGCCAGGCTCGGCCGCCGCTGCGCGCCGCCTCCTCCGCCACCCGCTCACCGATGGCCGACAACGCCGAGAAGATGCGCACCCCGCGGTCAATGTAGACCGGGGCGTCCTGCCAGATAGTTTCAAAGGCCTCCGGGTGCTCCGAGGCCAAGACTGCCAGCCCGGCCGCCGCCACGATCATGCCTGGAGCTTTGCGCCCACCCAATAGGAGCAGAGCGCCTGCTCCCAGGGAACCGAAAATCACTGCCCGCTTCCAGCCTTGCATTCCTGCCTCCAGCCCCGCCCGGCTCCGCCGCTAATGGACAGCCGAGAGGATATCATGGCTTCTCTCGAAAAAGTCCTGCACTGGTTAGAGCCGCACGGCTGCACTGCTGTTGCTTCGGAGGCTTGCCCCACCCGCTCTTTACAGGGCATGTAAACTGAAGCGCTTTATCCCGGGAGGAACCTTGTCGCGAAAAGTTCGTAGTGCACCTTGCCTCATGTCGCTTGTCGTTTTCTGTGTCGCCGCCGCACTCGCCCAGAACCCGTCCCGGGCACGGGATTTGGGGGTTCCCTTTGACGGCACTCCGGGGCCGCTCAACGCCATTACCGACGTTGCCGGTGTGCAGGTGGGCAACACCACCCTTATTTCCGGCAGCGGGTCTTTAAAAGTGGGCGTGGGCCCGGTGCGCACCGGCGTGACCGCCGTCCTGCCTCGCGGGCGCGATAACAGCGACCCGGTTTTCGCCGGATGGTTTACCGAAAACGGCAACGGAGAGATGACCGGCACCACCTGGGTGGAAGAATCCGGCTTCCTGGAGGGCCCGGTGATGATCACCAACACCCACAGCGTGGGCGTGGTGCGCGACGCGGTCATCGTCTGGCGGGTCAAGCACGGCCAGCCCACGCAATCGGAGTACTGGTGGTCGCTGCCGGTGGTGGCGGAAACCTGGGACGGCTGGCTGAACGACACCAACGGCTTTCACGTCCACCCCGAAGACGTGTTCCACGCCATTGACAGCGCCGGCGGCGGCCCCGTGCCCGAAGGCAATGTGGGCGGCGGTACGGGCATGATCTGCTACGAATTTAAAGGCGGCATCGGCACCGCCTCCCGGCGCCTGCCCGCCAAGGAGGGCGGCTACACCGTGGGTGTGCTGCTGCAGTGTAACCATGGCGAGCGCTCCCAACTGCGCATCGCCGGCGTGCCC
>DATJEH010000125.1:0-11831 GCA_035496875.1 Terriglobales bacterium | reverse complement strand
CACTGCGCGGTCGAAAACGCGGAACGCCAGGCTATCATTCTGTCGCGCCGCCTCCCCAATGAGTTCGATGCTGACTCGATCCAGATGTTCCTCCGCCAGTTCACGGATCCTGGAATCCACTCCCTGCTGAATCGCGCTGTTCACCGCTCCGATGATGGCGGCGCAGGAAGCCACGGTTTCCAGGCAGCCGGAGTTGCCGCAGCAGCACAGCGGGCCTTTGTCCACCACCGTCAGGTGCCCGAATTCCCCCGCTCCTCCGCCAGGCCCGCGATACAGGTCCCCGTTCAGGATGATCCCCGCTCCAATGCCCATGCCCACATCAATGTAAATGAAGTCGGACAGATTTTTTCCAGTTCCGAAACGAAGCTCCGTCACCGCGATGGCCCCCACGCTGTCCTCCACCACGCAGCGCATGGCATAGCGGTCCTGCAGCATGTTCCTCAGGGGCACGTTCTTCCATTCGGCCATCTGCGCCGGGCGTGGAAACGACAGCACCAACCCACGTGTGGCGTCCACGATCCCGGAATGCCCAACCCCGATGCCGCGAATGTTCTGGATGGGAATGCCGCACTCTGCCATAGCCTGTTCGATCGCGCTGAAGGTCCCGGCCAACACCCGCTCCCGCCCTTCATGCAGACGCGTCTGGGTTTGAGATTTCAGAACCACATTGCCCACAATGTCGGTCACAACCACGCGCAGGTAGTACGAGCCAAGGTCAACCCCGATCACGTAGGCAGCGTCGTGCCGCAGCGTCAGTCCGAGCGCCTTTCGCCCCGCACTGCTTGGGCGTGGAGCCGATGGCGCGACCAGCCGTTTGGTGATCAGCCGTTGCGTGATTTCGGAAACCAGGCCGCCGCTGAAACCGCTCTGTCGCACCAACTCCGTCCGCGAGATGTTTTGTTGCCCCTGAATCAGGCGCAGGATCACAAGCTCTTTGCTTTCGTTACCACTGTGGCTATTTTTGCGCCAAGTTCGTGGAGCATCGGGCATCGATTGTTCCCCAGGCTGCAGGCTGTGCGGACTGGGACTTGGGCCGCACGCAGCCACTTTACTACTTTCTTCAAAAATGAAATAAATCAATGTTGACACTAAGTGCAAATTCCCTAGCGTGGTCGGCACTTTTTCCCGCATAAAATCTTGACAATGGGATGTAGCAGCGATATACACGCTCCCGTCCAGTACGACTAAGTTATTTCAGAACTGAAGTATCTCTGTCGGCAAGCAGTCGCCCTGGTTTCGCGCAAGACCCGGCAGGTCCGCATGAAACATCTCGCGCGCGCGCAGCTGCTTACGAGCATGGCTTTGGCCTGCATGCTTGCCTGTCTGCCCGCGGGCGCGGCCGCTCGGCTGCGGGCCGGGGTCGCAAGAGTGGACATCACCCCTCCCCCAGCCGTTCGACTGTGGGGCTACAGCGATCGCAAGACTCCCGCCACCGGCACCCTCGATCCCCTTTATGCACGTGTACTGGTGCTCGAAGCGGGCGAAATGCGAGTCGCCCTGGTGACAGTCGACCTTGGCCGCGCATTTGGGCCGGCCTCGCTCGAATGGCTCCGCGACGCCACACGCAACCAGGTTTCATTTCTTGTTGTTGCGGCCTCGCATACCCACTCTGGACCGGTAGTTCGGGACCAATATGCGGAGGGCCCTCCCGCTTGGGAATCAGCGGCGCTCAGGAAAATCGCTGACGCGGTAAAGCAGGCGGCCGATCACCTGGTCCCGGCCCAAGTCGGTGTGGGATATGGGGTGGCCTATATCGGTCACAACCGGTTGCGTGCGAATGAGAACGGAGCCGTTGAATGGTTTGAACGCAATCCGACTCACGTTCCGACCGCGCCGGTGGACGGCACGGTGTCAGTCCTGCGCGTGGATACGGCCACCGGAGAAGCGATGGCAATTCTCGTGAATTATGCCTGCCACGCGGTGGTCTTCGGCAGCGACAACCTGCAGTATTCCGCCGATTTTCCGGCCGCGATGTCACAAACCGTGCAATCGGCCTTCGGCGGCAAGCCGATTTGCTTCTTCCTGCAAGGCGCGGCGGGCGATATCAATCCGTACTACGCCGTTACAGCGCTCACCGTCGGCGGCTTGCAGGCTCGCGACTGGACGGGACAGGCCCTGGGCCGGGAAGTGGTGCGCGTCGCGAAAGGCATTCACACGGAACCGAATGACAACTCCCAGCTGCAATTCAGCGAAGATCGGCTGCCGGTGCGCATGCGGTGGGACCCGGCCAAGTGGAAAGAAGCAATGGCTGCGGTGTTCGGGCCTGAGGCTGCGCAGACCTTTCCCGCGAAGGTGCCGGAGGAACTGGAACTGCCTGTCGCGACCGTCCTGATAGACCGAAACATTGCCATGCTGTTCCTGCCGGGTGAGCCTTTCGTCGAGTATCAGATCGCGTGGCGGCAGCGCTGCCCCGCGGACCACGCCTTCTTCGTGGGTTACGCAAACGGCTACAACGGTTACTTTCCCACCATTCGGAGCGCAACCCTGGGCGGCTACGGAGCTGCCAATCCTGCCACCTGGGTGGAGGTGGGTGCGGGTGATCGCATGGTGGATGAAGGAGTGATTCGCGTAGATCAGATGCTGGGACGGATTGGTGATGTTCCGGAGGACCTGAAGTGAGCACCCGCGGCACAGGTAATTATCAATGTGCGCCGGGGCGAGGCTTGCAGGGGCTCACCCTGGCCGCGCTGATCGTGCTTGCGTTGCTTTGCTTCGGCGCCAGCAGCACGCAGGCTGCCACGCAGTTCAAAGCAGCGGTTGCAAAGGTGGACATCACGCCCCCAGCGGGTCTGCCAATGTATGGCTTCTTCGACCGGCTTCAGCAAAATCGAGTGACCACGGGAACCCTCGATCCGCTCTACGCTCGGGTGCTGATCCTGGAAACTGGCGACAGGCGCTTTGCGCTCGTAACTCTCGATTTGGGGAGGACGTTCAGCGAACCCCTGCTGGACCAATTGCGGCGGCAAATCCGCGCTGCAGCCGGTATTTCATTCCTAATGGTTACGGCTTCGCACACCCATTCCGGTCCCAACCTCCTGGATGAATATCCCGGCGGGCGCCCGCCGGCTTGGGAGAGGAGCGCGATCCAAACGATCGCCAGTACGGTTTTGCAGGCCAGCCGGCATCTGGTTCCGGCGAAGATTGGCACGGGAGTTGGAGAGGTCGAAATCGGTTACGACCGGCGACAGGTGCGGCCCGATGGCACCGTGACCATGCTGTGGACGGATCCCGGCAAGCAGCCCAGCCTGCCGGTTGATCCGACGGTGCTGGTCATGCGCATTGATGATCTCCAAGGCAAGCCGCTGGCCATCGTGGTCAATTACGCCTGCCACCCGGTGGTGCTGGGCTCCGACAACCTGCAGTATTCCGCGGATTTTGTGGGAGTCATGGCGCACACCGTGGAAGCAGCCTTTGGCGGCGCGCCCATCTGCTTGTTCGTGCAGGGCGCCGATGGCGACATCAATCCTTACTACGCGACCACGCCGCTGAAAGATGGCGCCTTGGCCAGGCGCGACTGGACCGGCGAGCAACTGGGTACCGAAGCCGCGCGCGTCGCGAAAATCATCCAGCCGGGCACTCCCGCGCATGCCGCGATTGATTTCAGGGATGACGTGCTCCGGTTTCATATGCGCTGGGAACCGCGTGCATTCCGGCAAGGCCTATTGGCAAAATACGGGCCGAAGATTTTTGAGGACCACGCCGACCTGATCGCTCACGACCCGCCGCCCGATCACTTAGACCTGCATGTCACGACGCTCCTCCTGAACCGTGAGATTGCCCTGGTGGGCATGCCGGGCGAGCCTTTCGTGAATTTCCAAATGGATTGGCGGGCGCGTTGCCCCGTCCATGCCGCTTTGTTTGCCGGCTACGCCAATGGATATTTCGACTATCTGCCCACCATAGCAGCGGCGGCCGAAGGCGGATACGGAGCGGGAGATTCGAACACCTACGTGGAAGTGGGGGCCGGCGAGCGAATGCTTCGCCAGGCGCTGGTGCGTATCTATGAAATGCTCGGCAAGCTGAGCGATGCGCCGGAACGGAATTAGCGGACAGGCAACATACACAGCAATAGATTCGAGTTGAAGTTGTGAAGGAGAGCGGCATGAACAACCATAAGAACTTTCTAGGTTTCCTGGTTGTGCTTTGCGCGCTGGCGGCGGTCGCCAGCATTACGGGAACAATTTCCGGTATCGTGACCGACCCCGCGGGAGCCGTCATTTCGGGCGCGACGGTAAAAGCCACGAACGTGCAGACCGGCGTGCAACGTACCCTTACAACCGATGCCAAAGGCTTCTATTCCTTTGTCGGCCTGCCAATCGGCACCTATAACATCACGGTACAGCAGAAGGGATTCAGGGATTTTCAGGTCACCGGCATCATCGTTGATGCCAACAGCTCTCTGACGGTGGACCCCAAACTGCAGGTGGGCACCGTCCAGCAACAAGTGAGTGTTACCGGCAATGCGGTGCAGGTGGAAACCGTCAATACCCAAATGGGCGAGGTCATCACCGGAACGTCCATGACTTCGATTCCGCTGAACGGGCGATCATTTACCGACTTGCTGGCTTTGCAACCGGGAGTGGTGCCTCAGTCAACTGGGGAATACGGCGCCGGCTTCAATCCCTCGGGCGACCTCAATGCCGGTAACCTGTCGGTGAGCGGACAGCGGGAATCCGCCAACGGCTTTATGGTGAATGGCGGCAACGTGGAGGAGGGCGGCAACATGGGGGCGTCGGTGATCCCCAACTTGGATTCTATCGCCGAGTTCCGCATCATCACCAACAACTTTGACGCCCAGTACGGAAACTACATGGGCGGCCTGGTGAACGTGGTAACCAAGTCGGGTACCAACCAGTTTCATGGCGACGTCTTCGAGTTTCTGCGCAATACCAATCTCGACGCGCGCAACTATTTTTCCCAGAATCGCGGCGCCTTTCACCGCAATCAGTTCGGGGGGACCTTTGGTGGTCCCATTATCCACAACAAACTGTTTTTCTTTGCCGACTATCAGGGCACTCGCCAGGTGATTGGGCAAGACAGCGGGCTGATTCCCGTGCCATCGGCAGCGGACCGGATCGGCAATCTGGCGGATGTAGCCAGCCAGTTCAACGGGACAGTCACAGGTTCTACCTGGGCGCAAACCCTGTCAAATGAGTTGGGCTACGCAGTAAACCAGGGAGAGGCTTATTACACGACTGGATGTACTAGTCCCTCGCAGTGCGTGTTTCCGAACGCAGTGATTCCTGCGAGCGCGATTTCGGCGCCCGCCAAAGCGCTGCTGCAATACGTTCCACAAGTTAATCTGCCGGGTGGGTTCTTTTCCACCTCGGCTTTCCCGGCACGGTTGCGCGACGACAAGCTCGGTTACCGGGTGGATGCGAACGGTGGCATGGGCACGCTGTCGTTCTATTACTTTTTCGATGACTACAATCTTGTCAACCCGTACCTGAGCGGGAACTTGCCCGGTTTCGAAACCAATACCCTCGGGCGCTCACAGCAGTTTAATATCGGCGACACCAAGACCTTCGGTTCCAATGCAGTAAATGAATTCCGGGTGAACTACACCCGCATGTCGGTGGTGCCCACGCCGACCGGTGGCGTGGGACCATCGCTGGGCTCTTTTGGCTTCGCTCCGGGCGCAGCGGGAGGAGTGGTGGTGCTGAATCCGGCACTGGACGGCGTGCCCAACGTTGCCACCAACGAGTGGAGTATGGGCGTGAACCCGTACACAGAAAATCAGATCAACAACACGTATCAGATCCTGGATGATTTCAGCAAGGTGCGCGGCACGCACACGTTCAAATTCGGCGGAAACTTCCATATCAGCAAGATTGATATTTTCGACCACGGCGCTAACAATGGGTCATGGGGATTTTTTGGAACAGAAACGGGCAGTGATTTTGCCGATTACCTGCTGGGCGCAGTCTCTTCCTATCAGCAGGGAAGCCAGGTACCAATGTACACGACGACCAAGTATTACGGCTTGTACGGGCAGGACAGCTGGCGAGTGAGGCCGAACCTAACGTTCAACTATGGGCTGCGCTGGGAAGTGAGCACGCCCTGGTACGAGAAGCACAACCAGATTGAAACCATTGTGCCGGGCTTGCAGTCGGTTGTGTTTCCTGGCGCGCCCACCGGCTGGGTATTCCCCGGCGATCCGGGAATTCCTCGGACCCTGGCTCCGGTGCGCTACAACAACTTTGGACCCCGTTTGGGCCTGGCCTACTCGCCCAATGCGGAACACGGCATTCTTCGCCGCTTGCTGGGCGGGTCGGGCAATACCAGCATTCGCGCGGGATTCGGCGTGTTTTATACCGCGTTTGAGGATGCTACCAGCTTCAACGAAGTAGGCGACGCGCCCTTCGGATACTTCTGGAGCAGTCCGCAACCTCCGCTGTTCGCCACACCGTTTATTGATCGCGCAACCGGTTTCAACGAAGGCCAGAGATTCCCCGTGGCCTTTCCTCCGCTGAATGTGAGCGCTGCCAATCCAGACACTAGCGTTGATTGGTCGCAGTTCATCCCCATCGGTAGTTCGCCGGGGTTCTATTATCGAAACCGCTTGCCCTATGCGGAAAATTACATGCTCTCGGTTCAGCGGCAGTTTGGCCCCAATACCATGCTGAGTGTGAGCTATGTGGGAACGCAGGGGCACCGGCTGCTGGCAGACCGGGAATCGAATCCTGGCAATCCTGCTCTGTGCCTGGCTTTGAGCCAGCCCAGCGCGGTGGCGCCTAACACGTCCACCTGTGGGCCCTTCGGCGAGGATGGGACGTACACGCTACCCAACGGGCAAATAATCAACTCCACCCGCACCGTGTTTCAAAACGGCCTCGGCAGCAACGGATGGTTCATCACCATGGCAAACTCCAGCTACAACGCGCTGGAAGTCAGCATGCGCCATGCCAGCGGGCGCTCCGCTGTTTTGGCTTCTTATACGTACAGCAAAGCCATGGACAATGCCTCGAGCTGGGGCCCGGGGATAAATGAAGCTGGGGAGCAGATCAATCCCTACAACCCGGCGCTGTCGCGAGCGCTGTCTGCGTTCGATATGACGAATAACTTTGTCGTCAGCTACTCCTATGAGCTGCCGTTCGACAAATTTCTTCCCGCCAACCGGCTGACTCGAGGCTGGACCATCAGTGGCATTACCCGTTACACCACGGGATTGCCGGTGACTATTACGGAGCAGGACGACAACTCGCTGCTGGGTACATACTGCACCGGGCCGACGTGCGCGGTCCTGGACACGCCCGTCTACACCCCCGGCGATCTGCATTTCACCGACCCGCATTCCGGCCAGCCCTACTTCAACACCTCGCTGTTCAGCCTCGAACCTTTGGGGCAGTTGGGGAATTCCAGGCGGCGCTTCTTTCACGGGCCAGGGTTTGGCAACTGGGACCTCAGTCTGACCAAGGAAGTGCCCATCACGGAGAGCAAGAAGCTGCAACTGAGGGCGGAGTTCTTCAACGTTTTCAATCACACAAACTTCAATTCGCCGCAGGGCGACATCATCAACCAGTCATTCGGGCTGGTGACCTCGGCCATGGACCCGCGCATCGGGCAGGTCGCCATGAAATTTGTTTTCTGAGAATGAGCGGGCGTACGAACCGGCTTTTCCCGGCGGAGAAGTACGCTCGCCCACTGTACAAAGCCAGCCACGAGGCAAACTGCAAAAATGCCTGATCAAAACCAAGGTTCAATGAGTAAAGCTCGCACCGAACATGGTCCCGGCCAGGGGGCATTTCGCACCTCGGCTCTGCGATCAACCAGGCTGCTTGCGGCATTTGGTGTGTTCGCTCTTCTGGCGCTGCCAGTCAGCATCCATCCGCAGCCGGCGGGTCAAACGCCTGTCTACCTGGATCGCGGCGCGCCCATTCAAGCGCGAGTGGATGATCTGATGAGCCGCATGACGCTGAAGGAGAAGGTAGGTCAGCTGAACCTGCCCTGCGTTTACGTGGACCAGCTGGGAAAAACCATTCCCGCCAAAATGGAGGCGTGCAGAAAGTTTGCGGCCGGCACTTATACGGATGAAATTGGCCCCGGCGCCGGCTTCTTCACGCTCGCGGACACAATCTTGCACGAAGGCACCGAGCAACAGGTCCAGTATTTCAATGAGCTGCAGAAAATCGCGCTGACGCGGACGCGCCTCAAAATTCCGCTGTTGCAGGATGAGGAAGGCACGCATGGCGGGATGTTTTCCGGAGCGACCGTTTTTCCCGAGGGCCTGGCGATTGGCAGCACGTTCGACATGCCGCTGGTGGAGGCGATTTATGCGGCGGCGGCCCAGGAGTCCAGGGCGGTAGGCATTCACGTGCTTTCCACCCTGGTGCTGGAACTGGATCGCGACCCGCGCATGGGCCGCAACGAGGAGGCCTACAGCGAGGATCCATATCTCTACTCCCGCATTGCCGACGCCATTGTGAGGGGAGCGCAAGACACGAATATTGACGCGCCGGACAAGGTTGTGGCCTTGATGACGGATTTTCCCACCCAGAGCGAGCCCGCAAGCGGCTTGGAGCGGGGCGCCATTGAGCTTTCAGAACGCGTGCTGCGCGAGGACTACTTGCTCCCCTGGCAGGCCGCTATCACCAAGGACGGAGCGCTGGGCGTGATGGCCGGCTATCCCGACATCGAGGATGTGCCAGCTCACGGTTCCGAGAAATGGATGACCAAGGTCCTCCGCGAGGAACTGGGCTTCAGAGGGATCGTCGTCAGCGAGGGCGATGGTTTTGACACGCTGATCTACGAGAACATCGTGCCCAACCAGAGCCAGGCAGGAGCCATGGCGCTGAAAGCGGGCGTGGACCTCGACATCACCTATGAGCCGGGCTACATGGGGCCGCTGATCGCGAACGTGGAGCAGGGCCGAGTTCCCATGGCACTGGTGGACCGGGCAGTGCGCCGCGTTCTGGAAGTGAAGTTCAGGCTGGGACTGTTTGAGCATCCCTATGTTGACCTGCAGCATGCCAAGCAGGTGATGCACTCGGCTGAGCATCAGCAGTTGGCCCTGCAGGCAGCGCGGGAAGGAATCGTCCTGCTGAAGAACAAAAATAATGTTCTGCCGCTGCACAAAGACCTGAAGACGATCGCGGTCATCGGTCCCAATGCGGACAGCGCGTCCAACCTGTTCGGCGATTACGCGCCGCAGGTCGTGCTGCAACACGTGGGCAGCATTCTGGACGGCATCAAGAGCAAAGTTTCGCCGGCGACCCATGTGCTCTACGCCAAAGGGTGCGCGGTGAACGATCAGGACCGAAGTGGGTTTCAGGAAGCCGTGAACGCGGCGAAAAAGGCGCAGGTCGCGATTGTGGTGGTCGGGGAACAGGCGCGGAGAGAGGGCGCAGAAAATGAACCGCCTCCGACCGATGGCGAGGGATATGACGTCGCAACGTTGGATTTGACCGGCGTCCAGGAGGATCTGGTGCGGGCAGTGCAGGCCACGGGAACGCCAACCGTGCTGGTGCTGGTAAACGGACGGCCGCTTTCCGTGCGGTGGGAAGCGGAGCATGTGCCGGGTATTGTTGAAGCTTGGGAGCCGGGGGAGCGTGGCGGGGAAGCGGTTGCCGACGTTCTGTTCGGCGACTACAACCCCAGTGGACGGCTGGCAATCACCGTGCCGCGCAGCGTAGGACAGTTGCCCGTCTACTACAACTACAAGCCATCGAAATCCTATTGGGTCGAGGGCGGCTGGACGCACACAAAGGGCTATGTGGACCTGCCAGGCACGCCGCTCTACCCCTTTGGTCATGGCCTAAGCTACACCCAGTTCCAGTACAGCAATCTGCGGGTTCCGCCGGCCATTTACTCGGAAGGCAAAGCGCGTGTGAGCGTGGACGTGGAAAACACCGGTAAGCGGGCGGGCGTGGCGACAGTTCAGCTTTACATTCACCAGAAATATGCTCCGGTGGCGCTGCCCGTTAAACAGCTCCGCGGGTTTCAGAGAGTCGAGTTAGGACCTGGAGAAAGAAAGACGGTGAGCTTTGAGCTCGGCCCGGAAGACCTGCAGTTGCTGGATCGCGACATGCATTGGCGAGTGGTGCCGGGTCCCTTCGACATCCTGATTGGGAGATCTTCAGCCGACATTGCACTGCTCGGAACCATGGAAGTGAAGGCTTCGCGGCTGCCGGGGTACAACTAGGAACCGCGCGGCGAGACAGCGCAGCGGCCGTGGCCTCTGCACAACAGAGCAGAAGAGAGTTTAGCGGCGAGGTGAATTATGACGATTCGAGAAAAAGAGCTGGCTGAAAGCACGGCTGCGGAACCGGGCCGCCTGGCTATTGACGGAGGCTCGCCGGTGCGAACCCGGCCGCTGCCCTTGGAGTTTCCCGGCATCCACCATTTCGGTGAAGAAGAGGTGGCGGCGGCCACCGCGGTGCTGCGCGACCGCTCCCCCTTTCGCTATTACGGGGTGAAGCTGCGGGGCGAGGTGGAGCAGTTCGAAAAGGAGTTCGCGGCCCATTTGGGAGTGCCCTACGCGGTCGCCGTCAGCAGCGGGACGGGGGCGCTGCACACCGCACTTTCGGCGCTGGGAGTCGGGCCCGGGCAGGAGATTATCGTGCCTGCATACATGTGGGTGGCCGTCGTGGCGGCGGTGGTGAATTTAGGCGCGGTGCCGGTACTCGCGGACATTGATGAGACTTTCGGGATGAATCAAGAAGATCTGCAACGGCGGATTACGCCGCGCACGCGTGGCATCATCGCCGTCCATATGAGTGGCGCGCCCATTAACATTGCGGCCGTTGCGGAGATCGCGCGGCAGCGCGGCCTGTTTCTGCTGGAAGACTGCGCTCAGGCCAATGGAGCCAGCATAGGCGGGCGCAAGGTGGGCACCTTCGGCGACATGGCGGTGTTCAGCTTCCAGATGAATAAGAACATGACCTCTGGCGAAGGTGGAGCAGTGGTTACCAGCGACTTGCGGCTGTACCGGCGGGCGGTGGCCGCGCACGACTTGGGATATGCCCGCGATGAGCAGGGACGGTTGATTATGGATGACCCAGATTTGTCGCTGTGGGGCCGGGGATACCGGCTGGACGAACTGCGGGGAGCGGTTTTGCGGGTGCAGTTGAACAAAATGCTGCGCATCGTCGAGCGAATGCGGAGCAGCAAATATCGGATTCGAAAGGCGCTGGAGAAACATCCGGAGGTGAAGCTGCGGCGCATTGTGGATCCGGCGGGAGACACAGGAGCGTTCCTGATTACCACTTATGCGAGCGTGGCCATGGCGAAGGCGGTCAATGGGGCGCTGCGCGCCGAGGGAATCGTGACTTCGCCGCAGGGTATGTCGAATATTGTGATGACCGACTGGGGCTTGCATCTTTATTACAACATCAGCAGCCTGGTGGAGCGCCGCAGCGTGGATGGGAACGGATTTCCCTGGCAATTGGCGGCGAACGCGGCTCTCTCCCAGCGCTATGCGAAGGGAACCTGCCCGGTTGCGGACAGCCTGTTCGAGCGCAGCATCATTATGTCCATTCCCTCCTGCCTGACGGCGGAAGATGAGGACGACATTATTCGCGCTTTTGAAAAAGTGCTGGCGCACTTCTGCCAGCCCGCTAAGTCGGCGCAAGCGGAATAGGCGAGGTGGTAACCTGCTGAGGCTCAACAACTGACGATGAAACTGATTGCATTGCTGGCAGTGGCGATGGTGGCAGTGTCGGCGGCGAGTTCCTGGGCGGCGGGTCCTCCGGACCGGCAGGTGGCCATCACGGTGGATGATCTCCCGGCTGGCGCGGCGGATCGCATGTCCGGCGTCGCCATTGACGAGATGACCGCCAAACTGGTCGGCACCTTGCGCGACCAGAAGGTTCCCGCGGTCGGATTCGTAAATG
>DATJEH010000124.1:0-18142 GCA_035496875.1 Terriglobales bacterium | reverse complement strand
GGCATCGCCGACAAGGAACGCATTCTGACCGGCAAAAACGTGCAGCCGGGAGATGTGCTGCTGGGGCTGGCTTCCAACGGGCTGCACACCAACGGCTATTCGCTGGCGCGCAAGCTGCTGTTTGAGGTGGCGCGCTATACGCCGGACACCTACGTCAGCGAGATAAAGAATAAGGTGGGCAACGAGCTGATGCGCACCCACAAGAGCTACTGGCCGGTGGTGAAGAAGCTGCTCGACGGAGGGCTGCTCTCCGCCATGGCGCACATTACCGGGGGAGGGATCACAGAGAACCTGCCACGGGTGCTGCCGCGGGGCACGGCGGCGGTGGTGGAGGTCAACTCCTGGCCGGTGCCGCCGGTGTTCGAGCACCTGCAGAAGCTGGGCAATATTCCGCAGACGGAGATGTACCGCACCTTCAACATGGGGGTGGGCATGGTGCTGGTTCTGCCGGCCAGCCACTTCAAGAAAGCGCAGACGGTGCTGGAGCGGGTGGGGGAGAAGGCCTACACCATCGGGCGGATCATCAAGGGCGACAGGAAAGTGCAGTACGCGTGAGGCAAATTGACGATTTAAGATTGACGATTGAAAGCCCCTCATTCGGCGATTCCACATCGGCAGTTTTATTAGGCGTCAATCGAAAATCAGCAATCATCAATTTCTGTGTGCCTGCGTGCCTCAGTAGTGAATAATTAATTCATGAAGAATCTGGGAATCCTGCTCTCCGGCCGGGGGTCGAACTTTGAGGCGATTGCCGATTCGGTGGCAGCGGGGCGGATTGGCGCCCAAATCGCGGTGGTGATTTCCAACCGGGCGGAGGCGCCAGGGATTGACTCGGCACGGCGGCGGGGGCTGGACGCGCGCGTGATTCCATCCAAGGGCAAGGCGCGCGAGCAGCACGACTCCGAGGTGGTGGCCGCGCTGCAGGAAAAGAAAGTTGATCTGGTGTGCCTGGCGGGGTACATGCGGCTGCTCTCGCCCTGGTTCGTGCGCCAGTTTCCCAACCGCATTCTCAATATTCATCCTTCGCTGCTGCCGGCATTTCCCGGGCTGGAAGCGCAGAAGCAGGCGCTGGAGTATGGCGCCAAGGTGAGCGGTTGCACGGTGCACTTTGTGGACGAGCAACTCGATCACGGGGCCATCATCCTGCAGAAGGCGGTGACGGTGCTGGACGACGATGACGAGCACACGCTGGCGGCCCGCATTCTGGAGCAGGAACACATCGCCTACACGGAAGCCATTAACGTGGTGCTGGGAGGGGAATACGAAGTGATGGGGCGGAGGCTGGTGCAAAAGCTTACCGCCGAGGCGCAGAGAAAAGCTTAACACCGGGAGCGCAGAGAAATTTTCTGATCTTTTGTTCTTTTACTTTCCTATTTTCCTGGCGATCTCTGCGTCGCGACCTCTGCGACCTCTGCGTTAAGATTTTTTCAGTCAAATGGATGAGGCGGCTTTCCAACGCGGGCTGGAGCTGTTCAATAAGGGCGAATTCTTTGACGCGCACGAAGTTCTGGAAGATGTTTGGCGGGCGGCGCCGGCCGGAGAAAAGAAATTCCTGCAGGGGCTGATTCAGGTGGCGGTGGGGCTGCACCACCACTCGCGCGGCAACCTGGCGGGGGCGCGGTCGCTGCTGGCGCGGGCCAATCGCAATCTGAGCATGTATCCGGCGCGCCATGGGGGGATCGAACTGGAGGCATTGCGCACGGAGGTGGGGCTTTGGGTGCGCACGCTGGAAGGTGGGGGAGGAACACCTGCATTGCCACGAATCGAACGCAACTGGGGCTAGAGCCCACATTGGCTCGCGCCTGATTCGTGCGGCTGAAGCCGCACGTTTCCACATTGATGCTAATTTTCCGGCGGCGGTGCCGTCCCTGGCGGGACGCGTGAATTTTGAATGCATCGCCCACCCAGGACTTCCGTCCTGGGCTTTACTATCTCGCCCCTCCCGGGGCTGACGGACGGCTACTCCCGAGTGTTTCCAAAAACCTGCGCCCCTTGGGGGCTGAGTGTGGACGATCCCAGAGGGCGGAAAAGCAGGTCCTTCGCTGCGCTCAGGATGACAATCGCGGGAAGGGGCGCGGGCGTCAAGGATCAGGTTTAATGGGGCGCATGAGAAAGGAAAATTCTCCCGCGTGGTAGATCACTTTGCCCGGGGAGTCGGGAGTGGCGGGAACTTTGCCGGTGCGGACCTGCTCGAAGGCGGCGACCAGGCGGGGCAGCACAGAAGGCGGGGCAACGGGAATGTTATGGGCGCCGAGCACCAGCTTCACTTGCGGCGCCAGTGCGGCCAGGCGGCGGATGGAAGCATCATAGGCGCGCAGATCGGTTTCCGGACGGTAAAGCCAGATAGTGGCGGGATAGTAGGTGTCGCCGGTGAAAAGCAGGCCGTGGGCGGAATCGAGGAGCGAGATGGCGTCGGGAGTGTGACCGGGAGTGGCTATGACTTGCAGGGTGCGGCCGCCCAATGCGATGTGCTCGCCATCGTGGATGTAGGCCGTGATTTTCCAGGGCCGGGTGGCATACGTCCTGGGATCAAAACTCTTGGGCAGCGAGCCGCAAATCTGGCCGGGAGCGATTTCGGCTTGGGCGTCCTCGCGAGAGCCACGCGCGTTGTTCCGAGTGAAGCCGGTATTCATTCCATAGATGGTGTGGAACTCCCAGTTATCGCCGACGTGGTCGTCATGGGTATGGGAATTGAGGACCACGATGGGCAGAGGGGTAAGCTGGTCCGTGACTTTCTTCAGGTCGCTGATGCCCATGCCAGTGTCGAAAAGCACGGCGCGTTTGTTACCGAGGATGAGATAGCTGATGGTTTCCTCGGACTGGTGGGGCTCGTAAATGGCAAAGACGCCGGGCGCGACCCTGTAAACCTCAAACCAGGGGTCGGAGACGGGAACGCGCGCTAGAGTCTTATATTCGGGGCGCGGAAGGGCGCGGCACCAGCCGGGAATGTCGGCCGAGTACGCGGGCAGGACGAAGGCCAGACAGACGACGAAGGCGATGAGCGGATTCCTGGGCCATTGCTGGAACATGGACGGCGGGAATTATAGCGAAATTGTGCAATTGAGTAATTGCGTAATTTGTAATTGAAAAAGCCCGTGAAGCGCGGGAGCGCGTTAGAATGGCGAATTATAAATCGCAATTTACCCAAACGCTCAATTATCCGATTACACAATTCCCATGCCTTCCTTCGAAGAAATCACCGAACTCGAGCGCCGCTATCTGATTGCCGTTTACAACCGCTACCCCCTGGCCATCTCGCGCGGGAAGGGGGTTTTTGTCTATGACCTGGAGGGCCGCCGCTACCTCGACTTCATTACCGGGATCGGGGTGAACGCGCTGGGGCATGCGCATCCGCGCATTGTGAAAGTCATCCGCGAGCAGGCGGCGCGCGCCATCCACATTTCCAATCTCTACTACAACGAATACCAGGGGGCGCTGGCCAAAAAGCTGTGCGAGCTTTCGGGCCTGCAGCGGGTGTTCTTTTCCAACAGCGGCACGGAAGCGATTGAAGGCGCGCTCAAGCTGGCGCGGGCTGCCGGCCACCAGCACGGCGGAGAGGCTAAAAGCAAAGTGGTGGCGGTGGAAGGCTCGTTCCACGGGCGTACCTTTGGCGCGCTTTCTGTCACCGGGCAGCAGAAATACCGCGACCTGTTCCAGCCCCTGCTGGCGGGAGTGAGCTTTGTGGCGCTGAACGACGTGGCGGCGCTGCGGCAGGCGGTGGATGATGCGACCTGCGCGCTGGTGCTGGAGCCGATCCAGGGAGAGGGCGGCATTCGCGACTGCTCGCCCGAGTTTCTGGGGGAGGCGCGGGCGGCCGCCGACCGCCATCACGCGACCCTCATCTTCGATGAGATCCAGTGCGGCCTGGGACGAACGGGGAGAATGTTCGCTTTTCAGGAGTCGGGCGTGACTCCCGACATCGTAGTGGTCGCCAAGCCGATTGCCGGCGGCCTCCCGCTGGGCGCATTCATCGCCCGCGAGGAACTGGCTGCTGCGCTGCCTTCCGGCCAGCACGGCACCACGTTTGGAGGCGGGCCGCTGGCCTGCCGCGTGGCGCTGGAATATTTTGCCATCATGGAAGAGGAAAACCTGCTGCAGAACGCCGCGCGGGTGGGTGAGTATTTCAGCCAGCAGCTCAAGGCGGTGGCGGAAAAGTCTTCGCTGGTGCGCGAGGTGCGCGGGCGCGGGCTGATGCAGGCCATGGAACTGAGCGTTTCGGCGCGTCCACTGGTGGAGCAGGCGCTGGGCGAAGGCGTGCTCTTCAACAGCACCCACGACACGGTGCTGCGCTTCCTGCCGTCGTTCCTGATCCAGGAGAAGCACGTGGACCGCGGCATTCGCGTGTTGCGCAAGCTGCTGCGGGAGGCGAAAAAAGCGGCGAAGGCGGCGGCGACGCAGTGAAGCAGTCAGCATTCAGCGGCGAGCAACTTTGTAGGCCGGAGACGCTGCGAGCAACGTTCTCTACCCCAGTTTCGGGCGTGGACGGGCGGCGCAGTCAAGCGAAGTTCCGACGCGGGCGAGGGCGCCCGCGCCACAAGAGTGTGATGCTGGAATTGCAGTGATGCCAACCAGTTGCTTCGAGAAAAGCTGAGTCTCACATGTCCGGCCCATCTTCCTGCGCGACTTCCGAAACCGGCGTTCACGAGCACTGGGCGGAGGTGGACGGCCACCGCATGCGCTATCTGCACGGGGGCAAGGGTCCGCCGCTGCTGCTGATCCACGGGCTGCTGGGCTACTCCTTCTCCTGGCGGTTCAATCTACCGGTGCTGGCGCGGCGGTTTACAGTGTTCGCGCCCGACCTGCCGGGCACCGGCTTTTCGGAGCGCGTTCCTGGCCAGGATTGCTCGATGCCGGCCATGGCCGGGCGCCTGCTGCGCTTCCTGGGCAGCCAGGGAGTGGAGCGCTTTGACCTGCTGGGCACGTCGCACGGCGGAGCCGTGGCCATCATGCTGGCGGCAGCAGCCAAAGGTTCGGTGCGCCGGCTCATCCTGGTTGATCCCGCCCATCCCTGGTCGCATCCGCGGCCGGTGCTGATGAGGCTGCTGCGGCGGCCAGCCGGGGCGGGGCTTTTCCGATTGCTGCTTCCCGGGATCAGATTAACCCACGAGCACTATTTGCGGCGCATGTACGGCGACCCGCGGCGCATCTCGCCGGGCACCCTGGCCGGCTACGCCGCGCCTTTGGCCGATCGTGGCGCGTACGATTACGCGCTCTCCATTGTGAAAAGCTGGGGGCACGACATGCGCCAGGTGGAATTGGCGCTGCCCCAAATTGCCGATATTCCCACCTTGCTGATGTGGGGCAGCCGCGACCGGGTAATCGCGCCCAGTTCGGCGGCGCAGTTGCAGCGCCAGTTCCGCAATTGCCGGCTGGTGGTGATCGAGGGAGCCGGGCATCTGCCTTATGAGGAGACGCCGGAGGAGTTCAACCGGACGGTGCTGGAGTTTCTGGAAGACAGGTAGTTGGTAGTTGGTCAGGGCTTCCCTAGTAGCTAACGTAATAGCCGGAGCGGGAGCGGATGGTGAGGCCGGGAGCGACAATCTTCACGGAGTGAAACTCACCGCCTAGGAGGCTGCCGGCGGGGCGAAATCCCACCACATACTGGCCGCTCAGTTCGTTCTCCAAACTCTTGAAAATTCCCTCGCTGTGAGCATAGTTGCGCAGCAGGAAGGCGCGGCCGCCGGTGGCGCCAGCAAGCTGCCGCAGCACGCGGTCACCGGGAAATTCCAGGCGCGGGCTATGGATGGTGAGGGAGTAAACCGCAATGTTCCAGCGCTGGAGGGTGATGATGGCGTCGGCCAGGGTGGAGCGGCTGTAATTATCATCGCCATCGCTGAGCAGGAGCAGAACGCGGCGGGCAGGCGCGCTGGACTGCAGCGAGGCCGCGGCGGTGATGAGCGCGTCATAGAGCGCGGTCTGTCCGCCAAGTTGGCGGGCAGAGAGGACGCTGGCCGGGTCGCTTGCGTCTTCGGGCGCCTCGCGGGCGGCAAAGGCGAGAGTGCAAATCTGATCACTGCCGTCACGCTGCAGACGGCGCAAAAAGGCGAGCGCTGCCTGGCGCTGGGCGGCGAAGCCGGGGCGCATCGAGTCGCTGGCGTCAAGCAGGAGGGCAACGCGCAGCGGCAGAGCAGCCGCAGGCTGAAAACTGGTGACGGCGGCGGCAGCACCGTTGTCTAAAACGCTGATTTGCAGGGGGCTGAGGTTCAGCGCTGGGCGCCCGCGGCGGTCCTGAGCGGCAAAAACCATCTGCACTTCCGGCACCAGGCGGCGGATGGTGAGCGAGGCGGGCACAGGCAGGGCTTGCGCCGGAGCAGCGAGAGCGGCCTGAGTCTGCGCGGCGGCAGGAACGGCCAGCGCGCCGGCCAGCATAATGGCGCACGATTTCCGCATTTGAGTTTGCAGGTGACCCCACACCATTGCACCGGGGTAAGAAGCTGACGGGTAGATGCGAGATGGCTCGGGGGGCGCGGCGGTGCCTGATTGGGGACCGCTTCCCGAGAGCGAAGTTACGAAGAGGCGATTCACACAAGGAGGTGACTGGTATCACTGCGCTTGCCGGCTATCTCCTCCATGCTGGAGGTAGAAAACGGGGAATCCAGAGACGAAGGTGGGAGGGTGTGCCTGGAGGCGCCTGCGCCGCGGGCACGGGGGACTGCCTGCGGGCTGACCGCGCCGGAAAGGAGGGGAGCGTGTCTATCGGGTTAGCGGTATTGATAGTCCTGCTGATGGCGGCAGCCCTCTGCTTCCACTTGTGGCAGGCTTCACGCGCGGCCGCGCTGATGGCGGCTGATCGGCCTCCCGAGAAACCGAGGGAACCGCTTTCGAAATTTGACCTTCCCCGCGGGTATTGCTTTCACCCCGGCCACACCTGGGTGGCGGAGCAGGGCCGGGAGAGCGCGCGCGTGGGCATTGACAGCCTGGCCGCTAACCTCATCGGCAAGGCGCAAAGGATCACGGTGACCCGTGAACAGCGCTGGGTACGGCAGGGGCAAAAACTGATGGCCGTGAACGGCGACGCCGAGACTATAGAACTGCTCTCGCCGCTGGAAGGTGTGGTGACCACAATTAATCCTGAAGTGTTGCAGGATCCGGAGCTGTTATTGCGCGACCCCTATGGGGTAGGTTGGGTGTGCATCATCAAATCACCGGAGATGGATACTAACCGGCGAAACTTGCTGCAGGGTTCACTGGCCGCGAGCTGGATGCAGAGCAGCCTGCAGCGCCTGAGAAACGTGCTGGTGCAGGCCGACCCGGCCCTGGCGCAGGACGGCGGGATGCCACTGGCGGGAGCGCTGGGCAAGCTGAGCCCGGAGCTGCGCAGGCAGGTGGTGAACGAATTCTTTCTGACGTGAGGGGAAACGTTTCAGAGGTTTCAAGGTTTCTGAGTTTCAAGTTTCAAGTTTCGGGTTTCAAAAGGAAAATCGTCAGCAGAGAGTGGGCTGGGCGTGGGCTGCGATCCGAAACTTTGAAACTTTAAAACTTAGAAGGCTTGAAACTTTGAAGCCTGTCTGCGTTGCGGTGCCCGCCCGTGCAATCCTTTTGCGCCTGCCCTATTGCTACAATCCTTGCTTCACCCATGCCACAGATTACGCCGGCCGCGCTGTCGGAAGCCCGCATTATTGCGGCCTACGCCATTTTCGCCGGCAGTTACCTGGTGTTCGCGCTGGGCAAGTTTCCGGGGATGAAAATTGACCG
The DNA here is from genome assembly GCA_035496875.1 of Terriglobales bacterium. Classification (GTDB taxonomy): domain Bacteria; phylum Acidobacteriota; class Terriglobia; order Terriglobales; family Acidobacteriaceae; genus JAICWP01. Next base: position 10,447 of record DATJEH010000124.1, on the reverse strand, counting down.
CCCGGGAGCGGCCATAATCGGCGCGGTGCTGATGGCTGCCTTCCGCATTGTGTCGCCGGCGGAAGCGCTGCACGCCATTGATTTCACCACCATCGTGCTGCTGTTTTCCATGATGATGATTGTGGGCAACCTGCGCCTGGTGGGCTTTTTCGAGTGGATCACGCGGCTGGCGCTGCGCTGGGTGAAGCCGGTCCACCTGCTGCCCACGGTGATCGTCAGCTGCGGGATTCTTTCCGCGTTCTTTGTGAACGACATTATCTGCCTGGTAATGGTACCGCTGGTGCTGGCGGTCACACGGCGGATGAACGTGCGACCACTGCCGTATCTGCTGGCGGTGGCTACAGCTTCCAACATCGGGAGCGTGGCCACCATCACCGGCAACCCGCAGAACATGCTGATCGGCTCCTACTCCGGCATCCCCTACCGCTTCTTTATCGCCCACATGGCGCCGATTGCGGCCGTGGGCCTGCTGGTGGATTGGGCGATTCTGCACTGGCTGTACCTGCCCCATGAAGCCTCGCATCCGGCGGTGGCGCAGGCGGTGGAAGAGAAGAAGCTGCAGGGGTCGCGGTTGATGAAGCCGGGAGTGGTGGTGGCAGCAGTCGTGGCGGGATTTTTCGCGGGAGTGCCGCCGGCCATGATGGCCGCCATTGGCGCGGCGCTGCTGCTGATCACCCGCACCCTGGAACCGCGCAAGCTGTACCAGGAAATTGACTGGGGGCTGCTGATCTTCTTTATAGGGCTGTTTGTGATAGTGGGAGGAGCGCAGAAGGCCGGCCTGGTGGAAGAGTTGCTGGCATTTGCCCGCCCCTGGAACCTGCAGAACTCGGCGGTGTTTACCGGGGTGACGGCGATACTGGGCAATCTTGTGAGCAACGTGCCGGCGGTGATGCTGCTGAAGTCGCTGGTTCCTGGTCTCACCCAGCCGCACACCGCGTGGCTGATTCTGGCCATGGCCAGCACGCTTTCCGGGAATCTGACGATTACCGGGTCAGTGGCCAACATTATTGTGGTGGAGAGCGCATGGCCGGAGGTGGAGATCGGCTTCCGCGACTATTTCCGGGCGGGATTGCCGATTACGGTGGCCACGTTGATATTTGGCTGGGCCTGGCTGGTGGTGGTCCGGTGACTCTCACCCCAGAGACACACAGACAGGGAGAATAAGGAATATATGAAGCATCCGCGAATTGCGCTGACAGTTGCAGCATGTGTGCTGGGATGGCCGGGGGCGGCCAGGGCACAGGAGAAAATGCACATGCCCACGCCGGGGGCGCGTCTGGTGAAGTATCACGCCACAATCCATGATGTGAAGTACACCTACAGCGTGGCGGCGCCGGTGGCGCGCCTGCGCTCGGGCGACGTGCTGGAGACCAACACGCTGGACGCCTTCGGCAACGTGCTGAAGGGCCCGGGCGACACGCTGGATATGGTGAAAGGCGATAACCCGCTGACCGGGCCTTTCTACATCGAAGGAGCCGAACCGGGCGACACGCTAGCCATCAAGTTTCTGGACCTGCAGGTGGACGGCGAGCAGGGCGTGGGCGCCTTCGCTCCCGGCTTTGGAGCGCTGAATTCGAGCACCTACACGCCCATGCTGGGGGCACCGCTGCCGGAGCGCATCTGGTATTACCCGGTGGACCGCGCTGGGGAGGTGGCCACCTTCCAGGCGCACGATTCCAATTTCACAGTGCAGATTCCCCTGCATCCCTTTTTCGGCTGCATTGGCGTGGCCCCGGCCGGGGGCGAGGCGCGCTCCTCCATCGTGCCCGCGGAAAACGGCGGCAACATGGACGCGCCTGAAGCCAGCGTGGGCAACACGCTTTACCTGCCGGTAAATGTGGCGGGGGCAATGCTCTACATGGGCGACGGCCATGCCGCCATGGGCGATGGCGAGGTGGACGGCACCGCCATCGAAGCGCCGCTGCGGGCGCGTCTGCATGTGGAAGTGATCAAGGGGCGGAAGATTGACTGGCCGCGTTTTGAAAACGATGACTCCATCATGGCGGTGGGCATCACGCGCCCGCTCGACGACGCCCTGCGGGTGGCCTTCACCCAGTTAATCGCCTGGATACACCAGGACTACGGCCTCTCCGAACTGGATGCCTACGAACTGCTCTCCAAGGTAGCCACAATTCATCTTGACGAGATGGTGGACCCCAATTACGTGATTGTGGCATCCATCCATAAGAAGTACTTGCCGCCGCGGAAGAAATGAAGCTAGGCCGGACTAACCTTTGTTACTGGCGCGCCCCCCAGCGTCAGCTTGACAATGGTAAGTACGAGGGCGAAACTGCGCCTCAGCAGCACAATTTCAGTGATTAGAGATACTTAAGGAGCTTCGCCGAGGCCAGTTGAGATGCCGCGGCGCAGTTCCCGTGGCGAGCCATTGCACCTGAAGCCAGATTCCCGGCCAGAAAACCGCCCGGTTGGGGGCGCGGCGGGGAATGTTCCGCTCTCCGATCTATTCCAGCTCATCGCGGCCGGCGCCTTTGACGCCGAATTGCGTCTGATAGCGGAACAGGCGCAGATGCTGACCCTGGCCAGCGGCGCGGCCATTGCCCTGCGTCAGGACGAACAACTGGTGTGCCGGGCGCGCGCCGGGAACATGGCGCCGGCTCTGGGCGCGCGGCTGGAAGTCCAATCCGGCCTGTCGGGGGAGTGCGTGCGCAGCGCGAGCACGCTGGTGTGCGCGGACACGGAAAGCGACGCCCGCGTCAACCTCGATGTGTGCCGCTACCTCGGCATACGGTCCATGGCGGTGCTTCCCATCAGCCTGGGCCGGGAAGTGGTGGGCGTGTTTGAAGTTTTCTCGCCGCAGCCGGGAGCATTTACCGGCAACGAGGTGGCGGCGCTGGAAAGCATGCGCGACCTGGTGATCTCGGTGATACGTCCGGGACCGCAGGCGGAGAGCGCGGCGACCTCGGCACTGGCGGAGCGGGCAGCCGAGGAAGAACCGGCAGCGGCGGGGTTGCGCCCGGCCGCGATTCCGGACCCGGAAGATGACCTGATCTGCGAAATCGAGCAGCGGGCTCCAGTCAAGCCGGAGAGCATTCCACAGGCGCGCGCCTTCCAACTGATCAAGGCGGAAAGCCAGCAGTTTCCCGCCCCCACGCCGCGGGTCCCCACGCTGTTCGCCAATCCCGACCCGGAAGATGACCTGATTTGCGAAATCGAAATGCGCCCGGTCGGGCCGACAGCGCCGCTGCCCCATCCCGCGCATGCCATGAGAGGATTCGCGCCCGCGCCTCCGACTTTGCCGGAACACACCGTCTCGCGCAAGCTGATAGTGGCCGGGGTGGTCGTGGCCCTGGCCGGGCTCATCTGGCTGCGGTGGTGCAATCGGGCCCCGCATGCGGCCGGCAACACCGTTACCAGCAGCACGGTCGAGGCGGCTTCAAGAACAGCTCCGCCGGTCACGGCACCGCCGGCAGTGGGCGCGCCGAATTCTTCCGCGCCGGCAGCACAACCCGCGCCCGCAGCCAGCGAAGCGCCGGCAGCGGAACCATCGCCAACGTTGGACGCAGAGAGCACCGGCGAACCACGGCCGCGCCCGCGTCCGGCAGAACGGCAGGCGCAACGAGCCAAAATCAGCCGCCGAGAGGCCCCAGCTGCTGAAACGCGCGTTCCGTACAAGGCGGAGCGCGCCTCGATGGAGAAGGCGCCGGCGCTAAACTCCGCAGCGGCAGGACCCGCTTCGTTCATGGGTTCCGCAGCACAGCCCCAACCGATGGAGGCAGCGAGCGTGCAGGCCGCGCCCAGTGCGCAACCAACCACGGTCGCGCAAAGGGCAGAAGCCTTGCCTCCCATGTCCGCGGCGGCCGCGACTCCGGCCCAGCTCACGCCTCCCCCTTTTCAGCTGCGCCCGGCACCGACTGCAGCCGCGCCATCAACTCCAGCCGGACGGCTGAGCCTGAACCAGGCGGTGGTGAAGGCTGCGCCGGAATCGGCGAACGGCAACACTCTAAGCCGAGATGCCCTGAACCTGCTGCTGGAATCGGCCAAGGCTGGGGACGCCGGCGCGCAACTGGCGCTGGGGGTGCGTTATGCCAACGGGGACGGGGTGGCGCAGAGCTATCCTGAAGCTCTGAAATGGTTTACGCAGGCACGCTCGCAAGGGGTGACGCCCACCCAGCCGCGGGCGGCGCGGGCCTGGAGCAAAGTGCAGCAATGGGCGCAGGCGCAGCACGTAGAAAAGTAATTGGCAGAGAGGACGAGGCCGCCCGGTTGGATTGCAAGTCTCTGGTAAGGATATGCCAGCTCTGGCCGCGAGGAGGGGCCAGGCCGGCATGACCTTTAGTGTAATGCTTCCCCCCGCTGCAGTGACCTTGACACACCCGCTGATTGATACGAAACTCGCCTATGTTCCCACCGGCGAGCCAGACAAGCCGTTGCGGGGGTGTATTGTCCTGAGTTGCGGGCGACAGGGCAAGCAGCCCCAGTCCTGAAGCGGGCGCGAAGTCGCATGGATCACTACTCGATCGTCGAGCCTCCATCGCCGGACAAAGAACGCGGAGTTGTGCCTGAAGAAACGTTGTCGCCCCCGCGCGATGGGGAGACTCCGGCTCCGGAAATGCCGCAGATCCAGCCTGCGGTCACGACCACCAGGGAGGCGGAAACCGCTCCCGCCGCAATGGCAGATGCCGGGTTGTCGCCGCCTGCGGAGTCGCAACCGCAGCCGCCGCCAAGCGATGTGGACGCCAGCCTGCAAGCCCTGGTGCAGAAGGCACAATACACAAGCAATGCGACGGGAGCGGCGTTGGCCCTGCGGCAGGGAGCGGACGTGGTGTGCCGGGCGGCCAGCGGCAACAGCGCACCCGACCGTGGGGCGCGGCTGCAGATCAAAACCGGCTTGACGGCAGAATGCCTGCGCAGCGGGGAGTTGCTGCGCTGCGATAACGTAATGCAGGACTCGCGGGTGGACATGGAAAGCTGCCGGCGCCTGGGCATCGAGTCCATCATCATCACTCCCATACATTGTGGACAGAGCCTGGTGGGGGTGCTGGAGCTGTTTTCCGCACACGCCTATTCCTTTCAGGAGCGCGATGTCGAGACGGTAAGAGCGCTGGCCGCAGAAATCGGCAAATTGCTGGAGCAGGGAGAAGCGCCGGTTTTGCCGGCGGAGCCGGAGCCTGCTCTGCCCACGCCCGCAGAAGAGGGGCAAAGCACATGCGGTGGTTGCGGGACAAAAATCTCCCGTGACGCAGTGTTCTGCACGGCTTGCGGAAGTTTTCAGGAAAGTAGCCCGGTCGCCCATGCAGAGGCGGAGCCATTGGGCTGGAGGGCGAGGCTAAACAGCCGGCGCCTGCTGGTTCCGGCGGTTTTTGTGGTCATGGCGCTGGTGGTGGCGGTGGCTCCCTTTCCGCGCCAGGCAACGGGAACCGCGCCGGCGGCGCGGTCCGCGGTGCAGGCAGCGGCAACCCCGGCGCCGGGTACGCCCGCGACGCCGGCGCCCCACGCCAACAATGACTCCAAGCCCGCGGTTACAGCCGATGCGGGGAGCGGGAGTCCTGCCGCAGGCGCCGCCGGCAACCCCAACCCCACCATCGCCAAAAGCGTAAAACAGCTTCTGGGCGGGGTGAGCTCGGATTTCTCTAAGCTCCTGCCGGTCAACGAGAAGGCCGTGCCCCCCTCCAACGGTGACCCCAACCTGAAGGTTTGGGTGGACACCCGCAAGGGATACTATTACTGTCCCGGAGAGGAACAATACGGGCGCACGGGCCGGGGATCGTTCATGACGCAGAAGGAAGCGGAGTCAAATTATTACATCCCGGCACTTATCAAGCCGTGCATGTAGGGGCGGGTAGAAAATCGGGTGACAGACTCGCAAATTGTTCTTGACAAGTCGTTTAGGTCTGCTTACATTCCGGACATCCGGCATCATAAAGAGTGCGATTAGGTGCATATATGAAAAATGTCTATGAGGTATTGCGGCAAAAGGAGCTGGAGCTTACCCGGCTGGAAAAGGAAGTGGAGGCCCTGCGCATAGCCGCTCCTTTGCTTTCTGAAGAAAAGGAGAGCTTGAGCGATACGGGCGGGCTGAGCAAGACCGCCACGGCGACCCCGATCCCGCAGCAGCCTTTGCGGGTGCCACAACCGGCGGTAGCAACGGCAGCACGCGATGCGGCCCGGCCGACGGGATGGGAAGAGACCGCCAAGCGCTGGCCCTAAGTCAAGATCGAATTCAGGGCGGAGCACGAACTCCGCCCTGCTCTGCCTCCCCGCAGCTATGATCGCGTACCCGCCCTGCAAGCCTCTCCATTAGAGGTACTTAATTCTCGTGGCACAATCGTCTCATTGACACGCGAGCGGGCCAAAGCTAGTCTTCTGGCCAGAGAATCCGAGCGCCATTGCGCCATCGTGCTCGAGGGGAAGTCTTGCCAGCCAAATATCAACGCGTTCCCCACAGGCAGGTCGGAGGTGTGCGGAGGTGAGCAGCGCCGCAGCCATGCCGGTGCAGGAGAGCGAGGGAGCGCGCCGCCGCTATGCGCGGTACCATCTGTCAGTTCCCTTCGAACTGGCGGTGTTCCGGCCGAGCACGGTGATGTGCCTGAGCGGCCAAGCTGAGGAAGTTGGCGAAGGCGGTCTGAGGGGGTTGCTTTCGGGAGCGGTGCTTCCCGGAGAGCGGGTGGAACTCAGCATTGTGTTGCCGGGTTCGCCCGAACCGCTGAACATGCGGGCGGTGGTGCGGCACCATGCCGGCCTGCTTTGCGGCCTGGAATTTCTTAGCCTGGAGCAAACGCAACGCGAGCAGTTGCAGCAGTTGGGGGCCGATCCCGGCCTGCGCTCTCGTTTGATAAATGAAACGGAATGTGAACCGGGCCTGGCGCCTCCGCCGCGCGAGGTACCCGTCTGCGCCAGCTGCGGCGATGAACTGGCGGAAGAGATTCCGGTGTGCCTGACGTGCGGGACGCCGCAGTCGGCGGACTCGCGGGATTGGGCGGAAGCGGAAGGCGGCGAGCGCGAAACGACAGCGCCGGCGGAAACAGGCGTGGCGAAGCCGCTTCCCGCAGCAAAAAAAGAAGACAAGACAAGGCGCCGCGCTCCGGCGCTGGATTCCGTGATCGCCATCATTTTTCTGATCACCCTCGCCATAGGGCTGTGGCAATGGATGGAGAGTCCGGCCGATGCCGATAGCACCTCACAGCCCAGCCCGGTGACAGTGGAACTGGAAAATGTGTTCCTGCGGCCCGCGTCCTCGGCAGCTTCCCAGCAATCCAGCCTGGGGTCGTCCGCGCCGAACGCGGCGCTCACGGCCGCCAAGTCAGCAGTGAGCGCGTTCATCGGCGACGTCTCACTGCCCCGCGGGAAGCCCGCGGCGGACACTTCCAGCCGGGGCGCAGCAGCAAGCACTCAGCGGAGGGAAGCGGCGGTTTCAAATTCGGCGCAGAACAGCGCGGCCGGGCCCGCCTTACCGGCCCCGGTGACACCCACGCTACCCGCTCCGGCGGCAGCGGCCGCGGCGAACCCGGCCAGTAGTCTGACGGCGGAGAGCAGCCGGGCTGCCAGCGCCCTGGCCGGCGAAGCTCCCCGCAGCTCGGAACTGGCAGGGATGCTGCTGCAGAAAGTGCTGCCGGTTTATCCCGATCAGGCGCGGCGGCAGGGAGTGCAGGGACAGGTGGTGTTGAAGGCGGTGATCGGCAAAGACGGCACCATCGCCGAACTTCGCCCGTTGCAAGGCCCGGAGGAGCTGACCTCGGCGGCCATTGACGCGGTACAGCACTGGCGCTTCCGCCCCTACGAACTCAAAGGCAAGCCGGTGGAAGTGGAGACCGACATACGGCTGAACTTCCAGTTGCCCAATAAGAAGTAGCCGAGCCATCTCACCCTGGCTTTATTCACAATGGCGACTAAGACGCTAGCCGTAACAGCGTGTCTGGCGACGGTTCTATTGCTGGCGTGCACTACGGGCAAAACTCCGCCTCCCCAGACTCCAGGAATTGGAGCCGGAAGCTGCTCGGCCGGCCAGGCATGGTGCCAGGGCAGGTGCGTGGACAGCATTACCTTCGTCAACGACAGCCAGAACTGCGGGCGTTGCGGCAATCATTGTTCCTTTTATGAAACATGCACAGGAGGCTTTTGCGGCTGTCCGGCCGGCTCCGAACAGTGCATGGGGCGTTGCGTAAACAGCGCTACGTTTGCAGGCGATTCCCAGAATTGCGGGCGCTGCGGAAACAGTTGCTCCGCAGGAGAGAGCTGCGTCGGGGGCATGTGCCGCAAGTTGTAGCTCGGTGCGCGCGGTGGATAAATGAATACGGAAGACTTTCGCCGGATCGCTCTCAGCCTTGAAGGTGTTGAAGAGAGTTCTCATATGGGCTCGCCCGACTTCCGGGTTGGCGGGCGGATATTCGCTACTCTGGCCGCCCAGCGGCTAGGTTATGGGAACCTGCTGCTCACCCCGGAAGTGCAGGCTGAATTTGTTGCGGAACTGCCCAGTGTATTCATTCCTGTGGCGGGGGGCTGGGGACGGATGGGGGCCACTCACGTTCGCCTGTCGGAGGCGAACGAGGAGATGCTGGCAGGCGCTCTGCGGACCGCCTGGAAAATCCGCGTGGAGAAGAACGCGGGAACGAGAAAGCGCGCCTCCTTGCCGGGCGCCGCCGGCAAGCGCAAACCACGCAGCCGCCGATAAGTAAAGCGCTGAGCTGCCACCAACGGCAACGCGAAACATTTCATGCTGGGCTGAAACCGGTCCACGCGGCTATTGCAGCTTGGCGTATTCCGCCTTGGCTTCTTTAAGCACGGGAAGGTCGGGGTCGGCATTCTTCCACATGGCAAAGAGATCCTGATAGGCGGTGCGGGCGCCGGCTGAATCGTGTTGGGCGGCCAGGGCGCGCGCCAAGCCGAGCTGAGCCAGCGGATAGTAAAGGGAAAAGGGCGCCAGGGAGCGGCGGGAGAGATATTTGCGGAACTCCGAGGCCGCATTGGCGGCATCGCCACTGGCCAGATAAGCCCGGCCGCGCAGCACGTGGGTGGCAAAGAACTGGCCGTTTTCGTAGGGTTGGGCAACAGCCAGCGTCTCAACCGCGGCGGCGGCTTTTCCCTGGCGCATTTGCAGCTGAGCCTCAATGCGCGGGACGGTGACCTTCTGCAGGAACGTGTCCTCAGGACGCGACTGGCGGGCCTCAGCCATCAGTGCTGTCGCTTTCTGCTCCTGGCCGGCGGCCGCGCTGGCATCGGCTACATCCGCGAGAAAACTGGGTTCGTGCGAGAGCGCCAGCGCGGAATCAATGTGTTGGGCGGCGCGGGAAGCATAGCCGAACTCGGTTTCCGCGACAGCATTCTGTACCAGCAGGTTGGCGGCAACATCGGGCGCGCCCAAGGCCTTGGCTTTCTCCACCGCGCGTGCTCGCAACTCCCGCACCTTCCCCATTTGCCCAAGCGCCGCGGCGTGCTCCGCTTGCTGCCCCAGCGTGCGCAACTCGCCTTCCGGGGTAGCCTGGGCCAATTGCTCCATTTGGGCGGCGCCGGCAGTATCTCCCCGCAGGATGGCGGAGCGGGCGAGATCAACGTAGAGGCCGGTGCCGCCAATCTTCCTCTGCTGCGCCTGGGCCAGCAGGGCGTCGGCGTTATCGAACCTGCCCAGGTCGCGGTAGGCTCCGGCTCCAACCAGATAGCAATTCAGCGTATCCGGTTCGACCCGGATAGCATCCAGGCAGTTTTCCACGGCTTTGTCATATTGCCCAAGAAACCCGTACGCCACCGCTACATTCACGCGCGAGGGCAGGTCGCGCGGGTAGGTTTGCTTCATCAGTTCCCACGCTTGAATGGTCTTTTCAATCTCGCCCCGGTCGAAATAGTAATAGGCGGTGATGTAGAGCCGTTCATACTCGCTGGTGCGGTCGCGCAATTCGAAAGCCTTCTGCACCTCTTTGGTTGAGAGAGCGGTTTGCCCGCTGTTGCCGGCCGCCACGCCCAGGCGCAGGTGGGCAAGAGCAAAGTTGGGGTCGAGTTCAATCGCGCGCTGGTAAAAGGGCATGGAGGCGATGTCTTCCAGCTTGGTGTGCTGGACGTCGCCTAGAGTGAAGGCCTGCAGGGCTTCGAGGGAGGAGGTGGTGGCCTCATCCAGGGGCTTGTCGAATTTCTGCACCGAAGCCAGAGACTCGCCCAGCTTGCCGCGCAGCGTGGTGGCGGCGCTGCCCAGAGCGCTGAGGACAGCATCTTTCCCTTTGGCCTGCTGCTGCACCTGGCCGAGGGACTCGCCGGTGGAAGCGTTCACCGCCTGCAGCGTGACCAGATACTGGTCTCCCAGCAGGGCGATGGAACCGGTGAGCATAGCCTTGATGCCGTTGCGCTGGCAGATCTCGCGGCCGATGTCGCTGGTAACGGGCTGGTCGGGGCCGCGTCCCATGAATTTCAGAGTTTTCTGCACCTGCTGCTCGGGCACGACGTTGAGAAAGGGCGACTGCTGCAGGTCTACGGCCAGCGCCTTCTTCAGGGTGCCGTCGAA
>DATJEH010000123.1:0-19406 GCA_035496875.1 Terriglobales bacterium | reverse complement strand
AATTGCTTGCAGGATATCCTCTGTGAGTGATTTTCACGCCCAACTGACTGGAAACGGCCTTATTACCGGCGGTGTTTTTTACTTCGGGCATAGCGGCCAATTCGAGGTTGTCGACCAGGGTACAGTATTAGGAATCGTCAGCATACTTGCGGCCGGTCAAACCAACGCTACTGGTAGCAATGTTGAAGGCGACAACGTCCAACAGCTTTGTGATCCGAATGCTGGTTGCAATATCAACAACTATCTTGCGGCTTCGGCAACCGTTACTTTAATCGGTTGTCGTGGAGCGACGGACGTTAATGACCTCTATGCGCATCAGACCACTTCCATTGCTAAGATGATTGCAAAACAGCTAGCCAGGCCAGTTTATGCATGGAATGTCGGCTTGTATGCGAGCCAGCTGGATATTGATCACGACCAAATTTTCGCTCCTACTCAGACCACGACGAATCCACCTGCTAGTCTGCCTATGTACTTCGTTCCAGTAGGACGCCCTGGTCACAAGCCGAAACCGCGTCAATGCACGCCCGGTGGTGGCTGTAGCTAGTCGAAGAGAGCGCGAACATGCGATTTAGTAGGGTGCTACAAATCCTAATTCTTCTGCTTCTCGCCATCTCGTCCTTGGCCCAGTCTTCGGCTGCTCGGCCGGATTCCGCGAAGGCCGTTGTAGAGAAATTTTGGAAAATGGAGACGCAAGGAGGCAGGCTGACCCCTGAGGGTTGGAGAGCCGCTGATTCTTTCTTCCGTCGGCCCATCGAGCCACCGACGGAGAAAGTGATTTGCGTAGTTGATAACGATTTTTCTGTAGGAGACCCCATTATAAAGGGGGATACCGCAGTTGTTGTTGTTAACGTCGGGGGATTAATATGGAAGATTAATCCAAAAATGCACATTAGTGTTCTTTCAGATCAAGTCAAGGGCTTTGTCGGAAATAAGCTAGTGCTGACCAGCAAGCACTGGGAGGTTGGGCCCGACCACCGGACCCTAAGAGAGGTCACTGGCCCACCAGAATGGAGGCTCGAGAAAGAAACTAATTACGTCTATCTTGCGGTGGATACTGCCATTCGATATCTCACCCAGGCGCGCGACAGCACTGCTGATCCCGTCATCAAAAAGAACGCCGAACAAAGTCTTGCGACTCTGAAACGACATCACTGATATTCTTCATCAACTTGTGAGATTCAAGCGATGAGACTCTCAAATGCAAGCGACGCGGTCAAGTGCAGCGCCCTAAACAAAAAATCATCCACGCGGGCACGAAATCGAGAAGACAGACGGTTACCAGTTGGCTGAACGATTGGTCGCCAAATACGACCGTTTCTGCTCCTTTCTGACCAGGGGCCTTTCCACCCAATGGCGAAGACGACCGGCTCATCCGCAGCCCCGGGCCGGTTTGTCGCGGGTAAAATGCCGGTAGCTGTCCCGGTGTAATCGCCGCTTTGGTTTGCTCACAGAAACGGTTGAACCTGCGACGCGCACGCATCAAAACGTGGGCTCTGGAGCAGAGTTCGAAAATCGTCTGCTAGGGCCGACCAGTCCTTCTTCGAACTTGGGTATAGCTAGAGGTCCTTCGCTGCGCTCAGGATTTCGGCTGGCGGCTCAGACGCCGCCAAAACGCCTCAAGTTCAAATCCGGCCGTCCCGACCAGTCCTCCTGGAAGAAAAGAACTCCCTCGCTCCGCTCGGGATTTCGGCAGGCGGCTCAGACGCCGCCACGGGGCAAACACCGTTCCTGTACTACACGCGCTTTAACGATACCGATCTGAATTGCGACTTGGTCCGTGTCTCGGTGGTAATTACTTTACATTGAAGTCTCCAAATGTACCTCGAACGCCATGTGCCCTACCCTTTGCGGCGAAATCTATGACTTGGGGAAGATGGTTCCAGGGTGCGGTTGAATCGCACGACTTAAGACGTGCGTAACTTGCCGGTGCGGCCCTTCAAAACCGATCATGCAGTTTGCTAATGGCTCGTACAGGGGCCGGGGTGGCGTGTGCCAACCGGCTAATCAGGTACTACAAAACGAGCGACCTGCATGATGGAAACCAAAGCATGAAGTTACACGCACAGCGATTTCATATCTGTTTGGCGGCTGCCCTGGCGGCAATCCTGGTATTGTCCGCATCCAGTCAAGGCCAGGACACCGACAAACCGGAACTCAAACTGGGAAGCATCGTGGGTACCGTGACGGATGTTAACGGGGACACGGTTCCCAACGCCAACGTCGTCCTTGAGGGCGATGACGCGAGTGACCGCCGCACAGTCCCGGCAAACGATAATGGGTACTTCGAGTTCCACGAGGTGAAGCCCGGGATTCCTTATCAGCTGAAAATCAGTGCCGCGGGATTTTCAGAGTGGACCTCACCGCCTGTCCGGCTTGAACCAAGCCAGTTCAAGATCGTAACCGACATTCGCCTGCAGATTGAACTGGCACGCACCACGGTGAACGTGACCCAGACCTCGGAAGAGGTTGCGACGGAACAGGTCAAGGTCGAGGAAACACAACGCGTTCTGGGCATCATCCCGAACTTCTATGTGGTCTATGATCCGCAGCCCGCTCCGCTCACCACTAAGTTGAAATTCCGGCTCGCGCTCAAAATCGCCACCGATCCGATCACCGCTCTGGGAATCGCGTTCCTTTCTGGGGTCCAGCAAGCAGGTGATACCCCCGACTTCGGTCAGGGTGCTGAAGGTTTCGGTAAGCGGTATGGCGCCAATGCCGCCGATGGTTTCAGCGACATCATGATCGGCGGCGCAATACTTCCCTCGCTCTTGCGCCAGGACCCGCGCTACTTCTATCAAGGAACAGGCACCAAGAAGTCCCGCTTTGGGCATGCCCTGGCCCATCCGTTCGTGTGCAAGGGAGACAACGGGAATTGGCAACCGAACTACTCCAGCTTAGGTGGGGACCTGGCATCCTCCGCCATCTCCAATCTTTACTATCCTCAGTCGAATCGCGGCACCGGGCTGGTATTCGTGAATTTCGCCATCAGCACCGCTGAACGCGCCGCCACCAGCCTGGCCCAGGAGTTCGTGCTGCAAAAGATTCGTTGGCAGGGCCACGGCTCAAAGTAGGTTGGCTGTGAACTCTGCGTAACCTGTGGTCCAGCCGGCTTTGTGTTTAAATCGGAACTGTGAAGATCAAAGTAGCATGGATCGGCAAAACCAAAGACCCGGCCATCCAAGCACTCACCGCGGAGTATCTCAAACGGCTCTCCGCCTATGCCCAACTGGAGGCGCTGGCCGTGGGCAGCGAAGCGGCGCTGCTCAAACTGGCAGCCAGGACGGCAAACCGCGCGCCTTCTACGCTGGTTTTGCTGGATAATCGCGGCCGGCAATTCACCTCCGAGGAGTTTGCCCGTTTTCTCGACGAGCAGCAGAGCCGCAGCCCGCAGCCCCTGCTGCTGGCGGTGGGTCCGGCCGACGGCTTCAGCGAGCAGGCACGTAAGGGGGCCTCGCTCCTGCTTTCGTTGGGCAAAATGACACTGCCCCACGAATTGGCGCGAGTTGTGCTGCTGGAACAACTCTACCGCGCGTTCACGATTCTGAAAGGGCATCCCTACCACCTGGGGCACTGACGGCCGCCTGCAGCTCTCCGGCTGGATAGCCGACCAGACACAACGGCGGTTTACCTTCCCGCACGCGGCTTGATGATATCTCCCAGAACATCCGGTCGCCCCGCTACCCGTTCCAGATGGGGAAATCGCGGACCGCCCTCGTAATTCACGGTACAGGTTTTGTAGTAGCCGATATTCTCGACCAGCAATTGCAGGGGCTTGCGCGAGCGCAGCGCGGATATCAGCACCTCGGGCGACCACTTTCGGCCATTGACCGCCACCAGCCTCATGCCGGGAGCGATCCCGGCGGCCGCCGCAGCCATGCCCGGAATCACGTCCTCGATGGTGCCCTCGTCCTCGTGTTTTTCCTGGCGAATGACCATGCCGAGGGAATCGGTAAGGTCCACTCCGTGGGCAAACTTCTCCCCCGCCTGCAGCAGTTCGTTGGGAGTGTCGTTGTAAACCAGGCGCCATCCACCCTGCTCAATTCCGCCCAGGGGCGCGCGCGGGGCAACGGCATAAACGTGCGACTGGAAAAAGCCGCGCCAGTCGTAAGGCGCGACCTGGTTAAGGGCGGCAATCACGTCGTCGAGGGTATAGGGCTTCATTTCCGGCGGCCCGCTGGGCGGCCCTTCGAAGGCGCGGCAGAAGTCGTCCAGCGAGCGTTGCCCGTTCGTCTGCCGGCGAATGATAGTGTCCGCTTCCAGCCAGATGAGCTCGCTTTCGGGATAGAAATCGGCGCTGCGCCGCCAGGCCGTCCACTCCCGCGGCGCTTCGTAGAGCATCTGCGCCGCCACCACCGTGTCCTCCAGCGGCCTCCAGATGCGCCCGGCACGGTGGTCCATGGCGGCAGCGGTCAGCGCCACCTGCTCGCGGAACTGCGCCTGGGTGTAGAGGCCCGAGCGCGCGGTCAGCACCTCTCCCAGGTAGGTCGTGAGGCCCTCGTAAATCCACAGCAGCTCGCCCTTCATGGGCTGCTGGTAATCGGAGGTGGCCAGGCCCGCAGGACGCCGGTACTTGCCGTTCCAGGAGTGCACAAACTCGTGGGGCAGCAGCCCGGCCATCAGCTTGCGTAGGTTGGGGTCAATCAGGGTGCGCTCGGGAGCGCGGTCGTCGCTGGATTCGTGGTGTTCCAGGCCATTGGGCGGTTCCACGTCGCTGAGCGTGAGCAGGAAGTGATAATCCCGGTAGTGATGCGCACCGAACAGCGCTCCGGCTTCGGCCATCAGGCGGGTGTAATCGGTGATGGATCCTTCTGGAATGGCCAGGGCGGCGGAGGAATCGGCCGCTATATCGAGTTCCTGGGGCGGCGCGCCGGCCGTGGGGAGCGGCACCGTGCGGTAGTTCGCTCCGGCCAGCACCGGCGAATCAATCAGAGTATTGAGCGGCGCCGGCGCGAAGTTAACCGTTTGGCCCGACTGGCTGGCAAGCGGCAGCGCAGTGCCGAATTTCCATCCACCCGGCAGTTCCAGCGTTGCCTTGTATTGGTAGTTCCGAGCCGGCCTGCCCGCGGGATAGAGCAGCACCACGTTCCAATTCAGGATCATGAGCTGGTCGGTGGAAACAGGATCAAAGCGTCCCGGCCCGCGGCTGGGTGTTACGTAATCGAAACTGGCGTCGAGCGTGCTCGCCTCCCGGGGCACGTTTACATGGAAGGCGTACATATCCACATCGTCGCGCTGCCAGGGAACCACCTGGCCCGCCGCACTGAAGCGCAGCCCCACCACGTTAGCGATGGGGCCGGTGGGACGGTGATTTCCCGGCAGCCACTTGGGGTAGTAGAGCGTGAGGGGGCCGGGCGAGACGGGGAACGTGAGCCGCGCATGAAAGATTCGCCCGGGCGCCTCGCGCGCGTCCAGGTTGAGCGTGATGGGCGAGTTCTGCGCCGCACTGAAAACGGCTAACAGGAGGAAAACGTTAACCAAGAGGGCGACAGCAGTTGGTCTGCGCATCTTCATTTCCGCTGAAAAACCGCCCATGTTAGGCCGCGCGCAGCAACGGCGTCAAACCCACGCCCTGCAAAATCCTGTAATCACATTTACAATCGAGATTGCTTTTACTGACCACTGCCCACTGCTGACAACTGGCACCTGAGAACTGACAACTGGTTTTATGTCCGACGTTCGCCGCGGTCTGATCATCGTGAACACCGGTCCGGGCAAGGGCAAGACCACCGCCGCCATGGGCACGGCTCTGCGTGCTGTCGGCCAGGGCATGCGCGTGCTCATGCTGCAGTTTCTGAAAGGCTCGTGGCACTACGGCGAACTGGACGCGGTGAAGGCCTTCGGCGACCGCTTCCTCATGAAGCAGATGGGCCGCGGTTTCGTGAAAGTGGGCGCGGAGAAGCCTGACCCTGAGGACGTTCGCCTGGTGGAGGAAGCTTGGGCGGAAGCTGCGCAAGCCATCACTTCGCGGGAATGGGACCTGGTGATTCTGGATGAAATTAATTACGCCATCAGCTATCACATGCTGGAGCCGGCGAAAGTGGCTGAGGTGCTAAAAAATAAACCGCCGATGGTGCATGTTATATTGACGGGCCGCAACGCCCATCCGACAATTGTCGAACTGGCAGACACGGTCACTGAAATGCGCCAGGTCAAGCACGCCTACGAGAAGGGCGTGGAGGCGCAGCGGGGAATCGAGTACTGAAATTGACGATTGAAGATTGACGATTGGTTAAGCTCGGCTTAAAAGTGCTACGGGGTGCTTAATCATCAATCGAAAATCATCAATCATCAATAACTGGCAATTGACCACTGGCCACTGACAACCGGTTTTATGGCTTGGTTCAAGCGCGAAGGCGGAGAGCTGGACACCTCGGGCGAGAAGAAAGTTCGCACCGAGGGATTGTGGGTGAAGTGTGACCAGTGCCGCCAGATTATCTGGAAGAAGGATCTGGCCGAGAACCTCAACGTTTGTCCCAAGTGCGACCGCCACTTCCGCATTGACGCCCGCACCCGATTGGCGCAGCTCCTCGACGAGGATAAATATGAGGTCGAGGACGACAACCTGGCTTCCACCGACCCGCTCAAGTTTGTGGACCTGAAGTCCTACCGCCAGCGGCTGCAGCAGGCGCAAGCTGATAGCGGCTTGAAAGACGCGGTGATCAATGCCTGCGGCAAACTGGAAGGGCGCCCCGTTATCGTGAGCGCCATGGAATACTCCTTCATTGGCGGCAGCATGGGCGCGGTGGTTGGGGAAGTGATAGCCCGCGCCGTGGAGCGCGCCACCGACACGAAGACCCCCCTGGTCATCATCTCCGCCTCCGGCGGCGCCCGCATGATGGAAGGCGTAGTCAGTCTGATGCAGCTGGCCAAAATCTCAGCCGCGCTCGCCCGCATGCACGAAGCCCGGGTGCCCTATATTTCCGTACTCACCGACCCCACCACCGGGGGCGTGACCGCCTCCTACGCCATGCTGGGCGATTTGAACATCGCCGAACCGGGCGCGCTCATCGGCTTTGCCGGGCCCCGCGTCATCGAGCAGACCATACGCCAGAAGCTGCCCGAAGGCTTCCAGCGCAGCGAGTTCCTGCTGGAGCACGGCATGCTCGATGCCGTGGTCCACCGCCGGCAGCTCAAGACCTACATCGCGCGGGCACTGGCCTTCATGGCGGCGGCTTAGCTCTCAGCTGTCTTATGTCCTATGACACCGCGGTCGCGAGCTTGTACGCGCTCGGCCACGAGCTGGCCCGCACGCCCTCGCACAAGTTCGACCTGGCCCACATGCGCGTGCTGCTGGCCGCGCTGGGGCACCCGGAACGACGCTTTCCTTCTGTGCTTATCGGCGGCACCAATGGCAAGGGCTCCACGGCCGCCACCCTGGCCTCTATTCTGGGCGCAGCGGGATACCGCACTGCGCTTTACACCTCGCCCCATTTGGTGCGGTTGAATGAGCGCATCCGCATCCATGGTGAGGAAATTGGCGATGCGGAGTTTGCCGCTATTCACAGCCGCGTGGAGGAAATCGCCAATCGTCTGGTCGCCGCCGGAGAACTTCCCTGGCATCCCAGCTTTTTTGAGATGCTGACCGCGATTGCCTTCGAATATTTTGTCCGGAAGAGCGTGGATATCGCAGTGCTTGAAGTCGGCATGGGCGGGCGGTTGGATGCAACCAATGTGGTGGAGCCTGTGGTTTCCGTTATCACGGACATTTCTCTCGATCACCAGAAATTTCTGGGCAATACCATCGCTGAAATCGCGGGTGAGAAGGCGGGCATCATTCACCCTGGCGGGGTGGTGGTCATCTTGCCCCAGCACCCCGCCGCCAACGACGTGATTGGTAAAGCCGTGCTCGAGCGTGGCGCGCGGGCAGTCAGCGCCGTCCCCTACGTCCCTCCCGTTTCCCCGGCCGGGGATGCCGGCCAGGGGGCACGCACTTCCTACCCGCTGGAAGTTATGGGCGAACAAATTCTGGTGGAATCACCGCTCATGGGGCGCCACCAATACCGCAACATCGCGCTGGCCATTGCCGCCGCGGTGGAACTTAATTTGACTGGTGTGGGGACAGGTGCCCCCGCATCAACTGGTGTGGAAACAGCCGCCCCCGGCCGTCCGGGCGAGCGCAGCTCGCCTGAATTCCACATTTCTCCTTTCCACATCGCCGCCGGCATTCGGCAAACTCACTGGCCCGGCCGGTTCCAGATCATTCCTGCGCACGATTCCTGGCCCGAACTCGCCCTCGACGTCGCCCACAATCCCGCCGGCGCCTGGGCTTTGCGCTCCGCGCTCTCGCAAGCTTATGACGAGCGCCCGCTCACCTTCATTTTTGGAGCAATGCGCGACAAGGCTATTGGCGAGATTGCCGAAGTACTCTTTCCCCTGGCCGAGCACGTGATCGCCACCCGCGCCGACAACCCTCGTTCTGCCACGCCTGATGAGATTCGCGACGCTGCCGCCCGCACCGGCGCCGAGGTGCTCTGCGCGGCTGACGTTCCCTCAGCGCTGGCCCAGGCCCGCTCTCTGGCCGGCCCACGAGGCTTGGTCGTAGTCACCGGTTCGATTTACATTGTGGGAGAGGCTATGCGCGAACTGGGGATTCGCGCCTGAATCATTTGACCGTTCCTTCCAACCAAACCTCTGAGCGGCCGCTCGCGGGCGAGGACGCCCGCGCCACATCCCCGTGGAGGCATCTGCTCAGCCGCCTTCGTTCTTATCTGATCTTCGATCCGCTGATCTGGGGCTACACCATCGTTCTCGCCATCTCGTCATTGCTGTCTTCATTTATTGACCGGGATGGCCGCATCCAGCATGCCCACGCGCGCCTGTGGTCGTGGCTGATCCTGAAGACCACCCTGTCGCCGCTGACCGTGCGTGGCCTCGACCGCATTGATACCTCCAAGCCCCACCTTTACGCGGTAAATCACGCGTCGGCCATGGACATCCCCGTGCTCTACGTGGGATTGCCGTTCCAGTTCCGCATCGTGGCCAAAAAGGAGCTGTTCCGTTATCCGTTTATGGGCTGGCATTTGAGCCGCTCCGGTCAGGTGCGCATTGACCAGCAAACTCCGGCCAAATCCATCAGCATGCTGAAATCGGCAGTGAAGACGCTGCAATCGGGCATGCCGCTGGTCATTTTTCCCGAAGGCGGCCGCACGCCCACCGGGCAGGTGAAGGAATTTCTCGCGGGCGCATTCTTCCTCGCCATCAAGGCGCAGGTAGAGATCGTTCCCATGGCCATCGTGGGCAGTTACGAGATGCTTAAGATGAACACCTTTCACATCCAGCCACGTCCGCTGGAATTGCTGGTGGGCGATCCCATCCCCACCGACGGCCTTACCCTGCACGACATGGAAGGGCTGAGCGAACGGGTGAAGACGGCGATTGAAGACCTGTACTATTCCCGCTCCGCCGTTCCCGACCCCCGGCCGAACTCCGCTCAACGCTGACAACCCAAGCAAAATGAATAGGTTCAAGAGATTTGATAATTGTATGTTATTTATATGCTATTTGACCTGTTATTTACCGGGAGAAGTACTACAATAGAGATGCTCTTGAGGTTCAGATATGGGCTTACAAGTACAATCTCCGCCCCGTCCTGATCTGCGTGCGTACCGGGAGGCGACGAGCCTGCCGTTTCCCGAGCTGGTCGAGCGGCTCTCCCGCCTGATCGGCAGGAAGCTCATCGCCTACATAGCTTCGGTGAAGGACGTGCGCGCGGTGGACCGGTGGATTGCCGGGGCCGAGCCGTACAAAGGAGCGGAGCAGAAGCTGCGGCTGGCCTATCACATTGCCAAGATGCTGAGCGACTATGAAGGCCAGCAGGTGGTGCAGGCTTGGCTGACCGGGTTGAACCCGGAGTTGCATGATCGCGTTCCGGTGCGCTTGCTGCGGTCGGCTGATCCGGAAGATGTAGGCGGCGAACTTCTGGCAGCGGCGCGCGCGTTTCTGGCCGGGGGTTAAAGCCGGCGTGAGCAATCCGGAAGAAATTTACCGCCTGGCCAGAAAGCCGGAACTGTGGGCGCCATTGGACTGGGCCTGGGCTGAGTTGGATGGGACCTTCGGCAACCGCTACGACGATCCCGAATCCCGCTACCGCGTTCTGTACGCCTCCTCGCAAAAGCTGGGGTGTTATTTGGAAACCTTGGCCCGCTTTCGCCCCGACCCCATGCTGGCCACCGAGTTAAATCAAATTGAAGGTGAAAACGATTTTTATCCGCTGGGGCAGGTGCCTGCGGAATGGTTCGGTGCGCGCCTGCTGGGAACCGCCGCTTTCTGGGGCGAATATGCGGAGGTTTGCGGAAACGAATGGCTCAGCCGCTTACGCTCGGAGTTGGGACCGCGTCTGTTGGCCCAGTTTGGAATTCACGACCTGGACCAGGCGGTGTTACAAGCGGGTGCTCCCCGCAAGCTTACGCAAATGGTGTCGCGGGCCATATTCAATGCCGGCCTGGACGGCATTCGCTACCCTTCCAAATACGGCAGCGCCATCGAAAATTGGGCACTGTTCGAGCCTTTTAAGATTGAGGTGAGGCGTACGGGCCCGATCGCGTTGGATGATCCCGATTTGGCGCGGGCGCTGCAGCTGTTGCGACTCGCCATCGGGTGAGACGCAATTTGCCCGTCGGCAGGCGAGCTGCGCTCGTTCCGACAGCCGAGAGACTGCCCTGAGCGTGTCGAACAGGCGGCTGTCCCCACACGGATAATCGGAGCCTCCACCCATGCTAAACTCAATGTTTCACCGCACATCTGCCTTCTCCCATGGCTGAGACCATCAAAATCAAGCTGCCGGATGGCAGCGTGAAGGAAGAGCCCACGGGCGCTACCGCCCTCGACGTAGCCAGCCAGATCAGTCCGCGCTTGGCCTCGGCTGCCCTAGTGGCCAAATCCAACGGCGACCTGATTGACCTGACCAAGCCGCTGGATAAAGACACCGACCTGCGCATCCTCACCGAAAAGGACCAGGAGGCCCTCCAGGTTTACCGCCACTCCACCGCCCACCTGATGGCGGCGGCTGTGCTCGAGATTTTCCCGGAAACCAAGCTGGGCCATGGCCCGGCCACCGACACCGGCTTCTTCTACGATTTTTACCGGCCCACTCCTTTCACCCCGGAGGACCTGGAAAAAATCGAAAAGAAGATGCAGGAAATCGTTCAGCGCGACGAGCCTTACGCGCGCGAGTGGCTGCCCCGCGACCAGGGTTTGCAGGAGTTTCGCCAGGAAGGCGACTTCATGAAGTGCCACTTCATCGAGCAGTTCACCAAGCCCGATGAGAAAATTTCCATCTACCGCACCGGCAAGTTCACTGATTTCTGCCGCGGGCCGCACCTTCCCTCTACCGGCAAAATCAAGGCCTTCAAGCTGCTGAACATCGCCGGCGCCTACTGGCTGGGCGACGAAAAAAATCCCCAGCTGCAGCGCATCTACGGCACCGCCTTCTTCAGCAAAAAGGAGCTGGACGACTACCTGCACCAGCTCGAAGAACAGAAGAAACGCGACCACCGCGTGCTGGGCAAGCAGCTCGACCTGTTCTCCATTCAAGAGCTGGCCGGGCCGGGACTGATCTTCTGGCATCCCAAGGGCGGCATCATCCGCAAGACCATGGAAGACTGGATGCGCGACGAGTACCTCAAGCGCGGGTACTCCCTGGTGTACACCCCGCACGTGGCCCGCGTGGATTTGTGGAAGACCAGCGGCCACGAGGGCTACTACGCGCAGAACATGTTCACCCCCATGGAGCTCGATGATGCGGACTACCGCATCAAGCCCATGAACTGCCCCTTCCACATCCTGATTTACAAGGACCAGCTGCGCTCTTACCGCGACCTGCCGGTGCGCCTGGGCGAGCTGGGTACGGTCTACCGCTATGAGCGCTCCGGGGTGATGCACGGCCTGCTGCGCGTGCGCGGCTTTACCCAGGACGACGCCCACATTTTCTGCACGCCGGAACAGATCGAGGACGAGATTCTCGGTTGCCTGGATTTCGCGCTGGAAACTCTGCGCGCCTTCGGCTTCGAGCAGTACACCGCCGAGCTCTCCACCTGGGACCCCAAGGACCGCAAGAATTTCCTGGGCAGCGATGAGCAATGGGAGGGGGCCAACCGCTCGCTGGAAAACGCCCTCAAGCTGCGCAACATTCAGTACAAGATCATTCCCGGCGAGGCCGCGTTCTACGGCCCCAAGATTGATATGAAGCTGGTGGACGCAATCGGCCGCCTGTGGCAGCTCTCCACCATCCAGTTCGACTTCAACTTGCCGCAGCGCTTCGGCCTGGAATATGTGGGCGAAGATGGCCAGCGCCATCAGCCGGTGATGGTGCACCGGGCGCTATTCGGCTCAGTGGAGCGCTTCTTCGGCGTGCTGATCGAGCACTATGCGGGTGCGTTCCCCGTGTGGCTCTCGCCGGTGCAGACGGTGCTGATTCCCATCAGCGAACGCCATCACGAGTACGCGCAGAAAGTTGCGGACCAGCTCAAGGCCGCCGGTGTGCGCACGCACGTGGACGCGCGCAGCGAAAAGATGAACGCCAAGATCCGCGAGCACACCTTGCAAAAAGTCCCATTTCTGCTCGTAGTTGGGGATAAAGAAGCTGAAGCCGGCAAAGTGAGCGTTCGCAGCCGCGGCAAAGGCGATGAAGGCCAGGTGCCCGCTACGGACTTCCTCGCCCGCATTACCCGCCTGATTACCTCGAAATCTGCCACCCTGGATTAATACCTGTGCGGGCACAGCCGCTCTCGCCTTCGATGAACATGTGGGCACAGCCGCCCTCGGCTGTGCGGCCCTGCGCAGTCCGACTAAAAAGGGGCGGACGGCGCTCGCCCGGACAGGGGCGGCTTGCCCCTACACATTCATTTTTATCTTGAGGTTCTACTTTGCGTTCAGACCCACGCTGGCGCCGGTGGTCATATCCATGTACACGTAGGATTTCAGCACTTCGCGGAAGGCAGGCAGCGCCTCGCCCAGGGACTCCTTAGAACGGGAGCTCAGCACCAGCAAGCCCACTACTTCGGGCTCGTCCACATAGGCCACCAGCTCGTAAGAGCCCTGGTTCACGCCATAGAAGAAGCGCACCTTGGCCTGCTGGCTGTCGCCTGCGGGCAGATCGCGCGCTTCCACGACGTTCATTTTGGGAAAGCGCTGGCGAAAGCCGCTGAGATCGCTCGACATCAGCTGTTGCAGAGTCTGCCCGGGCTGCTTTTCAGCGATGTTGGGATAAATCACGCTCTCCGCCTGGTCCCAGCTGGAACCCTGCGGGTAGAGCACACAGCAAGTGCCCATCTTCTGGCCGGTAGCCCGGTCCAGCACCCAGCCTTTGGGTACGGAAATCATGAAGCCGCCGTGATCGGAATAGATGATGGCCGCATTCTGCTGGGCCGCAGCCGTGTTCGGCATCTTCAGTTGAGAACTGGAAAGGTTCGGCGCAACGGCGGTCGGCACCGTGGTATTTAACAGCAGGAAAGCCAACAGGCTCAGCAGCATGAATCTGGTCCTCGGGCGTGAAGCCCCGCCACTGATCCCTGGAGTGAAGCAATATTAGCCTTTGCCCCGTCCCGGCGAAAGGTTACCAAGGCAGCGGGACTGCGGGGTCCGCATTGCCGTGAAAGCCGCTTCAGATGGCACTTTCGTGCCCGTTACCGATTTTGAAACAGGCTAGTCTGACAGCTCAATTGTCCCGAGTCTGCTGGCATGCGTGGCAGTGAACGATTCACCCATGCAGTACCATGGAGGCGTGCACGACCTAAGGCAGCGCGTCTCCCGCTACCTTCGCGAACGGGACCTTCTCCGCGCCGGCGAGCGCGTGGGCATTGCTGTCTCCGGCGGGGCTGATTCGGTTGCGCTTTTGCGTTTACTGCTGGAGTTGCGCGATGAGCTGGGCGTAGTGCCTGCGGTGGTTCACGTGAATCACCAGATCCGTGGGGCCGAGGCTGATGCCGACCAGCATTTCGTTGCTGAACTGGCCGCGAAATATAACCTGCCGCTGCATGCCCTTTCCGCCGATACTCCGGCCCATGCTGCCGAGCACCACCTGGGCCTGGAAGCGGCCGCCCGGGAGCTGCGTTACGAGCACTTCCGGCGTTTACTGGCGGAGGGAGTTCTGGACAAGGTTGCCACCGCCCACACGCTCGATGACCAGGCGGAAACCGTGCTGCTGAGGCTGGCCCGGGGCACGGGAGTTACCGGACTGGCGGGCATCTACCCCAGGTGGTCAATGGGCCGTGGTCAATGGGCCGTGCTTAACGGCCAGCCAGAGGCCAATGTTGAGCTATCCTTCGCGCGTCCAGGCGATCAAAGTTCATATCGAGCAACTGCTATCATCCGTCCCTTGCTGCAGACCCGCCGTCCCGAACTGCTGTCCTATCTGGAAAACCTGAAACAGCCATGGCGAGAGGACGCCAGCAACCGGGACCCGCGGTTTGCCCGCAATCGTGTTCGCCACAAAGTCCTGCCCTTGCTGGAGAGTGAACTGAACCTGCGGGTCCGGGAACTGCTGGCCGAAACCGCCGAAATCGCCCGCGCCGAGGAAGATTACTGGGCAGCCCAGGTCTCCCATTTTCTTCCGGAGGTCTGGACCCCAGCCAGCGCAGGCGGCCAGGGCCGCCTATACAGTACTCAACTTCACCGCTATCCCCTGGCTTTACAACGACGGCTGGTAAGGGCGGCGGCGGAATCACTTGGGCTGCCCCTGGAGTTCCGGCATGTGGAAGAAGTGCTGGCTCTGGCGCAGGCACCGCCGGGTAGAGAAAAACACGCCATGCTGCCGGAGGGCTGGCGCGTAGTGCGGCGCCGGGACGGGCTCCGCTTCGAGGCTCCAAGAACCAGCCAAGCAACTCAGAATCAAGACTTTGCCTACCCCCTCCCCCTGCCCGGCGAAGTCGCCGTGGCGGAGACGGGAACGGTTTTTCGGGCCATTGTGGGCCCGATTTCCCCGGAGCACACCAGGGAGGCTTACGACCCCGCCTGCCTGCCGGACCGGCTGCGGGTCCGCAACTGGCGTCCGGGAGACCGCTTTTGGCCGCAACATACGCGCGCCCCCAGAAAGGTGAAGGAACTGCTTCAGGAACACAAGATTCCCCTGCCCCAGCGCCATAGCTGGCCGGTGATCACCAGCGCGGCTTCGGGCCGGGAAGAAGTGATTTGGCTGCGCGGCTTTCCTCCGCCGGAGGTATTGCTGGTCCCCCCCGGGCGGGGGCGGGGCCTGATTATTCAGGAGTATGCTTTGCAGAACGCCCCACATCAGGCAGAATAACCCGAGTTCGGCTGCTAACCTTTGCGGCCGGAGAGCTTAGAGCACCTTGGCATCTGAAACCATCGCTGCCGTTCCCGCCCACCTGAAACCGGTGATCAGCGCCGAACAGATTCATAAGCGCGTGCGCGAAATGGGCCGCCAGATCAGCGATGATTACCGCGGCAAGACGGTACACGGGCTGGCGGTGCTGGAAAACGGCTTTATGTTCATGGCCGACCTGGTGCGTGCTCTGGACGTAGCAGTGATGTGCGAGTTCATCAAGCCCTTGTACCGGGACCGCATCCACGGCACCAGCACCAGCAAGGAGATTTTCTTCAGCCCGGAAATCGAGGTGCGCGGCCATCACGTGCTGCTGGTAGAGGGCCTGGTGCACTCCGGGGTAACCACGGATTTTCTGATGAACGGCCTGCGTTCCCGGGGGGCGGCCTCGGTACGCCTGGCTACCCTGCTAGACCGCCAAACGGCGCGCCGGGTGGCGCTGCAGCCCGACTATTTCGGCTTCCTGGTGGACGACAAATTTCTGCTCGGCTATGGTCTTGGTAACCCGCTGCTGGAACGCAACTTGCCGTATTTGGCGGCGGCTCAGCCGTAAGTGACCGAGGTCATTCAAATCGCGGGTCATAAGCGGCTGAACCGGGTTACAATGGAACAGCGTGAGTTATTGCTTCTATCCAAATCAGCGGTAGAGCATCTAATTCTTTGGAAGTGTGCGGCTTGACTGTCGCTTCCCGGGTGATTTTCGACCCTTCATTGGCTGATTAGGAGTTTTGCGTGAATTCAACCGTCAAAACGGTGGTGTTCTGGCTGGTCATCATCCTGTCCGGGGTGCTGTTGTGGCAGGTGGTTAAGGCGGGTGGCGCCGGGGCAAAGACCCAAGAGATTAATTTTTCCCAATTCTTGACGGATGTGGACCAGGGCAAGGTAGCTGAGGTCACCATCACCGGGGCGGAAGTGACCGGTAAGTACGAGAACAAGAGTCAGTTTCATACTACCGTTCCCACTAATTACCCGGACATGTATAAGACGTTGCGCGATCACAACGTCAGCATGATCGTGAAGGACGTGCAGAGTGGCAGCTGGCCCACCTGGCTACTGAACCTGGCCCCCCTCATCCTGCTGGCGGCCTTGTGGTTCATCATGATCCGGCAGATGCAGACCGGAGGCAACAAGGCCCTGTCGTTCGGCAAGAGCCGTGCCCGCCTGCTCTCCATGCAGCAGAAGAAAGTCACGTTTAAAGACGTGGCCGGGGTAGATGAGGCCAAGGAGGAGCTGCGGGAGATTATCGAATTTCTGCGCGAGGCGCAGAAGTTCCAGAAGCTGGGCGGCCGCATTCCCAAAGGCGTGCTCCTGGTGGGCCCGCCGGGAACCGGCAAAACCCTGCTCGCCCGCGCGGTGGCCGGCGAGGCCAACGTTCCTTTCTTCTCGATTTCCGGCTCCGATTTTGTTGAGATGTTTGTCGGCGTAGGAGCCAGCCGGGTACGCGACCTGTTCGAACAGGGCAAAAAGAACGCCCCCTGCATCATCTTCATTGACGAAATTGACGCGGTCGGCCGCCATCGCGGGGCTGGCTTGGGCGGCGGCCACGACGAGCGCGAGCAGACCCTCAATCAGTTGCTGGTGGAGATGGACGGCTTCGAATCCAACGAAGGCGTGATCCTTATTGCCGCCACTAACCGTCCTGACGTGCTCGACCCTGCGCTGCTGCGCCCTGGCCGCTTTGACCGGCGCGTGGTGGTGCCCCGGCCGGATGTGCGCGGGCGGGAAGAGATTCTGCGCGTGCACACACGCAAGATTCCTTTGTCCGACGACGTGGATCTTTCCATCCTGGCTCGCGGGACGCCCGGGTTCTCCGGCGCCGATTTGGCCAATATGGTCAATGAGGCTGCCCTGAACGCCGCCCGCCAGAACCGGAAGATGGTAATGATGTATGACTTTGAAGTGTCCAAGGACAAGGTGCTCATGGGCGCCGAGCGCAAGTCCATGCTGCTCTCCGATGAGGAGAAGAAGGTAACCGCCTACCATGAAGGTGGGCACGCCCTGGTGGCGGCGCTGCGTGCGCATGCTGACCCGCTGCACAAGGTGACCATCATCCCCCGGGGCATGGCGCTGGGCGTGACCATGCAGCTGCCCATTGATGACAAGCACACATACACCCGCGACTACCTGGAAACGCGCCTGGCCATCATGATGGGCGGACGCGTAGCCGAGGAACTGTTCCTCAGCACCATGACCACGGGCGCGGGCAACGACATTGAGCAGGCCACGGAACTGGCCCGCAAGATGGTGTGCGAGTTTGGAATGAGCAACCTGGGGCCGCTTACCTTCGGCAAGAAGGAGGAGCAAATCTTCCTGGGCCGCGAAATCGCCCAACACCGCGACTACAGCGAAGACACGGCCATCAAGATTGACCAGGAAGTGCGGCGCTTTGTGGATGAAGGCTACAAGTCCGCGGTGGACATCCTCTCTTCGCATCGTGACGCCCTGGAGCGCATAGCCAAGGCGCTGCTGGAGCGCGAGGTGCTGGATGCTCGTGAGATCCAGCTGATCATCGAGGGTAAGGAACTGCCGGTGAAGGTCACGCCGGCTCCGCCATCGGACGAGGGCGGCATGCAGAAGGTGCTCAAGCCTGAGCCCGGGCGTTCCGGCGTCACCAAGCCCGGCGAAAGACCAGCGCCAGCGTAAACCGGGTGTAAATTGCCAGTTCTCGGCAGGGCGGCCTGTTGGCCGCCCTAAGTTTTTGCCTCTGGTGGTTGTTGAATGACGGCGAATTTAGTCTGCATCTCACACAGATTTGAACTTCATCCTGAAATTTTCTTGAATGTCATCCTGAGCGCAGCCGGAGGATTCGTTCGCGAATCGTCCGGCGGAGTCGAAGGACCTGGCGTTCGCTTGCGCTCAATACACCTGGTTCAGGGAGTTCTCCAATAGAAATTCCTTCGTTCATTTCGGCGCTTCCCGGTGCGCAGAAGTCTTTCGACTCGGGCGTGCGCCATCGCTCAAGATGACATAAGCAGAGTGTGGCTGGACTAAGGCGAGCTGCGCTCGCCCGGAGAGCCAAGGTCGGATGTCCCCACGCAGACTTTGGGGGCGGCTGGCCCCACATATTGAATCGAGTAAGGTCGCATTTCGCGGGCTACAATCTCATCATGGCCGCCTCTGAAAAACCCAGCCTCCCCGCTGAACCGATCCTCGATTGGGAGCAATATGTTTCCGATTTTCAAAAAGCTGCGCACGATGCGGTGGATTGGGTAGCCGCCTACCTGCGCGATACCCGCCGCTATCCTGTGGTTCCCCAGGTAAAGCCGGGCGAACTGGTAGACGCGCTGCCCCGCTCCGGCCCCCAACAGGGTGAAAGCTTCGAAGCCATTCTGCGCGACTTCAACTCGCAGATTATTCCCGCGGTCACACACTGGAACCATCCCGGCTTCCTGGCCTACTTTGCCTGCAGCGGTTCCACGCCGGCGATCATTGCGGAAATGCTGGCGGCGGCGCTCAACACCAACGGCCTGCACTGGGACACCTCACCAGCTCTGGTGGAACTGGAGCAGGTGGCGCTGGGCTGGTTGCGCGACTGGATGGGCGTGCCGGCGGCCTGGTTCGGCATCATTTACGACACGGCTTCGACTTCAAGCTTTCATGCCATTTGCGCTGCGCGCGAGATGGCAGAGCCTGGGGCCCGCCTGGACGGTTCCGCTGGCAACTTGACGCTCTACACCTCCGAGCAGTCGCATTCGTCCATCGAGAAGGGCGCCATCGCGGCCGGAATCGGCCAGCGCAACGTGCGCAAGGTTCCAGTGGATGCTGAGTTCCGCATGAAGCCCGAGGCGCTGGCCTCTGCCATCGAGCAGGACCGCGCCGCCGGCAAGAAGCCCTTCTGCGTGGTGGCCACGGTGGGGACCACGTCCACTACCAGCGTAGATCCGGTGGCCGCGATCGCGGAGGTCACTGAGCGACACGGACTGTGGCTGCACGTGGATGCTGCTTACGCCGGCGCCGCGGCCATCCTGCCCGAATACCGCCAGATTCTCGCGGGCATCGAGCACGCTCACTCCCTGGTGATAAATCCGCACAAATGGCTGTTCACCAACATTGACCTGAGCGCCTTCTATACCCGCCGCCCCGACATTCTGCGCCGCGCCTTCTCCCTGGTGCCCGAGTATCTGAG
>DATJEH010000122.1:0-44164 GCA_035496875.1 Terriglobales bacterium | reverse complement strand
GTCAAGCTGCGCCGGGAGGGCCGGCGGGGCGCCGTGGCCACCATTGTCAGCGTGCGCGGCTCCATACCCTCCTTCCGCACCGCCAAGATGCTGGTGCGCGACGACGGCTCCATTGTGGGCACCATTGGCGGCGGCTGCGTCGAGGCCGACGTCTGGCAGGCCGCCCGCGAGGTCATGGAAGAGGAAAAGCCCCGCACCCTGACCTTCAACCTCAATCAGAATCCCAAGTACGATACCGGCCTGGTGTGCGGCGGCACTCTCGACATTTTCATCGAGCCGGTGCTGCCCGTGCCCGTGCTCTACCTGTTTGGCGCCGGCCACGTGGCGGTGAACCTCTACAAAGTGGCGCACAACGCTGGCTTCGACGTGATTGTAGTGGACGACCGCGAAGCCTACGCCAACCGCGAGCGCTTCCCCGAGGCGCGTGAAATCTACGCCGAGGATTTTGACCAGACCATGGCCAGGCTCGCGCCCAACGAATCTGCCTACATCGTGATTGTTACTCGCGGCCACCGCGACGATATGCGCGTGCTGCGCTGGGTGGTGCAGACCCCGGCGCGCTACATCGGCATGATCGGCTCCAAGCGCAAGGTGATCGCCATATACCACGAATTAGAGAAAGAAGGCCTGGCGCCGGAACTGTTCGAGCGCGTACACGCCCCTGTGGGTCTGGACATCGGCGCGGTCACGCCGGAAGAAATCGCGGTGGCCATCACCGCCGAATTGATTGCTCTGCGCCGCCACAGCGAGGCGCCCCTGCCCCACCTGCGCTATGTTCGCAAGCAGACCAGCGCTTCCGATTCGCCTTCCGAAAGCCCCGCCAACCTGCAGAAAAACTGAACGCTTGTAATTAATGGTTTGTAATCTAGGGATTTGTAATCTTTAATTTTCGCGCCATTTCCCATATGCGCTTTTGTGGCGCGGCCGACCCGCCCGCGAAAAACTTTGTCACTTTACAAAAATAGCCAATTACACAATTCCCCAATCGCCCTTGACTTTCGTCTTTTGTTCGCCTATGATTCCCTCCCTGCCCGACCGGGCGAAAGCGAAAGGATGAATACTCTCATGGCCCTCAGCGCAGCACTTCTTCCCGAATTCGACAATGAAATGGCCAACACCCGCAAAACTCTGGAGCGCGTCCCCGACGGCAAATTCGCCTGGAAGCCGCACCAGAAGTCCAGCCCCATGGGAGCTCTGGCGGGCCATCTGGCCAATATCGCCGGCTGGCTTGCCTTCACCATCAAGGAAGATTCGCTCGATCTCGCGCCCGGCGGCAAGCAGATGGAACCGCCGCCCGTCCCGAAAGACAGCAAGGCATTGCTGGCCGAATTCGACAAGAACGTGAAGGACGGCCGCGCCATCCTGGCCGGCGCCAGCGACGCCGAACTGATGAAGCCCTGGTCGCTGCTCAACAACGGCAAGGTGATTATGACGCTGCCTAAGGTTGCCGTGGTGCGCGGCTTTGTTATGAATCACATGATTCACCACCGCGCCCAGCTCGGGGTCTACCTGCGCCTGAACAACCTTCCCGTCCCCGCCATCTACGGGCCGTCGGCGGATGAGGGCAGTTTCTAACAGTACCGTCCTGTTGCGACCTCGCGCCGCCAGGAAAGGGCGGGATGTCGCGGGCGCTTGGCTCGTGGTATCTTGCCCTCATGGCGCGCGCTCCCAGTTTCTGCGGCGTGATTCTGGCGGCGGGAGAATCCTCGCGCATGGGACGCGACAAAGCCCTGCTGCCTTGGCCGCCGCAGGGAACCACGCCGCGCATCGCGCGCACGGAAACTTTTCTTTCCGCCAACATTCATCTGCTGGAAGCTCATACCGATATGGTGCTGGTGGTGGCCGGCAAGAATGCGCCCAACCTCGCGCCACTGGTGTATGCCAGCAGCGCCTCGCTGGTGGTGAATCCCACGCCCGAGCGGGGGCAGTTCAGCTCCTTGCAGGTCGGATTGCGGGAAGTGCTCAACCGCGGCCGCGATGCCGCCGTCATCACCCTGGTGGACCGTCCCCCGGTGCGAAGCGCCACGCTCACCCAGTTGCGCTCCGCTTTCATTGATGCTGGTTCGCAGGAGAAGTGGGCGGTGATCCCGCAATACGCCGAAAAACACGGTCACCCGGTGCTGATTGACCGCGAAATGATGGAGGCTTTTCTGCGCGCGCCGCTTACCGCCAACGCCCGCGAAATCGAGCACCAGCACCAGGACCGCATCCTCTACGTTCCCGTGGACGACCCCTACTCCACACTCAATGTGGATACACCCGAGGACTATGCCCGTCTCCAAGCCTGAACGGGCCGCCTTCCTGGATTCGGTGCTGCGCCTGGAGCCTCGGGTGGCGGTGTTCGACTGCGACGGCACTCTGTGGGCGCCCGATGCTGGCGAGGGCTTCCTCGACTGGGAATTGAAACGCGGATTGATTGCGCCCGACATCACGCGCTGGATGCGCGCTCGCTATGCCGACTACAAGGCGGGCAACGTTCCCGAAGATGTGATGTGCGGCGAAATGGTCACTATCCATGCCGGTCTCCGCGACCAGGTGGTAGAGCGCGCCGCGGAGGAATATTTCGCGCCTCACATCCAGCCCGGGATTTTTCCTGAAATGCGCGAACTGGTGCTCCGCCTGCAGCAGCAAGGTTGCGTGGCCTGGGCCGTCTCCTCCAGCAACCAGTGGATTATCCGCGTGGCCATGCTTCGCTTTGGTATCCCCTCCCACCGCATTCTAGCCGCGGAAGTGGCCGTTGAAGATGGCGTCATCACCGACCGCCTGGTTCGTATTCCCACGGGCCCGGGCAAGGCCAGAGCCATCCGCGAGAAGATCGGCGAATCGGTGGATGTCGCCTTCGGCAACACCCGCTGGGACGCCGAGATGCTGCAACTGGCGAGGCATCCCTTCGCTATCAATCCCACTTCCGAATTCGAGCAGTTCGCCCGCAAGAATAAATGGACCGTGTATTTTCCTGACCACGCCGGAAATTTGTAACTTGGCAAGTTGTAATCTGCAAATTCTTCACCTTGTCATCCTGAGCGCAGCAGCCCGAATCGCTTTTGCGAATCGGGCTGCGGAGTCGAAGGACCTTGCGCTTTCCGGCGTTGTATACTGTGCGCCCACTAACTGGCGCTCATGTCCTCGACTTCACGCGCGCAGCCTGCTTCCCCCGCCTCCGCCGTGGCTGACCGCGCCCGCCGCCGCATTGCCCGCCGCCTGCTGCCCTTCCTTTTCATCCTCTATATCGCCAATTACCTGGACCGCACCAATCTGGCCTATGCCGCGCTGGAGATGGTTCGCGACCTGCGCTTTACCGACCAGATTTTCGGTATCGGCGCCGGCATTTTCTTTATCGGCTATCTGGGATTGCAGATTCCCGGGGCGCTGCTGGTGGAGCACTGGAGTGCACGCCGCTGGATCGCCGCCATCATGATCGTGTGGGGCGCGTTCACCGTGCTGACCGCCGCCGTGCATACCGCCGGCCAGCTCTATGGCGCGCGCTTCCTCCTGGGGGCGGCCGAAGCCGGCTTCTTTCCCGGCATCATCGTTTACCTCAGCCACTGGTTCGTGCGCGCGGACCGCGCCAAGGCTACCGGCAACTTCATGGCCGCCATCCCCCTCTCCTTCGTTTTCGGCTCCCCACTGGCGGGCTGGATCGTGGAGCAGCACTGGCTGCATATGGAAGGCTGGCGCTGGCTGTTTGTGCTGGAAGGCTTGCCGGCCGTGATTCTGGGCGCAGTCACATTTTTCTTGCTATGTGACTGGCCTGCCGAGGCCGGCTGGCTGGGCGAGGATGAGCGCAGTTGGATTACCGGGCAATTGCAACAGGAGAGAGCGGCCAAGGCCACGGTGCGCTCCTTCAGCATCTGGCAGGCCCTGCGCTATCGCCCTGTGGTCCTCCTGACCCTGGTGAACTTCCTGCAGTACATCGGCTTCTACAGTTTCGTTTTCTGGTTTCCCACCATGCTCAAACAGCTTTCAGGGCTGTCCGACTTGCGTGTGGGACTGTTGGGAGCGCTGCCTTACCTGGCCGGCTTTCTCGCGCTGCAGCTCAATGGCTGGCACTCTGACCGTACCCTGGAGCGCCGCTGGCACGTGGCGGCTCCGCTCTTTTTAGGTGTGGTCGCTTTGCTGGCCTTGGCCGCGCTGCATCCGTCTACAACGGTCGCTGTCGGCATGTTTACCCTGGTTGGAATCAGCGTGATTGCCCTGCTCTCCCCCTTCTGGGCCATGCCCACGGAATTGCTCAGCGAATCGGGCGCCGCCGCTTCCGTGGGCATGATCAATTGCCTGGGCAGCCTCGCCGGATTCCTTGGACCCTATGCCTTGGGCTATCTGCACACCCGCACCGGTTCCTTCACGCCCGGCCTGCTGGTCATGGTGGTCGCCATGGCCGCGGGCGGAATTCTGGTGTTGTTCGTTCCGCTGGCGGCGCGGCACGCTGTTCCGGTACCGCTTAGCTCTCCCGCTGACTAGAATGGCGGGATGTACTCCCCCCAGGTGCTGGACCACTTCGAGCATCCGCGCAACCCCGGCGAGGTGCCGGAGGCCGACGCCGGCGTGCAGGTGGAGAACCCCGCCTGCGGTGATGTCCTGCGGCTCAGCGCCAAAGTGGCCGGCGGCCGCATCACCGATATCCGCTTCCTCGCCAAGGGCTGCGTGCCCTCCATGGCTTGCGCTTCCCTGCTCACCGAAATGGTGAAGGGCCGTACTCTGGCCGAAGCGCGCCAGCTCCGCCGCGAGCAGCTGCTGGCCGCCGCCGGCAGTCTTCCTCCCGCTTCCCTCCACGCCAGCCACCTGGCCATGGACGCCTTGGCCGCTCTGCTCAGGAAGCTGGCCCACTAATCAGGACGCACGGACGGAAAGTTCACATCGCTGTCATCCTGAGCGCGGACGCGCGACACATATGCGCGCCCGAGTCGAAGGACTTGCGTTTCCACTCAAGTCTGTGGCGGTGCATCCGCCTTCATCCGCGGCGAAGAAGTTCTTTCCGGCAAGATATAATTCTCCCGTGGGGTTCAGCTATCTCAAATATGCCCAGGGCATCTTTCGCCCGCTGCAGCTCGAAGGCGTGTTCCTGTTCGTCACCTCCACCTGCAATTCCCTTTGCCGCACCTGCTTTTATTGGGAAGAGCTGAATCAGGGCCGCGATCTCACGTTCGACCAGCTGGCCCGCGTCAGCCAGACCGCGCCGCAGTTTCACAAGCTTTGGATTTCCGGCGGCGAGCCATTCCTGCGCAAGGAGCTGGCCGAAATCATCGAGATGTTCTATCGCAATAATGGCGTGCGGGCCCTCAACCTTCCCACCAACGGCCTGCTGCCCGCGCAAGTTGTATCTGTCATTGACCACCTGCTCGAGCGATGCCCCGAACTGGTCATTGACCTGAACTTCTCTCTCGATGGCCTGGCCAGCACCCACGACGCCATACGCGGCGTGCCCAACAATTTTCAGAAAACGCTGGCCACCATCAACCTGGCTGCGGCGCGCTGGCAAGGCGTGCGCCGCCTGCGCCGCAACGTGGTCAGCTGCGTCACCACCGAGAATTACCGGGAACTGGTTGAATTGGGCCTGCAGATGATGCGCGACACCGATTCGGACGGACACTACTTCGAAATCATCCGCGGCGATCCTATGGATCCCGCACTGAAAAAGCTGGCCCCCGAAGAGCTCAGCCAGTTGCATCGCAGGCTCATGTGGTTTCACGAGCGTTATGCTGATCGCCTCTTCGCCGACGTGCCTGCACCCGCCCGACAGCTGGCCCGCGCCTTCTACCTGGGCAACATCAGGCTGCATTTTCAGCTGCACGAGCAAAACCACTACAGCAACAAAGCGTGGCCCATGCGCTGCACGGCGGGCGAAACCACCATCGTCATTGACCACGACGGCCACTTCCGCTCTTGCGAATTGCGCGCCAAGCTGGGACGCCTGCAGGATTTTAATTTCGACCTGGGCGCCGCTCTGGCCTCGCCGCAAATGAAGCGGGAGATTGCCGCCATTCCCGGAGCCCAATGCTGGTGCACACACTCCTGCTGGATCCACAGCTCCTCGAAGTTCAGCCCCCGCGTGCTGCTGTTTCACATTCCCTGGGCTTACCTGAAGCATCGCTGGCAGCGCTTGCCGCAAACCGAAGCCGCGGAACTGGAGCGCTTTCTGGTTGCCGACGCGCCGCAGCTGCCTTCACCTGTCGCCTGAGCTTCTTCGCCGCGGATCAACGCAGATCTTCGCGTGTTCAGGTCCACCGGTCCCCCCCTGAGCGGAGCCGGCCGATACCGCTTTGCGGGATCGGTCGGAGCAGTCGAAGGCTTCCTGTGCTTTCCGTTTCGCCATCTCAGCGCAAAGGAATTCTTTCTACGCTCGCCACAGAACTCCAGGAAACTGCTGATATGCCAGAAGTTGCTGTAGGGGTTCTTCGACTCGGGGGTTCGCCCTCGCTCAGAATGACAGGAAGACCAGTGTGTGCGGGCGGGGCACGCCCCGTGCCCACACAATCCGCGGAGAATTACAATTCAACCGATGCCCTTCTTCCCTCAACGCATCGTCAGCCTGCAGCCCAGCGCCAGCGTGATTCTGGATGCGCTGGGCACGCGCCGCCTGCTCGTGGCCTGCACCAAATATTGCGAAGAAGTGTTGCCCGGCATCTCCCAGGGACGGCTGGTGGTCGCCGACTCCTGGGCCTCGAAGGCCGCCGAAATCCTGGCCGCCCAGCCCGAACTGGTCATCGCCTCGGTGCCCTATCAACTGGAGTCAGTCGGCGAAATCCTCAAATCCGGCATTCCCTTTCTTGGCCTCGCCCCCAAAACGCTGGACGACATTTACCGGGATATCGGCATGATCGCCGGCATCGTCGGCCGTCCCGAGGCCGGGGTCGAGTTGATCGCCTCCATGCAGAACACCATTGACGCGGTGCGCGAAAAAGTTCGCGCCCACGGCTCCGGCTCTCCTCAGGTCTTCTGCGAAGAATGGGGAAAGCCCCTCATCGCCTCGCAGCCCTGGGTGGCGGAACTGGTGCAGGCCGCGGGTGGCGAGTTTGTGGGCCAACCCGGGCAGCAGACCACTTCCCAAGCCGTCCTCGCCCGCGACCCCGATTACGTGATCGCCGCCTGGTGCGGCGCCGGTGACCGGGTCCCGCTGGAGAAGATTGTCGCGCAGCGCAGTTGGGGGCAGATGCGCGCCGTCCGCGAGAAGCACGTTTACTGCATTCCCGATCCCTGGCTCAACACGCCAGCCCCAACCCTGCTGCAGGGGCTGCACGCCATCGCCGCCATCCTCCACCCCCAGCTTTTTCCTCAGCCCTCCGCCGTGCGCCGCTTGGGCCCGCCCGGACCATAACGCCGGTTGTGGTTTAATTGAACCCATGCCCACCGCGGCAGCGAAAACACTACTGGTCAAGAAAGAAATAGATCACCTCGCTTCCACCGCCCTCTCCGCGGAAGAACTCATGCAGGGCATGGTCGAGAAGCTCAACCAGCGCATGCTCAAGTACAACTGGGTCGGCTTCTACCTGCTCGAAAGCGCGCCCGGCCAGCCTCCGGTGCTGGTGCTGGGGCCGTTTGTCGGCGCCATGACCCCGCACACCCGCATTCCGCTCAACCAGGGCATCTGCGGCGCCGCCGCTTCCAGCGGCAAGACGGTCGTGGTGCACGACGTCGCCTCCGACCCGCGCTACCTGGCCTGCTCCATTGAAACCAAGTCGGAAATCGTGGTGCCTGTCTTGGTGCGCGGCAAAGTCGTCGGCGAACTGGATATAGACAGCCACTTCCCCTCCGCTTTTGGACCCGACGACCAGGAACTGGTGGAATACTGCGCCCGGCTTCTGGGCAAACAGCTGGAAAGATTCCGCCCATGAAAGTGGAAAAGGGGCAAGTGCGCGCGCCCGAGATCGGTCGCACCTGGATAAACTCGCCGCCCCTTGGCCTGCGCCAGTTGCGCGGCCGGGTGGTGCTCATTGATTTCTGGGACTACACCTGCGTCAACTGCCTGCGCACACTGCCCTACGTCCAAGCCTGGCATGAGCGTTACCATGAAAAAGGCCTGGCGGTCATCGGCGTGCACACCCCCGAGTTCACCTTCGCGCAATACGAGAGTAACGTCGAACGCGCCGTCCGCGACCTGGGCATCACCTATCCCGTAGTCATAGACAGCAATTATGAGCTCTGGAAGGCGTTCGCCAACCGCTACTGGCCCACCAAGTACCTGCTCGACAAGGACGCGTATCTGCGCTACGCCCACTTCGGCGAAGGCGCCTACGGCGATACCGAGCAGGCCATCCAGGAATTGCTGCACGAGGTGGATCCCGGGCTGCAATTTCCTCCCCTCATGGAGCCGGTGCGCGACACCGACCACCCGGGTGCGGTTTGCTTCCAGCCTAGCCCGGAGCTTTACCTGGGCCACCGCCGCGGCCGTATCGGCAACCAGGACGGGTTCCGCGAAGATGAAATAGCGGAGTATTCCCTCCCCGGCAAACTGGAAGAAGGCCAGTTCTACGCCCAGGGGCGCTGGGCCTCCACCGCCGAATACTTCGAATCGGCGGCTGAAGGCGACAACCGCATCGTGGTGAAGTATTCCGCCGCGGCGGTGAATCTGGTCCTGGCCTCGCCCCGCACGCCTTCCTACGAGCTCATCATTCATCAGGACGGCAAGCCGCTCACCCGCACCCGAGCCACGCCCGATGTGCGCTTTCATTCCACAGTCGGCGGCGAAGAGAGCTACATTCTGGTCGAGCAGCCGCGCATGTACCAACTGGTGGACAACCACAGCTTTGGCACTCACACCCTGGAATTGCTCTGCCCGCAACCCGGTCTCGCCGCCTTCGCTTTCACCTTCACCACCTGCCTGGACCCCAACGCCATTCCCTCGGAGGCCGCGGGATGAAACTCGTGGCCGCAGCCCTGATTCTGCAGGATGGCAAGCTGCTCATTTGCCAGCGCACCCGTCATCAGCCCATGCCCCTGAAATGGGAGTTCCCCGGCGGCAAAATTGAAGAGGGTGAGCAGCCGCGTGACGCCATGCGCCGCGAACTCGACGAGGAACTGGGCATTGACGCCAAGGTCGGCGAGGAGGTCGCGCGCATCCGCCACAGCTACAAAAGCGGCGGCCAGGTGGAGCTGCGTTTCTTCGTGGTTCACCAGTTCGCCGGCGAAATCGAGAACCGCATCTTCCGCGATGTGCGCTGGGTGGAGCGCGCCCACTTGCCGCAATACGACTTCCTGGAAGCCGACCTGGAACTGGTCAACGACCTCGCCGCCGGCAAAATCCTGTAGTCGCGCGCGCCATGTAGTGCTAAAGGCCGTTCTCGACAATCATTCTTGCCAACCATTACCGCGCCGAGTAAAGTCCGTTGCAAGCGCTCTCCCGGTGGTCATCGCAAATGAGCACACCTGCAATAACCGGACGGATCGCAGAAGCTTCGCCGCGCTTCGCCGCCAGGATCGCCGGTGTGTTATACCTCCTCACCATACTGACGGGAATATTCGCCCAGGGCTTCGTCAGCGGCAGGCTGGTTGTAGACGGCGACGCCGCAGCCACGGCGGCCAATATACTGACGCACAAAAATCTGTTTCAGTGGGGTTTCACGGCCTACCTGGTCGAAATGTCCTGCCAAATTGCGTTCACAGCTCTCTTTTATGATCTGCTTAAGCCGGCGGGCAGGAGCATCTCATTGGTTGCGGCCTTTTTGGGCCTCTCCGGTTGCGTCATCAAGACCCTTAGCCGCCTCTTTTTCATCGCTCCCTTGTTCGTCTTGGGAGGCGCGCACTACTTGAGTGTCTTTAGCCCGGAACAGTTGCAGGCGCTGGCGCTTCTTTTTCTCAAGGTGAATGACCGGGGTGCCGCTATCGCCCTGGCATTTTTCGGATTTTATGCACTCCTTACGGGATACCTCATCGTGCGCTCCACCTTCCTGCCTCGAATCCTGGGCGTGTGGTCGGCCCTTGCAGGTTTGGGGTGGCTAACCTTCCTATATCCACCGCTCGGATACCGTCTGTTTCTCTACCTTGCACCCTTCGCCCTCCTCGGGGCAGCAGCGTTGATCTTGTGGCTCCTCGTCTTCGGCGTGAACCAGCAACGATGGAAGGAACAGGCCACCGCAGCGGGGATGTGTATATGAAAGCTGTCCCTGGCTCATCCAAATGCCGTAGTCTCGGAAACCGGCTTTTCGCGCTGAACTCAGGACGAAGGGGATGCTTGCCCGGCTCACGGGCCCAGGGTTTCGATCCGGCGCTGCCCGCGGCGAGTGCACCGCTCAGTGGAACTGCGTCCACAAGTATGCGCCCGTCAGCACCGTCACCACCGCAGTCGTGCTCCACGCCGCCACATTGAACCAGCGTGAATTGATGTACTCGCCCATGAGCTCCCGTTTGTTGATAAGCAGGATCATGAATATCAGCACAAACGGCAGCACCGCTCCATTAATGACCTGGCTCAGAATCGAAACCTGCACCAGCGGCAGGTTGGGCGTCAGAATCACTCCCGCTCCGGCCACAATCAGAATCGTGTACAGCCAATAGAACACCGGCGCCTCGCTGAAGCTCTTGCCCACGCCCGACTCGAAGCCCAGGCCCTCGCATACCACATAGGCGGTAGAGAGCGGCAGAATTGACGCCGCGAACACCGAGGCATTCAGCAGGCCGGCGGCAAACAGGATGTAGGCGTATTCGCCAACCAGGGGGCGCAGCGCCTGGGCGGCGTCGGCTGCATCCCGCACCTGCGTGTGTCCGTGGACGTACAGGGTGGCGGCGCAGGCCACGATGATGAACCACGCCACCACGTCGGTCAGGATACAGCCCACCACCACGTCAATACGCGAGGCTCCGTACTGCCGCCGCGTCACTCCCTTTTCCACGATGGAAGACTGCAGGTAGAACTGCATCCACGGAGCAATGGTCGTCCCCACAATCCCCAGAAACATGTAGAGGTAGGCACGCTGGTGAAAATAGCTGAGCCCCGGCGGCTTGAAGGTGGCGATGGCGGCCTCTTTCCACGACGGCCCGGCCATCACGCCGGCGGCAATGTAGGTAACGTAAAAAAACGAGGCTACAATAAAAACTTTCTCGACGCTCTTGTACTGTCCTTTAACTACCAGCAGCCAGACGAAGACGGCCGTCAGGGGCACGGAGATGAACTTCGATACCCCGAATAGTTCCAGGCTCATGGCTACGCCGGCGAATTCGCCCACCACGTTGCCGAAATTCACCACCACCAGCCCCAGCATCATGATAAAGGTGATGCGGAATCCGAATTCCTCGCGGATCAGGTCGCTTAGACCTTTGCCGGTTACCGCCCCCATTCGCGCCGACATTTCCTGCACCACAATCAGAGCCAGCGTGGTGGGAATGATAGTCCATAGCAGCAGATGGCCGAACTGCGCCCCGGCGGCTGAATACGTCCAGATGCCGTTCGGGTCGTTGTCCACGTTCGCCGTGATAAAGCCGGGGCCGAATACCGCCAGAAACAGCAGAATCCGGATCCGCCAGCGCCTCCACCATCTCATCGCTGCCGTCGCAAATTGGATTTGGGAACACGCGCACTGCCGCCCCAGAATATATGCAGCCTCTGTTTCCCGCCAGCCACTTGCGTGCTACGCGAACAATTTTTTTCGCCACGCGGACTGTTCACCACAAAAGGACACGAAGGGAGCAAAGGATCTTTTGAGTTGGCGGAAGAATGGGCAACCTGACAACTGGGAACTGGCGACTGGGCACTGGCAACTGCTTTACAGCTTCGCCCGCAGCAGGCTGATCACGTCATCCGAGGTGATCACCCCCGTGAGCTTGCCTTCATCGTCCACCACTGGCAGGGTGATCAGGTTGTATTTATCAAACAGTTCGGCAACTTCCTTCTCGTTGGCGCCGGCATGGCAGGAGATCAGGGGCTCTATGCTGAGCGGCAGCAAGGGATCAGTGGGCTGGGCCAGCACCAGCTTGGGCAACGTGACCGCGCCCACCAGCCGCCCTTCCGGGTCGAGCAGGTAGATGGTGCTGACCGTCTCGATGCCGCCCTCGAATTGCCGCAGCGTCTCGATGGCGTCGTGCACGGTGGCGTTGGCCGGCAGCGCCAGATACTCGGTGGTCATGCGCCCGGCCGCCGTATTTTCCTTGAATTCCAGCAGTTCGGCTACTTCCTGGCGCTCCTCCGGCTGCATCTCATGCAGGATTTCTTCCGTGGTCTCCCTGGGCAAATCCATGAGCAGGTCGGCGGCCGCGTCCGGATCCATTTCCTCAACGATGTCGGCGGCGCGGTCCGAATCCAGCGACTCCACGATGGAGGCCTGCAGCTTGGGCTCCACTTCCTCCAGCGCCTCCGCCGCTACCCCTTCGTCCAGCGTCTCAAACACCGCCTCGCGCTCGTCCGGCGCTAGTTCTTCCACAATGTCGGCAATGTCGGCGGGGTGCAGCCGCGCCAGCCGCTTGTGCGAGATCTTCAGCTTCACCCGCCGGGCGGGATCAGTTTCGATCAGGTCCACGAATTCCCAGGGAATCTCACGCGCCGGTATATTGCGCAGCAGCGCCCGCAAGACCGGCCCCGGGATCAAGCCCTTGAGCAGACGCCGCACCGCCCCCCGCGCTCCGATGTCTACGCCCGCCACCCGCAGCGCCGGATGCTGGTTGATATGGTCCTCGTGCAGGTCTACGTCATTCACCCGCACCACCTTGCGCCCGTGAACGTCAATGATCTGCTGGTCGAGCAGGTCGCGTTCCAGCAGCAGCAGCCCCTCGTGCCCGGGTTCGGGAAGCCACTCGGCAATGGGCTTGGCGGCGTGAATACCGCCGTCAATCGAGGTCACATCGCTGAAGGGCAGCAGTTTGGCGCCCTGCCTGGTCCGCACCACCAGTGCCGCCACCCGCAGCGGGTCTTCCTGCGGCCGCAAGGCCACTTCGCGCACACGTCCGCTGGCCCCGGAGGGGTCGTACACCGGCGCGCCCAGCAGGTCGGTTAGCGCTACATTCATCATTCGTCCTGAGAATACAAAAGAGATGAGAGGGAATCCACAAAGGTTTTTCAGCGCCGCCATTCCCATGCTCCGCAAAGGCAGAAAAAACCTCGCCGCTCTAGCCGCTACAGAATTGCCGCCGCCTTCGCCGCTGTTTCCTTTAGGATTTTTAGCCTTGGCTCCTCTACTTAGGTGTTGGCGTGAAGAAATCGTGAAGGGCTAAGTGCCAAGGTGCTAACTGCTAATTGCTGTTTTTCTGCTGAATGCTTGCTTATCCCACCGGTTCCGGGTCGGCAACCGCCGCCTGCCGCCGCGGCGGTTCGTGCATGCGGTAGAGGTGATCCAGAGGCCCCGTTCCCCGGCCCAGGGGCTGGGCGTGGGTGATGGCTGCGGCCACAAAAGCTTTGGCCAGCAGAACGGCCTCGGGCAACGCCCGTCCGTGGGCCAGGTGACAGGCCAGCGCTGAGGCGAAGGC
This sequence comes from Terriglobales bacterium, assembly GCA_035496875.1. Classification (GTDB taxonomy): domain Bacteria; phylum Acidobacteriota; class Terriglobia; order Terriglobales; family Acidobacteriaceae; genus JAICWP01. Next base: position 30,775 of record DATJEH010000122.1, on the reverse strand, counting down.
GCATCCCGTGCCGTGGGTGGAGCGGGAGCGTTGTCGCTCCGCTTTAAACACCTGGGTTTGAATGCCGCCATTGGGATGGGTAAAGCTGAGCAGGTCGGTAGCCTTGTCCAGGTGTCCGCCCGTCACTACTACATTGAGGACGCCAAGTTCGTGCAAACGCAGGGCTGCCGCCTTCATCTCCTCGAGGTTGGTCACCCCCACTCCAGAAAGGGCGGTAGCTTCCTCCAGATTTGGAGTTATGACCGTCGCCAGAGGCAACAGGCGTTCCCTCATCAGCTTCTCTCCTTTGGGCTCAAGCAGGAGGGCGCCGGAGCTGGAACGCAGAATCGGGTCCAGCACCACGTTGGCCAGCTTGCCGGACTCCAGAAAATCACATACCGCGGCAACTACTTCCGCGGAGCCCAGCATGCCGATCTTGACCGCGGCAATCTCCACGTCGCGGCTCAGTTCTTTCAGAGTATCGCTGATCAGGCCCGCCGGCAGTGCCTCCACCCGGCTCACTCCCTGGGTGGATTGCACAGTCAGCGCGGTGATGCAGGCCACTCCATAACAGCCATGCGCGGCTATGGTTTTGATGTCGGCTGTAATGCCGGCTCCCGAACTGGGGTCGAACCCGGCGATGGTCAGCACGACGGGTGGCGTCTGCGGCATAGTCGCAATCTAGCGGAAACCGGCGTCGGGGCAAAGACGCAAAGCGACCCGAGGCCATCCGAAAGTTGTAACCCCTGAGGCCGGGTAAGCTGCGGTGCAGTCAATTTTTGTCAGCGGCGAGGGCCTAGGCAAACTTTAATACACTTTATTTCCGTTTCGGGAAAATACCTTAACCAACCAAGTAATTCGCGTCAACAACTCTATTTTCAGCAGCTTACATCGGCCAACCCGAAGCAGCTCGTGACCATCCCATGTTCATCGCCACTAAGTCACCCGGTTTCAGCAAGCTGCGTCAAATTCGCCGATCTGAGGGGGAGTAACCACATAGGCTTTTGGTAACCCTAAGGCAATTTCTAAGGTCAATGTAAGGTGTTACACCTAAAGAACTTGCCCTCTGATTACCAATGCCCGTTTGACACACCCCCGGGCCCCTTTCTACCATCACCCTCATCCTAGGGAACCTTGGTAGGGGAGGGCTGAATTCGAGATGCGAGGTGACTGAATGCGACGAAGCATGATTCCCATTCTGGTGACCCTGTTTTACGTCACCAGCCTGGGGGCGGCGCCAGGACCGAACAGCTCCGAGTCCAGAAAGACCACAGGAAAGCAAGCCAAGGCCATCCGCCCGGCCGAGGGTAAAACCCTCAAGCGGAAGCATCGGCCCACTCCTTACCAGGTGGGCACAGCATCCTGGTACGGCAAACAGTTCGAGGGTAAACCTACTGCAACGGGTGAACCCTACGACATGCACGAGTTCACCGCCGCCCACATGACTCTGCCCCTGGGCACGTGGGTGAAGGTCACCAACTTGCGCAACGGCAACTGGGTGGTGGTCCGCATCAATGACCGCGGGCCGGTGGTGCCGGGGCGCATCATTGACCTCTCCTACGGGGCCGCCCGCATGCTCAACTTCAAAGCGCGGGGCCTGACCCGGGTGCGGCTGGACATTATCCATCCTCAGACCCTGGCCTGGTCCGAACCGATGGCGGGCCTGCAGTAAACACGCTAAACTCGCAGACATGACCGATGCGCGTGAGCGCCTGATCGTGGCGCTGGATGTCTCCTCGGCGGCTGCGGCGCAAAAGATCGTCGCCGCAGTCGGGGATTCGGCGTTCCTCTACAAAGTTGGCAAGCAGTTGTTTACCGCCGAAGGCCCGGGCATTGTGCGCGACCTGGTGTCCTCCGGGCGGCGCGTTTTTCTTGACCTGAAATTTCACGACATACCCAATACCGTGGCGGCAGCAGTGAGCGCGGCGGCCAAGCTGAACATCAGCATGCTGACCGTGCATGCCAGCGGCGGCTCCCGCATGTTGAGCGCGGCCACCGAAGCGGCGGCGGCTTCTGCCGGCAAACCGCTGGTCCTCGGGGTCACCGTGCTCACCAGCTTTCGCGATGCTGATGTACAGGAAGTCGGGTTCAGCGGACGCGTGGTGGATAACGTCCTGCGCCTGGCGGCCCTGGCCCGGATCTGCGGTTGCGGCGGCATCGTGACTTCAGCCAAAGAGGCGGCGGAAGTGCGCCGCGAACTTGGGACGGGCTTTGCCATCGTGACCCCTGGCGTGCGCCCCGCCGGCAGCGACGCAGGCGACCAGGCCCGCGTGGTCACGCCCGCTGAAGCCATCGCAAACGGCGCGTCTCACATTGTGGTGGGCCGGCCCATTACCTCCGCTGCCAATCCGCAAGCCGCGGCACGGGCTATCGTCGAAGAAATGGCGAGGGTGACGGCAGCGGCATAAGGAACGAAAGAAATCGAGCTCGGAAATTTCCGGAGTAACTCTTTCCCTTCCACTGCAATATCTCCCCCGGCCAACGGAATAAAATATTGGCATGCCGAGGGCCGCAGCTTCGCTCCTTGCCGTGCTCGTCAGTCTGCTGGCCCCAGCACAGAAAATTGCTTCCCCTGAGCCCGAACTGTCGTATTACTCGGTTTCACCGGCCTTCGAATACCACCGCCGCTTCGATTCCGTCAGCGCGGTGGATTTCCGCAACCTTGAATTGAACATCTTCGACGCCAAAGGCAAGGTGCGGGTTGACGCCAAGCTTAAAAACGGAATCTACGAAACCAGCGGCGTACCGCGGGACTGGGTGGCCATTAACAGCATCTCCTATTTTGATTTCCAGGCTGGCAAGCCGCAGTTCGCTCTGGTGAGCTTTCTGTGGACCTGGACCGGGGCCGATGCGGCCAGCTACGGCGGGGTGCAGCTGTTCACCATCCAGAATGGCTGGCTCACAGTGGTGCAGCAGATCTTCTTCACCGCGCGCCACGCCGGCGCGGGCGCCACCTTTGATCCTTCCACCGGCGGGCTGTTCGTCAATTCCAGCCACTACATGCAAATAGACGCTCACTGTTGCCCCTCGCAGCAGGACGTGATCCGCTATGCCTGGACCGGGCATGAGTTTCGCCAGGTGGCGATGAAGACTTTTCCTGTCGCTTCGCCTTCCAAGCTGCGTATCCAGACACCCGCGAAGCCTAATTAAAACCGCAGAAGACACAAAGGACGCACAGGTTTTTAGACTCCCAAACTATGCGCGGGGTCGGCGTCCTTAGCGTCCTCGGCGGTTTTGATTGCTGGGCCGCGGCCAGCGGGCCGTCACCAGGGTGGCGACGCCCCCGCGGGGCTTAAATTCTCCCGTTACCTCCGCCCAAACTGGCCGGGCGGCACGCACCACGTCCTCCAGCACCCGGTTGACGATATTTTCCTGAAAAATCCCGAGATTTCGGTAGGTAAAGAGGTACTCTTTCAGGGACTTCAGTTCCAAACAGAGCTTATCGGGCATGTAACGGATCTTCAGCACCCCGAAGTCGGGCAGGCCGGTCTTGGGGCAAACCGACGTAAATTCGGGCACATCCACTAGAATTTCATAGGCCGGAAACTGGTTGGGCCAGGTTTCGATCTCGGGAAAAGCGGCCTCCAGCCCGGCTTGGGCGTGTTCCGGCGTGTAACGTGGCTTGCTGGCCATGCTTTCATTGTAATGGAGAAGCAGGGCCGGGCGGTTTCTTGAGGACCCCGCGAAGGGCGCCATTTACACATTTTTGCTTCCGACGAAGAGTCAGGGCATCAAATCAAGGGAGACCAGCCCCCTCAAAAGGACCGAGTTTGGAAGAGGCCATGGAGGGCCGCAGCCGAAAGGCAGAGGCCCAAAGAATGATTACCAGCGTGCTTCCCCGCCCATACGGCATGCCGGAGCCGGTGGTAAGGTATAGGTAGCAAAGAGTTTCATGTCGCCACGCCACAACTCGAGCGCTGGTTTTTTCGGTCGCCATCGCGGCTGGATTATCGGCCTGGCCATCATTGCCGCGGTCATCGTGCTGGCGGCGTTCATTTCGCTGCAACGCAGCGATGTGCCGGTGCGTGTGGCGGAAGTTCACCGCGGCAACATTCTTTCTGTCATCACCACCAACGGCAAGATTACTCCCGTCCTGCCTTTTGAGGCGCACGCCGTCGCTCCCGCCCTGGTGAAGCGCGTGCTCGTGCGCGAAGGCGACCCGGTGAAAGCGGGACAGTTGCTGCTGGAACTCAATACCAGCGAGGCGCAAGCGGAAGCCGCCAAGGCCCTGGCCCAATTACGCGCCGCCCAAGCCTCCATGGATGCCATCCAGGCGGGCGGCACGCGAGAGGAAATCCTGACCACGCAAACCGAACTGGTCAAGGCTCGTACCGATCGCGACGCCGCACAACGCAATCTGCAGGCCATGCGACGCCTGCTGAAGGAAGGCGCCGCCTCCATGGGCGAGGTTCAGGATGCCGAAAATCAACTGCAGCGTGATGATGCCCAGATCAATCTGCTGCAGCAGAAGCTGAAGCAACGCTACTCCGGTCCTCAAGTTGAGCAGGTGCAGGCGCAGCAGAATGAAGGCCAGGAAGCCTATGCCGCAGCCCAGAGCGTATTGCGCAACTCCATTGTTCGCGCTCCCCACGCCGGCGTGGTCTATTCCCTGCCGGTGCGCGCCGGCGGCTTTGTCAATACCGGTGACCTGCTGGTGGAAGTGGCCGACCTGTCCACGGTGGAAGTGCACTCCTTCGTGGACGAGCCGGACATTGCCCGCCTGGCTCCGGGCGAAAACGTCACCCTGACCTGGGATGCCATACCGGGACGGAAGTGGCAGGGCACGGTTGCCCGGCTGCCGGCACAGATTGTGAAATACCAGACGCGCAACGTCGGGGAAGTGGTTTGCCGGGTGCCCAATCCCGGCGAGCACCTCCTGCCCAACACGAATGTCAATGTGACCATCATAACCGCCGAACACCGCAATGTCCTGATCGTGCCGCGCGAGGCCGTTCGCATGGATGGCTCGGCGTGGGTGTTTCAGATTGTGAACGGACAGTTGCGGCAGCAGCAGGTGCAGGTGGGTATTTCGAACCTCACCCAGGCCGAAATCCACGGTCTGCCAGACAATGCCAAGGTGGCGCTGGGCACCACCAACGGGCAGCCGCTGCGACCCGGCATGGCGGTACAAGCGGCACAATAAAGGAAAGGTTTTTAAGTTGAGCATGAAGCGGGTTCTGGGATCTCTTTTGTTGCTGGCGCTGGCTTTGGGCCTGTCCTGCGGCTTGGCCGGGGCGGAAATGGCGGCGCAATCCCTGCTCTCGGAAGGGCGGGTAGACGTGGCCATAGCCGATCTGCGCGAGCACCTGCGTGCCCAGCCCAATGATGCCCAGGCTTATCACCTGCTGTGCCGCGCCCACTATTCGCTGCAGCAATGGGACAAAGCCATTGCCGCTGCCCAGAAAGCGGTAGCCCTGGACCCGGATAACAGCGATTACCATCTGTGGCTAGGCCGCTCTTACGGCGAAAAAGCGGAACACTCCAGCTGGCTGACCGCCATCGGGCTGGCCCGCAAAGTGCGCAGCGAATTTGAAACCGCCGTGCAACTGGATTCCCGCAATGTAGCCGCGCAATCCGACCTGGCGGAGTTCTACATGGAAGCGCCGGGGTTTCTCGGTGGCGGGAAGGATAAAGCGCGCGCCCAGGCGCAGCGCCTTGCCACCATGGATCCCGGAGCGGCCCACTGGGTCAACGCCAGCCTGGCGGAACGGGATCACGACTGGGCCCCGGCAGAGAGCGAATACCGTGCCGCCATTCAATCCAGCGGCAACCAGGCGCAGTACTGGCTCACCCTGGCTTCCTTCTACCGCCGCCGCGGCCGCCTGGATGACATGGAAGACGCGGTCAACCGCGCCACCACCGCCGAAATCACCCACGGCGAGGTATGGGTGGACGCCGCCGAAATTCTTTACCGCGCCGGCCGCAATTTCCCTGCCGCCATCCAGTTCCTGCGCCGCTATCTCGATTCCAACAATACTTCCGCCGATGCCCCGCCCTTCCAGGCACATTACCTGCTCGGTTCAATTCTGGAAAAACAGGGTGATAAACAAGCCGCGGCTGAGGAATATCGCGCCGCGCTCGCAATGGCCCACAACTTCTCCCTTGCCCAGCAGGGGCTGGTGCGAGTGAGCCGCTAAGCTCCGCCACTTCCCAAATTCCGCCGCCGGTATACAATTCCGCTCGCAGGCCGTTTTGACGGAGGCGCCATGAGAGCTCTACGCCGGTTTTCTCTGGCAGCGTTTGCTTTGCTCCTTTGTCTTCCCTCGCCCGCACAAGATTTGGGTCCAGACAGCCGCCAGCTCACCGACCCCCGGTCGGTCACATCCGCAGCCAATCCCAATGCCGGGCCTGTTCCCATTGACGATCTGTACTTCACGCGCGGCCTTTACGGCGCTTCCTGGTCGCCAGATGGAAAACAGGTGGTGTTTACCACCAACTTCACCGGGCGGCCAAACCTGTGGAAGGTGAGCGCCGACGGGGGATGGCCGGTTCAGCTCACGCAATCGGAGGAACGGCAATACGACGCGGTCTTCTCCCCCGATGGCAGGTGGATCGTTTACGAGCAGGACCAAGCGGGGAATGAGTTGTGGGACATCTTTGCCATTCCCAGCAGCGGCGGCGAGCCCATCAACCTGACCAACACCCCGGATGTCCGCGAACAATCGCCTCGGTGGTCTCCCGATGGCAGCGTCATCGCTCTGAACTACAAACCCAGGGAAGGCACTAGCTACAACATCGCACTGCTGCATTGGGACACGCGCAAGGTGGTGAAGTTAACCCACGAGAGCGCGCCCAACCGCTCCTGGGGTTCCGTGGCGTGGAGCCCGGATGGCAAGACGCTCTATGCCAACCGCTACGACGTCAGCTTTACCGATTCCGATATCTATGCCGTAGACGTCGCCAGCGGCAAGACCACCAACCTGACGCCCCACCAGGGCAAGGCCCTGTTTTTTGCCTCCTCGTTGTCGCCGGGAGGAACTACCCTGCTGGTAACCTCCAACCAGAAGAGCGGCTACCAGAATGTCGCCCTGCTCGACATCGCCACAAAAAAACTGCAATGGGTGACCGATACGCAGTGGGAGGCCAGCGCCGGCGATTTCTCTCCCAATCGCGAGAAGTTCACCTACACCATCAATGCGGACGGACGCACGTCTCTTTATATGGTGGACCGGGCCACGCGCCAATCCCGCGAGCTCGCAGTGCCGCCGGGAGTGAATTCCTTCCCCGCCTCGCCCAGCTCGTTTTCACCCCAGAGCGACCGCCTGCTCATCTCCCACGAAAGCTCCGTGCAGCCCGGCGACTACTGGGTCTATAACCTGGAGGGAGGCGCCTCCCGGCAATTGACCCATTCCGCCATCGCCAGCCTGAGTTCGGCGCCGCTGCCAGGCTCGCAGCTTGTCCACTACAAGAGCTTTGACGGAAAAACCATCAGCGCCTTGCTGTGGATACCCTTCAACTTGAAACGCGATGGCTCCAATCCCGCGCTGGTCCTGCCCCATGGCGGACCGACCGGGCAGATGAGCGACTACTGGAATCCGGACGTGACCGCGCTGGTTTCCCGCGGCTACATCTGCATCGCCCCCAACCCGCGCGGCTCCACCGGATATGGAATCGCGTTCCAGAGGGCCAACTACCAGGACCTGGGAGGAGGCGACCTGCAGGATGAAGTGTATGCGGCCAAGTTTCTGGAAGCCACCGGTTACGCGGATGGGAACAAGATCGGCATCACCGGCGGCTCCTACGGCGGCTTCATGACCCTGATCGCGCTCACCAAGACGCCCGAGGTCTGGGCCGCGGGCGTAGAGCTGTTCGGCATCATCAACTGGATGAGCATGCTGAATCACTCCGACCCGGAACTGCAGGAATATGAAAAGAGCCTGCTCGGCGATCCGGTAAAGGACCGCAAGGTCTACGAGGCGGACTCCCCCATCACCTACATTCACCAGCTCAAGGCGCCGCTGCTGGTGCTGCAGGGCGATAATGATCCGCGCGTGCCCAAGGAAGAAGCGGAGCAGATTGTGCGCATTCTACGTGCTGACGGCAAAACCGTGGCGGTCCACTACTACCCGAATGAAGGGCACGGTTTCGAGAAGCGGGAAAACCAGATTGATTCCATTCGCCGCACCATCAAGTGGTTCGACCGGTATTTGAAGAATTCCGGCAACCCACCCGCAGCCGGTAACCGCAACTGAGTGTCCTCCAGCCGGCCGCCTCTCTGCCGTCGCAGAGTTGCGAGCTCTGAGAGCGGCGGCAACCCCAAAAAGCTGCCTCGAAGTGGCCGCAAACCGCTTCTTGTTATACTCGCCCTTCTCCCACTTTTTTCCTGCAGGTGACGCATGAAGCGCATATTTTCCAAGCAGTTGGTGCAGTTGCTGATGGCGGCCGGGGCCGCTGTGGCGCTGGTATTGCCGGCGCGCGGGCAGGACTTTACTCTGCAGCGCGCCATTCAACTGGCGCTGGCGCACAGCACCGCCAGCGGCATCAGTGTGGCTGACCAGATGCATGCCTACGAGGCTTACCTGGAGGCGCGCGATGCCATTATTCCCCAGGTAACGGTAGGCTCTGACGTGGGCTACGCCTATGGCTTCCCGCTCAGCCTGGAGGGTTCAGCGCCCACCATTTTCAACGTCACTTCCCAGTCCCTGGTTTTCAGCCCGGCCCAGCGGGAATTCGTGCGTGCCGCCAGGGCGGAGTGGCACGCCACAGCGGCTCAGAACCGCGACCAGCGCTCCCAGACGATGCTCGACACCGCTCTCAGTTACGCCGAACTCAATAAATGGGAGCAGGAACTGCGAATCCTCCACGACCAAAGAAATGTCACGCACAACATGGAGTACGCGGTCTTGCAGCGCGTGAAGGAAGGCATTGACAGCCAGGTGGACGAAACCAAAGCCCGGCTAACCAGCGCGCAGGTGCGCCTGCGCATTGCGCAGGGGGAGGGTTCCGCGGACCTCCTGCGCGCCCATCTTTCGCAACTCACCGGCGTTCCCGCGCAATCCATTACCACCCTTGGCGATTCCATTCCCCCTCTTCCTGCTCCCGATCCCCCCTCCGACCCGGCCCCGGCGACGGCCGCGGTGCAATCCAGCGATGTGGTAACCGCCGCCGAACTTCGCGCCCGGGCCCAGCTGCTTAAGGCTAAGGGGGAGCATCGCCAGCTTTGGCCTTCGGTTGATTTTGCCGGACAATACGGACTTATCAGCACCAAGTTCACCGACTTCGCCCAGTTTTTCCGCCCCAACAGCTTTCAGAACCAGAACGTCACCTTCGGACTGGTGGTTCGTTTTCCTTTCCTGAATTTTTCCCAGAAAGCTGCCGCCCAGGCCGCCGATGCGGATGCCATACGTGCCCGCAAGGACGCGCAGGCGACCAAGGACCAGGTTTCCCTGGAAACTCTGCGCCTGCAGCGGGCGGTGGAACAGGCCGCAGCCGCCCGCGATGTCGCCGATTTGCAAAACCAGTTGGCCCAGTCCGGGCTTACCACGGCGCAAACTCGCATGCAGGCTGCGGTGGCTACGCTGAGCGAATTGCAGAATGCCCGATTCCAGGCCGATCTGCACTCGGCCGAGCTCATGGATGCCCAGTTCGAGCTGCAACGCGCCCAACTGCAACTGCTGCGCGCCACCGGCGACCTGGAAAAATGGGTTTTTCACCATCCCTGAGCGGCCGCGGCAAATTTTCCCAGTTGGCCAGCTATTCTCAATGGCCCCAATCACTTACGGACCGCGCCTAGGCGAGTGCTTTTCTGTACCGCTTTTCCGCCCCTCAATGCATCAAATACACAATTCAACGTAAAGAAATTGGTCGCTTTTGCGGTAGCAGGTAGGCTTGCATTTTTATAATTGGCTTAATTTGTGCCTGCGGCGGAGCCGGGGTGGTTTTTTGTCGGGCCTGAACGGGCCCCAAACCAGGGAACTGTAACCGGAGATGTACTTCCCGGTAACCTAGGAGTGGGTGTTAACATACCTTATTCAGCCAATATGCCTCTAAAAACACTGTTCTTGAATCCGCCCTCCTTTGAGAATTTTGACGGAGGCGCCGGGTCCCGCTGGCCAGCAACTCGCGAAATTGAATCCTACTGGTATCCCGTATGGTTGGCTTACCCGGCCGGCATGCTTGAGGGTTCCCGGTTGCTTGACGCACCACCCCACCACGTTTCCGCTGAGGAGACCATCAACATTGCCAAGGAATATGAATTCCTGGTCCTGTTTACCAGCACTCCCGGGTTCCCCGGTGATATCAAGCTGGTGGAGGCGATTAGGCAGGTCAATCCCCACATCAAAATCTGTTTTGTAGGGCCCCATGTGTCGGTGCTGCCGGAGCGCTCCCTGCGTGACTGCCCGGCCATTGATTTCGTGGCCCGCAAGGAATTCGATTATGCGGTGGTGGAGTTCGCCCAAGGCAAGCCGCTGCAGGATATTCTCGGCATCTCCTATCGCAAGAACGGCGCAGTGGTGCACAATCCCGACCGGCCGAATATCACCGACCTGGACGCGCTCCCTGACGTCACCGAGGTTTACAAACGCGACCTGGATCCGCGGCGTTATAACGTTCCCTTTTTGCTGCACCCGTTTGTATCGCTTTACACCACCCGCGGCTGCCCGGCGCAGTGTACTTTCTGCCTGTGGCCGCAGACCCTTAGCGGCCATCCCTGGCGCAAGCGCTCCACCGATCGCGTGGCGGCGGAAATGGCCAAGGCCAAGCAATACTGGCCCTGGGTGAAGGAATTTTTCTTCGACGACGATACCTTCAACCTGCAGAAGGCGCGCACCATCGAACTTTGCCAGAAGCTGAAACCCCTGGGCCTGACCTGGTCGTGCACCTCGCGCGTCACCACCGATTACGAAACCCTGAAGGCAATGCGCGAGGCCGGTTGCCGGCTGCTGATTGTGGGCTACGAATCCGGCGACGCCCAGATCCTGAAGAACATCAAGAAGGGCGCTACTGTGGAGCGTGCCCGCCAGTTCACCAAGGATTGCCACAAACTGGGGCTGGTGATCCATGGGGACTTCATCATGGGCCTGCCCGGCGAGACCCGCGAAACCGTGCGCAACACCATTAATTTCGCCAAAGAGCTGGACGTGGAGACCATCCAGGTCTCGGTGGCGCACGCTTATCCCGGCACCGAGCTTTTTGATTACGCGGTGAAAAACGGCTTCATGTCTAACCGGCAGATGGTGGATGAAGGCGGCCACCAACTAGCCCACATTGAATACCCCGGGCTCTCCAGCGAAGAGATTCTGTCTTCCGTACACCGTTTCTACGACGAGTATTATTTCCGGCCACGCGCCGTTTTTCGCATCGTCAAGAAAGCTGTGTTCAGCTCTTCCGAGCGCAAGCGGCTTTATAAAGAGGCCAGGACCTTCCTCAAACTGCGTTCCCAGCGCCAGCGCTGGGTGCAGGAACAGCGCACCAAGCCAGGACCGGTTCCGCCCACGTCCGGCGAGTCGCAACCGGAAGAGACTGAAGCAGTGGAGCCGGCCAACGCCTAGGATCGCGCGTGAACCTGCGTAAGTACGTGGTGCTGCTGGGAGTGGTTATCTTCGGCGCCTCCGGCGATGCCCTTCTCTCCCGCGGCATGCGTCAACTGGGAGAGATTCCCTTAGACCACTGGCAGAAGCTCATTTTCGCCGTGGTTCATCCCTGGGTGGCCCTGGGCGTACTGCTGCTGCTCGCTTTCTTCGCCTCCTACATGACCGCCCTCTCCTGGGCGGACCTTACCTACGTCCTGCCCGCCACCTCCATCGGCTACGTGCTGCTGGCCTTTATCGCCAAATTTGTGCTGCATGAAAACGTGACTGCCACCCGCTGGTTCGGTATTGCGCTCATCGCCGCCGGAGTGGGCTTTGTCGCCCAAGGCCCGGCACTTACCCACCATCCCCACCGCGAAGAGGCGCCGGAGCCGGAGGCTTTGTCGCGAGGTAAAGCTTGAGAAACGAGATAAATTCGTGAGAGATCTCTATGCCTGGCTCTCCATCGCCGCCATCGTGCTCGCCTCCACTACCGGCGATGTGCTGCTTTCCCATGCCATGAAACAGATTGGGGACTTAGGCGAATTGCGGCGGCGCCGCGGACTGGCACACGTACTTATCCGCGTGGTGACCACTCCCAATTTCCTTTTCGGCTTGCTGGCCATGACTTTTGCCTTTTACAGCCTGCTCATGGCCCTCTCCTGGCAGGACGTCAGCCTGGTCGCGCCCGCTTCCGCTTCCCTCACCTTTATCGCCAACGCCGTCGCCGCGCGCATTTTTCTGCATGAGCGTGTGGACCACCGGCGCTGGATCGCCGCCCTGCTGGTAGCCGGCGGCGTGGCCCTGGTGGCGATTTAGAAAAACCTGATTTGGAAAAATCTTGGCCACCCAGGGCCCAGCCCGCATCTGTAAGCGCATGTACGACCTGATCATCCTCGGGGGAGGCCCTGCGGGCACAGCGGCGGCAATTACCGCCGCCGGCAATGGCGCCAATGTCCTTATTCTGGAACAGGGACGCTTTCCCCGCCACAAGGTGTGCGGCGAATTTGTCTCCCCTGAATCCCTTGCCCTGCTGCAATCGCTTCTGAAGCCTGAGACCGTGCTTCTACAGCAGGCGCCGCGTCTCGCTGCCGCCCGCGTCTTCCTCGACGGCCGCCAACTGCACGCCCCCATCCATCCTGCGGCGGCCAGTATTCCCCGTTTCCAGCTTGACCTGGCTCTCTGGCGTGCCGCGGAGCAGTCCGGCGCCCAAGCGCAAACCCAAACCACGGGGCAACGACTCTCCGGCAACGGTCCCTTTCTGGTTGAGACCGCCGGCAGCAGCTTTGAGGCGCGCAGCGTGATCAATGCTTCCGGGCGCTGGTCCAGCCTCAGTCCGCGACCCTCTTCCACCGCCGGCCACAAGTGGCTGGGCATTAAAGCGCACTTCCAGGAACCCACCCCGCCCGCTTCGGTAGATTTGTATTTTTTTGCCGGCGGCTATTGTGGCGTGCAGCCCGTTGCTCCCGGTGTGATCAACGTTTCCGCCATGGTGCGCGCCGGCGCGGCCACTACTCTGCCCGCCGTCTTCGCCCTTCATCCGCAACTGCAGGAGCGCAGCCTGAACTGGCGCCCTGCCACCGAACCCGTGACCACCGCGCCACTTTTTTTTTGCCATCCCGAATCTCTGCGGGAAAATGTGCTGCTGGCCGGTGATGCCGCCGGCTTCGTGGACCCCTTTGTGGGTGACGGCATTGCCCTGGCATTGCGCAGCGGCGCCCTGGCCGCCCAATGCCTGCTTCCCTTCTTCCGCGGCGAAAGCTCCCTGCACGACGCCGTTGGCATCTATCGCGAGACCTACCGGCGGGCTTTCTTGCCCGTCTTCCGCAATGCCGCGCGCTTCCGCCGTCTGCTCAGCCTGCCTGCCCGGCTGCGCGCTCCTTTCGTTCATCTCCTCGAGCACACCGGGCTGCCCGCATTTGTGGTGCGCAGCACCCGCGGCGCGGCTGGGTAAAGGTGCGCCCCGCGCCTCGGTAAACCCGAGTTCGAGGGCGCATGCGCCACAAGCAAGGAGGAGAATTGACCGCTTTTGGAGGGTTTTCTCGCGGTGGATTTACCGCTTGACCAGAACTTCTCTTACGTTGTCACGGGCGAGGAAAAACTTGATATTGGCGTAATCGCGGAAAAGATTCTCGATGTGGCGGTTGTTGAACACGCGCTGCAGCCGCCATCCTGGGGTGTTGCCGTTGCGGCCCCCTCCCGCGCTCAGCAACTGCGATTCCACGTTGTCAGCGCCGGCAATATGATAGCGGTAAAAAGGCGCGTCCGGTCCCGCATCCTTGGTGTGGAAGAAGGCCAACACCAGCCCGCCGGGCTTCAGTACCGACCACAGGCGCGCCACCACCGGCTTCACCAGCGGCTCCTCCATGTAGTCGGCCATATCCCAGCACAGCACGGCATCAAACGTCTGCGGGGCGTAGTTGAGATTTTCCGCCAGAAACCGCTTCTCGTCCGCGGCCTGCTTGCCTTCGGCATCCGCCATCAGATACTGGCGGTCCCGGGATGCCAGCAGTACGTCTTCGCTATAAACCTTGTAGCCGAGCTCGGTGAAGTGCTGAATATTGTCGGGAGAGGTAGACCCAATATCGAGGACGCATAAACCATCGCGCCCGGCCAGGGCGCGCGTCAGTTCTCCCAGCCCGCTGGAACGGCGCGAAGACCGCGCTTGTGCGCGTGGCTTCGGCGTTGGCGCCTGCTCGCTACTGGAGCCGCCGCGAAATAGCTTTCGAAGACTCTGCGCCACCGAACTCATGGAAGACTGCCGCTGACTTGCTCGTACGGTTTGAGCCTTAGTGTATCGCGTTAAGGCGCGAGTGGGGAGAGTCTATGATTTCTTTTGCTCCGCCAACGGCGCTTTGGGCAATGGCGCTCCGCTGCCGGAGGGCGCCGCTGCCGAAGCGGACACGGGCGCACTCTCCCGCTTTACTTCGTGGCGCGGCTGGGCCGCGGCTGCCGGCGGCGCCGCCTGCCGTTTTACGTCCACCCCGCCCTTGAAATACGCTCCGTCTTCGATGGATACGCGTTGGGTCACGATGCTGCCCGTCAGCACCGCGGTTTTTCTCAACTCCACCCGCTCACTGGCTTCGATGTCGCCTTCCACTTTGCCTTCGATGATCACTCCCCGCGCCCGAATTCCGGCGCGCACCCGCCCGTTGGGGCCAATTGCCAGGTTGTTTGCCGGCAACTCGATGCTGCCTTCCACCGTGCCGTCCAGATAGATATCCTCGCTCCCCGACAACTCGCCCTTGATCAGGACCGAACGCCCGATGTTAGCTGTTCCACCTACCGGAGCGGTCATCCGCGGGGGTTCCGGACGTCCTGGCGCCACCCCAAAGCTGCCTTGGGTTCTCCCAGCGCCTCCCTCAGCTTGCTCCTCTTCTTTGTGCTTCCACATGTAAGTGACTCCAGTAGTTAGATTTACCTTTGCCGGAACAAGCGCGCCTGCGTCCAGTCAGCTTCTTGTCGGCGTCTAAAGCATTGGTTTAGCTCGGATTTTAGCGCACTTAGGACCAATTTTGAGGGTTACTGAAGAACTCCCCACTCCCCGCCCTTATGGAAGAGGAGCCGAAGGCTGCAGGCGTAGCTGGTATTCAGGTGCTCAGCGGTTGCATTTCCGGTTTCATAATTGGTGTCTTTTCTCCTCGCTTTCTTGGGCGAGACGGCGTTTCCATCGTATTCCACCTCCCCTACAGGCCAACACCGCCTAAATTCTTGCCCTCGCCCAGCTGCGTGTTTGGCACCTGCGTTGCTACGTCTCCCATTGTCGGCTCGTTCGGAAGCGCTACGGAACGAGTGGAGGCCGGTTAGTAACCAGGGGAACAGCGGTCTCCTCACGCCACGTGGCTTAAAAATCACTGGGACTGCCTTTTCGAACGAGCCGACGATTTTCTTCACCCCAGCCTTGATGACAGGCTCCGTTTCTTCTACCACCTGGCGGCCTGTAAGTAAAAGCAACAGCATTGACATTCAGAGACTCTAATTGGGTAGACTTTAAAAGAAAACCCCAGGCATTCAGGACCACAGTCATGATCCGCAGTAACGGACCATTGTGGGCTATGGCAGCTCTATTAGCCGTCGCCCTGGCAGCAGCCTTCGCCCAGCAAACGCCCCCACCACGGGCTGAGAACGCACCCGAGCAACACTCCTTCAATCCCCAACAGCTGGTAGAGCAGGCGGTGGCCAATGAGGTCAAGGCGGGCAACGACGATGTGAGCCTCATGTTCCGCGTGCGCCGCCAGACCTCCAAGGGAGTGCAGACGCGGCAGTACGTGGAAACCGCGGAAGGCACGGCCGGCATGCTGGTGGCCACGAATGACCAGCCGATCAGTGCCGCCCAGCGCCAGCAGGAATTTGCCCGCCTGGAGCAGCTGATGCGCAATCCCTCCGAGCTGCGACGGAAGCAAAAACAGCAGAAGGAAGACTCCGACCGCGTCACCCGCATGGTGAAGGCGCTACCCGACGCCTTCCGTTACCAGTACGAGGGCACGGAAGAAGTGAACGGGCTGCGGTTAGTGCGCCTCAGGTTTGAACCCAATCCCGATTTCGATCCCCCCAGCCGCGAGCAGCAGGTCTTTACCGGCATGGATGGTTTCCTGCTGATTGAGCCTCACCGGGCACGCATCGCCCGCATTGACGGCACTCTGTTTAAGGATGTGGGCTTTGGCTGGGGCATTCTTGGGCACCTGGACCGCGGCGGGCGTTTTGTGGTGGGGCAAGGCCCGGTGGCCAAAGGCTATTGGACTACCACTCACATGCAGCTCAGCTTCACCGGCAGGGCTCTGTTCTTTAAGAGCATCAATATCCAGGAGACGGAAGATACCAGCGACTTCCGCCGCGTCCCCGGCCACATGACCTTCGCACAAGGAGTGGAAATACTGAAGAAAGGGCACGATGGTGTCCTGGCGGACAACGAAAACGCCGGCCGCAAATAGGGCGCAGAAGTTTCAAGTTTTTTAAGGTTCCAACTCCCCTGCCGCAAATACGCGCGGATCGACACGGATGAGCTGCTGATTTACGGTAGTCGTCACCTCTGAACAGTCGTTTGCGAAGTGACCCGTCACTGTTGCCCTGCCGACCAACGAGGGTTGAAGTTGTCGGCTCTGGAAACCTGTGAAACCTTGAAACTTTGAAACCTTCAGAATTCATTTGGGCGAGTTGGTGAACGCCCTACCACGAGCTGTAGGGCGTGCCCTCCGAGCTGGTCTGGCTGGAGCCGCTGTGCACATCCACGATGCCGGGCTGCTGCTGGTCCACGCTGAGCAGCACATCTTCCTGGTCGGTCACCCAGCTGTCGGCGGAGTCAGTGAAGGGGTCCTTGGGAATCTGCTTGATGTAGCCGGCGCTCACTAGGTCGTCCAGCGACTGCGGCGCCTTCTGCTTGTCCAATGTATATTGCTGAATCAGCGAGCGCAAAGTGAACAGGTCGTCGTGCAGCACCGCTTCGTGCGCGTGCAGGATGGCGGTCTTGTAAATGGGTGCGGCCACCGAGACCAGGATCAGAATGATGCTGATCACCATCATCAGCTCGATCAGGGTGAAGCCGCCACGCCGCTTACGAGTTGAGAGCCTTCTTACCATTGGTCGTATCGGGTTCCGTCCAAAGCCGTGCTCTGCGATTTGCTGAACACGTCAAACACGTTTTGCCCGCCCCAGGAATCCGAATCGGGGTCGTCCTGAGTAGAACGCATGCCCCACTCGTTTTTGCCGGTCATGGGATCCACGGGGATACGGCGCAAAAAACGCACCTTCTTGCCGCCCACGTCCACGCCGTTGACCAGGGTATCCAGGTCGGGCGGATAGCCGTCGGTGCCGGCTTTCACCTGAAAGGCGCCGCGGTCGGCCGCATCTTTGTAGCGGTCAATGGCGTCGCGCATCTCCCACAAATCGCGCCGCAGTTCCACCTCGCGCTCGCGTTCGACTTTCACCCGCACCAGGGGAACAGCCATGCCGGTCAGAATGGCCAGAATGCTGACGGCCACAATCATCTCAATGAGAGTGAAACCGCCGGCGGCCCGGCGAAAACGGCCATGGACTGCGCTTCGAGAAGGAACTTTGTGCCGCGCCAACGGGGAGACGCGCCCCGTTCTGGAAACCCTGAATTTCATCAACTTCCTTCAATATTCTATTCGATCTCAACTCCGCTTGCCGGCTTACTGCACCGTCACCGTAGCCTGGGTGCCGCTGGCCTGAATCGGCTGCATGGAGCTGTCGCGCAATCCGTCGCGGGCGATGTTGAGCGTCGAAGTTCCCGACCCTTTGGCCAGGAAGGTAATGGTGAACACCTGCCCGCTTCCGGAAACCCCTCCGGAGTTCGGCGGCCGCGTGGCCGTGACCTGCAGAGTTCCAGTGGAGGGATCATCACGGTGCACCAGCGCCACCGGCTGGCCGTCGCGAGAGAGCAGGTTGCCGTCGGAAACGTTCACCACTTCCAGCATGTTCGGGTTGTAGGTAATCTGCAGCGGCACCGAGTATAGGTTCTGTACCTGACTGAGCACCACGTTCACGGCGAAAGTCTTGCCCGGTGACTGCGTGATGCTGGCCGGATCAAAACTAAGAGTGGCTGCGCCCTGCGGATTGCTCGGCGGAGCAGCCGGCGGCGCGGGAGCTGCCGCCGGGGTTGGCCCGGCAGGAGCAGTTTGCGCCGGAGCTGTCGGTAGAGTCTCGCTTGCCTGCCGCAGGTCAATGGAATTGGCCGTGCCCACGTCAATCACCCGATCGTTCATCGGGGAGATGAACTGGCCGCGCACAAGGTGCGGTGTCAGCACGAACACGATCTCGCTGTTCTTCCGGTCCACATTGCTTTGCGCGAACAGATAACGCAGTATGGGGATCTGCGCCAGCCAGGGATATCCGCTCAGGCTGCGCACGTCGTCATGCTCGAACATCCCGCCCAGCATGTTGACTTCGCCCTCCTTGAGCCGGATTTCGTGCTCAATCTTGCGCTGCCCGATGATGGGCTGCTGGATGCCGCCGATGTTGGTGTTCCCGGCCACGTTGGAAACGTCCATCATGACCTTGAGGGTCACCGAGCCGTCAGAGTGCACGTGCGGCGTGATGTCAATATTCACGCCCACATCCAGATACTGGAACTGCGTGTTCACCAGTGGGTTGATGCCCACGCCGCCGATGCCGGGCTGGAATGAACCGGTGGCCACGGGCACGCGCTCGCCGATCTTCAGCGAAGCTTTCTGGCCGTCCACCGCGCGAATTTCCGGCTGCTGCAGGATGCGGCTGTCATTGTCGCTATAGAGCGCGGTCGCGGTCGCCGAACTGATGTTGACCTGGAAGTCGGTGGCGTTCAGATTGCCCAGCGCATTCAGGCTGATGCTGCCCGTACCCGTGCCGGTGCCGCTGCCGGTGCCTGTACCCGTGCCGGTGCCCGTACCGTTACCGCTGGTGTTGCTCGTATTCAAATTGGGCTGCAGTGAAACCGTGGCGCTGGTAGGTGGATTGATGCCCAGGGTGCGGACCTTCTCGCGATTGACCTGCATCACCGCGATGTCCACCACAACCTCCGGTTTGGCCTTGTCAATATCGCCAATCAGCTTTTGCGCCAGCGCTACCTGGTCAGGCGTGCCCCGCACCACGATGGCGTTCTGCGAAGGCAGCTGCTGAATCCGGCTGACTTCCAGGATGGTGCGCATGGCATTCACCACGTCCTGGAGCTCAGTCGGAGCGGAGAGATTGGAAAGATAAAAAGTCTTGATAACGCTCTGTTCCAGTTCCTTGCGCTTGGCCGGATTGTCCGCGGCCACAAAAATCGTGTTGGGAGTCACCGGCCGCCAGAAGGTCTTGGATTCCAGGGCCACAATCTCCAGGGCCTGCTGCAGCGTCACCCCGTTTAACTCGATGTGGATGCGCCGCGAGGTGTAATCGGGATCGAACAGCACGTTGATGCCGGCCAGCTTCCCTACCGTGTCGTAGGCAACCTTGCTGTCCTCCGTCATCTTGAGGGTGATGGGAGTATTGGAGATGGGTGCCAACTCAACCGGTCCGCCCGCCTCCTGCAGCATCTTCCCCAGTGGACCTTGCGGCGCGGGAGGCGGCACTTCCTTCCCCGCCGCCTGCGCCTGCTGGATCATGTCCTGGGTACGCTTGATCTCCTGGGTGGCAATAAAGCTCGAAGGATCAATAGCCGCGGCCTGTTCAAACATCTTCAGCGCCACCTGCAGCTGGCCCGCCTGACGGAGCAACTGCCCCTGGTGCACCTTGGTCGCCGCCGCCAGGAAGCGCAAGCGCTCGAATGCGGTTCGATAGTAAAGATCGTTCGGCTTCAGGTTGTAGGCCTGGCGGTAGTCCTCGTAGGCCTGCACGTAGTCCTGCCGTGCTTCCGCATCTTTGCCTTGGTTGTACAGGGACTTAGCTTTATCGGCGAAGGCGGGGAGGCTGACCGCCACAACCAGCAGCAACAGCCCGGACCACCGGGTCAATTTGTGCATCAAGATGCTCCCAAGCAGATTCGACCTGTGGCGCACATGCGGCAAGCCTCTCCTCTTCTAAGAGATCGAACGGAAAGAGCTTTTTTGCATGAGGAAATGGAATTATAGCATCGGAAAAAGCGGGGCTTGGCAATTACCAAGTTTGGGTGGGTGCGGCTTTTGGTACTATGCCGATGGTGCTAAATGCCTCGCCAGCCTGTACATCCGACGCGTTCCCAACCGGAAAAGAATCCCCGCCGCGATCCCACCGCCGCCGGCCAGCGTGACGCCTCCGTGAACCGTGCCGCCAGCCATAATTACTTCCTGCTGGAGAAATTTGAGACCGGAATCGCCCTTACCGGCACCGAAGTGAAGTCAGTTCGCGCCGGGCGGACCAACCTGAAAGACGCCTACGGACTGATCAAAGATGGCGAATTGTGGCTGCTGAACGCCCATATTGGCCCCTACGAGCACGGAAACATTTTCAACCACGAGCCCTTGCGCACTCGTAAGTTGCTGGTGCACAAGGAAGAGCTGCGAAAGCTTATAGGAAAAACTCAACAGCGCGGCCTCACCCTGATTCCCACCCGCATGTACTTCAAGAATGGGCGGGTTAAGCTGGAACTCGCACTGGCCAAGGGCAAGCAGTTGTGGGACAAGCGGGAAACCGAGCGCCGCCGCACCGCCGACCGCGAGGCCCGCGAAGCCATGGCGCGGGCGCGTAAGCGGCCATAGAAACCCTTTGGCGGCGGCCGATTGCCAAAAGGTCGAGGACCCGTATATCGAGATAAGAATGAGAACGAACACTGGGTGGAAATCGCCGTGCCTCCATCTCGCACTTGCCTTGGCGATGGCAGTTTCCCTCGGCACGCTGCCGGCTCGCGCGCAAACCGATGAGATTCAGGTCTATGACGCGGAAATCGAACCGCCGGGTATCTTCAACCTGATGATCCACAGCAACTTCACGCCCCTGGGGCGGACGACCGCAGCTTTCCCGGACGCGATAATCGCCGATCATTCCTTCAATGGAACGGCCGAATGGGCGTACGGCGTTACCCCGTGGTTCGAACAGGGCCTTTACCTTCCGGTATATACGTTTTATTCGACGAATCAGGGGACGACACTCAACGGTTTCAAACTTCGCGAACTATTTGTCCGCCCCCACGCTCACGATCACAAATTGTTTTACGGAGCCAATTTTGAGTTCAGCGTCAACGCCAATTACTGGGAGGAGAGACGCATCACCTCCGAAATCAGACCGATCATAGGGCTACACTTGCATCCAGTAGATTTGATCTACAATCCTATTCTCGACACGGATTATAGGGGAGGCATTGGCGGCCTCGAGTACAATCCCGGCGGCCGAGTCGCTTACAACCTGAATGAAAACTGGGCGCTGGCGCTGGAAGAATACGACGGTTTCGGCCAACTGCACGACTTCGTCCCCCTGCATCAGCAGTTTCACGAAGTATGGGCCGTCATGGATCACGCCAGCAGCAAAGCTCTCGGGATTAATGTCGAAGCCGGAATTGGACTCGGGTTAACGGCCGGCTCTGACAGAATCACACTCAAATTGATGCTGTCACGCAACCTAAACTCGCGCCGCTGGCGGCCGTGAATTGTGTAGTAGTTGGTAGTTGGTGTTGATTTCCCGCGCTGTCATCCTGAGCGAGGACGCGCCATGCAAATGCGCGTCCGAATCGAAGGACCTTGCGTTTCTCCGGTATACCCATCAAAGATCCGTGGTTCGTCGGCGGAGGTATTGCTCGGTTACGCAACTGGGCTTCTGCGGCTGGGGAGCCGGCACGATACAATGCGCCCATGTCCACGCTGGCGGGAAAGACTTTATTCATCACCGGCTGCAGCCGCGGTATTGGGCTGGCCATCGCGCTGCGGGCGGCGCATGACGGCGCCAACATCGTGGTGACCGGCAAAACTACGGAGCCGCATGCCAAGCTGCCCGGCACCATCTACAGCGCAGCCAAAGAAATCGAGGCGGTTGGCGGCAAGGCCCTGCCCATCGCTATGGACATCCGCTTCGACGACCAGGTGCAGGCCGCGGTGGAGCAAACTGTGCGCCACTTCGGCGGCATAGACATCCTCATCAACAACGCCAGCGCCATCAGCCTCACCGGCACGCTGCAGACGCCCATGAAGCGCTACGACCTCATGATGGGCGTGAACGTGCGAGGCACTTATCTCTGCTCGCAGCTCTGCCTGCCGCACCTGGCCAAGGCGGCGAACCCGCACATCCTCAACCTGGCGCCGCCGCTGGATTTTCGGGCTAAATGGTTCGCCCCCACGCTGGCCTATACCATGTCGAAGTATGGCATGAGCCTGTGCGTGCTGGGCATGGCGGAAGAATTCCGCAAGCAAGGAATCGCGGTGAACGCCCTGTGGCCGCGCACCATTATCGCCACCGCCGCGCTGCAGGTGATTCCCGGAGCCGAGCCGCAGCGCGGGCGCACCCCGGAAATAGTGGCCGACGCCGCCTGGCACATTCTCACCCGCCCCAGCCGCAGCACCACCGGAAACTTCTTCATTGACGATGAGGTGCTGTCCTCCGCCGGCGTTACCGACCTCTCGCGCTATTCCGTCGTCCCCGGCGGGCAGCTGAAAAGCGATATTTTCATGGACTGACACCGCCCCGGCATCCCACCCTCGCCGCTTGCGAATACCGAAGCACAAGGCCAACGGCCTGCTTCTCTACTGGCATCTACAAAGCTGGAGGTTCCTTTTATGAGCCGATTGCTTCTGCTTTTCCTTTCGCTGCTTGCTTTCGCCATCAGCGGCCTTGCCCAGCAATCGAACCCGGGACAGAACTCCACCGTAAAGAAAACCGCGGAGCAGACCATGGCCGAGAGCCGCTCGGTTTCCAGCAGCTCCAAGCAGACGCAGCA
This sequence comes from Terriglobales bacterium, assembly GCA_035496875.1. GTDB lineage: Bacteria > Acidobacteriota > Terriglobia > Terriglobales > Acidobacteriaceae > JAICWP01. The sequence continues at coordinate 7,969 of DATJEH010000122.1, read as the reverse complement.
CATCACGGGTTGCCTGCAGAAGCAGAATGGCGAATACGCGCTCAGGGAAAAGAACGGCAAGATCGCTAATGTAACCAGCACGCTGGACCTGGCTTCCCAGGTGGGCCATGAAGTGACGGCGACGGGAACCTGGCAGCCTCGTTCGAATGCCGAAACACCCAACCATGGCGCCAAGGGCGAAGTGGTGGACAATCCCAATCAACTGCTCGAGGTCGGCCACCTGAAAATTCTCGCCACTACCTGCAGGTAGTGGTCGGCGCCCATCATCGGTTTTTGTGTCGCGGGCGCCCGCCCGCGAAATAACAGCAGGTCCTTCGCTGGGCTCAGGATGACAAGTGGAGGCGCGGTGCGATCCGCGTTGAGCCTTGGTAATCGCGGAGTTCAATCCGCCCGGGCGGTCGTTCCCTTTCCTAAACGGACCCAATGTCCGTCGCCGGCCGAGTGTTCCACTGCCTCCAGCACGCGCTGTACTGCGAGCGCATCGTCGAAGTTGGCGTGGAAGGGCTGGTTCTTGGCCAATGACTCCAGAAAATCCGCCAGCGTTGAGGTGAAGGTGTGTTCGTAACCGATGATGTGTCCTGGCGGCCAGTAGCGGTCCACGTAAGGGTGTCCCGGCCCGGTGACCAGCACCTGGTGCGGCCCAAGGATTTCCTGCTTGTCGCCACAGTCGTAGAACTCCAGCCGGTTCAGGTCCTCCAGGTTGAAGCGCAGCATGCCCTTGGAGCCGTGAATCTCAAACTGGTTATAGTTCTTGCGGCCGATGGCATAGCGGGTAGCCTCGAAGCTGCCGATGCTGCCGTTGGCGAAGCGCGCCAGCAGGAGCACGGCGTCGTCCACGTCGCGCGGCGGCGGAGCAAAGGTTTTCAGCATGGCGGAAAGCTCGCCGATTTCCCCGTTGAGCATCAGAGCCAGATCAATGGAATGGGAGAGCAGGTCGCCCATGGCGCCGCTGCCCGCCTCGCTCTTCTTGAACCGCCAAATCCCCGCGCGCTCCGGCCCCCAGCTCTGGAGGTAAACCGCGCGGTAGTGATAGACCTGCCCCAGGCGGCCTTCTTCCATCAGGCGCTTGGCCAGGGCGATGGCGGGCACGCGGCGGTAGTTGAACCACACCAGGTTGGGAACCTTGCGCGCCGCCGCCGCCATCTGCTCCGCTTCCGCTACCGACATGGCCAGCGGCTTCTCGCAGAGCAGAATCTTGCCCGCCTTGGCGGCCGCCAGGGCCACGGGCGCGTGCAGGTTGTTGGGCGTGGCCACGTCCACTACGTCAATATCTTTACGCTCAACCACGGATTGCCATTCGGTGGCGGTTTCCTCCCAGCCCCAGCGCGCCGCCATGGCGTCCAGGGCCTCACGGTTGCGCCCACAAATCACCTTGCGGCGCAACTCGAATGCCGAATCAAAAAAGTGCCCCACCTGGTGGAAGGCGTTGGAGTGGGCACGGCCCATAAACCCCTGGCCGATCATGGCGACATTCAGCGTCTTTTTGGCAGCGCTCATTGCGGTCCTCGCAGCGAAATCAAAAGCAATAGTTTTAGCACGATTTGCGAGTTCCAGGCGGGAGCGGAAGGAGAAGACGAGCGGCTACTGCTTTTGCCAGGTGAGGCCGCCGTCGGAGGTGGTCCAGGTCTGGCCGCCGACAGTGGTCAGGCTGCCATGCTGGCCGTCGTGAAAAACCAGGCTGCTAATGTCATCGCCCAAGGCCTTACCCGCGGCTGAAGGCGAGAGGCGCTGCCACTGGCTGCCGTCATCGGGGCTGTAGTAGAGCGCGCCCGCCTGGCCTCCCACCCATACATTCGTTCCGACCACGGCCACGGCGTGGAAAATAACGCTGCCGGTGAAGGGTACGGTCTGCCAGTTCTTGCCCACGTCAGTGGAGCGCAGCAGGGCGCCCTCCGGGGAAAGCATCCAGCGCGTAGGCGGCGCCAGCTTCTTTTTTCCCATAGCGCGCACGGGAACGTTGGAAGCAATCATTACCTCCGCATCGGAGGTGGAGGCAGGAACCGGATTGGCGGAAGGAGCTGCAACTTTGGCGGCAGGAGCGGCGGCAATGCTGGCGGCTGCAGCAGTAGACCGGGCCCCAGCGGCCGCGACCTGGTCAGTAGACTTCGCCAGCGTTCCCGAGGCGATCTCGTTGGCCGAGGCCGGCTCCTGGGGCGCAGGAGCACCTTTCGACGCCACATTTTTGGCCTCCAGCTTAGCCTGCAGGCGCGGCTGGGGCGCAGTTTTCGGCGGCGCATTTCTGGCATCTAAGCGGGCTTCCGCAGAAGGAGCGGGAACAGCCGGAGCGGGAGCAGCTTCTTTTCTCGCCAGGGCTTGTGCATCGCGATTCTGGGCAATAACCGGCGCTTGGGGTGCGGAAGCTACCTCTTGCCCTGCCGGTCCAGGTCCGCCGCGGAACAGGACCGCGGCCCCCCCAACGACCACAACAGCGGCTGCGACCCCTACCCAGCGCCAGGCGGAAGACCACCTCCAACTGCTGGAAGCCACCCCGGCCACTACCTCTGGCGCCGCCTCACTCTCCGGCATGGCGCACCAGAGCACGGCGCGACAGTGCTCGCACGCGGCCAGATGGGCTAACAGCCGTTCGCGCTCCGCTCCCGAAAGGCTGCGCTCGGCGAAGGCGGCCAGCAGGTCAGCAGGCGGATGCTCGCCCGGGACAGCGGATGCCAACCGCTGCAGCACGATTTTTGGCAGCTCGGTCACTGCTAAGTTTCCCCTTCCCCGCTGGAGGCCTCGGCCTTCTGATCAGAGAACGGTTTGGCAAGCGGTTTTTGCGCCAGCCGGGAGCGAATATTGAGCTGCAGGTCACGAACGTCAACCGCCATCAATTCTTCGGCTTGGCGGGCATCCAGGCCGTGCTGCAGCAGCGACTTGCGGATATTCGCCCGCAGCGCGGCCGCCAGCCTTTCCAGCCGCCGGCTGACGTTGGAGGCGTGAATTCCCAGAACCTGTCCCACTTCGGCCAGGGTGCGATGGTCCAGGTAATAGGAGGCCAGCAGGAAGCGCTCCTCGTCGGCGAGAGCCGCCAGAACATCAGCCACGGCGGTTTGTAAGCGTGGGTCCACGGCGGCCTGGGGCTCGGAAACCGGGGCGGCATATTGCTCGCCGGCCTCCTCCTGCTCTTCCAGGCTTACCAGGCGCTTTTGGGTGCGGTAGCGGTTGATGTACTCCTGGGCGAGTACGGTACGGAGCCAGCCTTCGAGGGACCCCCGTCCGGTGTAGAAGTCAAGCTTGCAGACGCGCTTGCCCTCGCGCACGGCAGTGCCGAACAGGTCAGCATAGAGGGAATCGGCCAGCTCACGGGCGGCTGAGTCTTCGCGCGCGATGTGATGAGCGGCGGAGTAAAGCTTCTCGCGATAGCGCAGAAGGAAGCTTTCCCAGGCAGCTTCATTACCCGCGGCGCAGGCTCGCGCCAGCACCAACTCCTGCAGGCGCAAAGCGGCAAAAAAAAGGCGGGCAGCGGCAGGCGTGTCCTCGGGGGAAAGGTACTTGCAACCCACCTGGCGAAGGATGTCGCGCAAGCCGCCAATGCTGATTCCGAACCTCTGCCCGTCGCAGTGGGGGAACAACTCTTCCGCGAGGGCGGGCAGCAGCGAAGCCCAAACCGGTTCGGAGACGTTGGCGGCGCGGGTCATGAGCTTTTCGGATAGTACCAATTTTTTGTTGCCCAGGCCGAGGTTTGCTGCGCCCACGAGCGCTCCAGGAATATCCCTGGAACACAGAACACGGCGCGGCCTTCTAAGTCGCGGCTCGCCGCCACGAGGGGGACAGCTGAGAGAGTTGGAAAGAAGTGCCCAGAGTTAGTCAGGCGCGATGGAGGCCGAGCGAAGAGGTGGCGGAGTCCAGTCGCACCTGCTTCAAATGAGCGCGCATGCATTGCCGCGCCCGCTCAGAATCGTGACTTTCGACCGCCTTGAGGATGCGCTTGTGATGGTACTGGCCGCGTTCGGCGCCACCTTTGGTGAGAAAGGTGCGCATGCGCTGTTCCCGCAGCAGGCCCACTATGGAATCTATTAACGAGAGGATGAGCGGGTTAGCGGCCGCTTCCGACAGGGCGAGGTGAAAGTCCAGATCCGCCTCGATAAACGCATCGCCGTCCTGCCGCGAGGCATCCATCACGGTCACCGCCTCGCGCATGGCGGCCAGGTGCTGCTCTTCCGCCCGCGCGGCCGCCAGGGCCGCGATTTCCGGCTCCAGAATGTCGCGCACCTCAGCCAGATGACTCGAGCCTTCCGCCTGCCCGATTCTCATCATTAAGCCGAGCGATTGCCGGATGGCCTGCGAGGTGCCGTTGGTGATGAATGTTCCCCGCCCCGAGTAAGACTCGACCAGACCCTTTTCGCTGAGCGCTTTGATGGCTTCACGAACCGCGGTCCGGCTCACCCCGAACTGCTCGGCTAACTCGCGCTCCGCCGGCAGCTGATCGCCGGTTTTCAGCGTACCTTTCAGAACTGACTCTTCAATCTGCTTAACGATTTGTTCGTACAGGCGGGAAGTACGAATGGTCTTGTACACGCGCTAACTCCAGGTTCTCAGGCTGAACCATGTCATACCACTATACCAGAGTTCCTGACAATAGCCGCGCAACTGGCTTTTCTGCCTCGACTTACGCCAACAAAAGCGGGGTGGCAGTGGGCCGTACTGAGCGTATTGAGTCTCGTGTCTACTGCGGAGAGACCACCAGCAAGTGAAATGTGCCGGGCACCACGCTGGGATAGGGATGTGGATGCTCCTTGCTGGGTGGGGGAGGCGGACCCAGTCTGGCGGCGGCCAGGTAGATTTTGCCCGTCTTAGTATCCAGCGCCATGGTGCGGGCGCTCTTCTCAGTGGACACCGTCTCCACCACTTTGTACCGGTCGGCGCTCTCCTGCTTGATCACGGTGAGGGTGCCATCATGGCCGTTGGAAGAGAACACCAGCTTGCGGGCGGCATCATAGCCGGCGGCGTCCGGGCCTTCGCCGATTGGAACGGTGGTTACCACCTTGCCGCCGTCCGCATCCACCACTGCCATCAATTTATTGTCGCAGACCGCAAACAGCCGCCGGGCAGGTACGTCGAAGGCCAGGCCGGAAGGCTCCTCGCAGGGCGCAACGGACCAGTTCTGCTTGATCTTCAGGGTGTGCGGGTCGAGGCGAACGATTTCACTCTTGTCCTCGATGTTGTCGTACACGTTGCCTTTGGCGTCGGTGGCTGGAAATTCCGGTTTGCCGCCCAGCGCAATGGTGCCCAGCACCTTGCCGGTGGCGGCGTCAATGACGGTGGCATCCTTGCTGCCGCCATTAAAAGCGAACACGCGCTTGCTGGCGGGATCGTAGAGGATGCCATCGGGATTCTCGCCCGCTTTCACCTTCTGCAGCACGGCATGGGTCTTCAGGTTGAAGATCACCACTTCCCCGCTGCCGCCGTCGCTGATGAAGCCGCGGTTCAGGCTGTGGTCCACGGCGATGCCATGCACATGCTTCATGCCGGAAATTGTGCCCACCGGCTTTTCCGAATCCAGGTTGACCACGTCCACCACTGTGTTGTGCGCCACATAGAGCGTCCGGGCGGCGGAATCCGCGTAGAGATAATCCCAGCCACCTTCTCCGGGAATAGGAACATTGCCAGTTACCTTGTAGTGCTGTGCGTTGGCCGCCAGGGAAGCGCTGAGCACAATCAGAACTGCCGCAATCGTGGTGCGCATAATTTGATTCTCCTCGCCGCTGGCCCGCACCGTTCGACATCGGTGGTGCTGAGGCCGACTTCGCCGCCGTAGTGGAACTCATTCAACCTTAAGTCAGGCTTAAGGATTCGCAAGCCTTCCGCTCGCTGCACCGTTCCGGGAAATGAATCACACAACTACAGCAGCCGAGCTGGTTGTGCCGCCAGCACGGCGAAAACACAACATAGTACTCCAATGCGAACATTTTCGCGGGTGGCGTCACATGGGAGAATCCGGTAGCACGCAAGCTGCCCCGCCGCCTCCACAAAGATGTGCAACAATATTCCGTGCGAAGCTGAAATGCCACGAGGATAAATTGGTCAGCCTGCTCACCATTCTGGCGGTTGGGTTCGTTCTCGGAATGCGCCACGCCACCGATGCCGACCACGTCATCGCGGTCAGCACCATCGTTACCCGGGAACACAAAGCCAGCCGCGCCGCCCTTATCGGCGCCGCCTGGGGCCTGGGGCACACGGTGACCATCTTTGCCGTGGGCTCTATCCTGATTCTGTTCCGCATTACCCTGCCGCCCCGAGTAGGCCTGTGCATGGAACTGGCGGTGGGACTCATGCTGATCGTGCTGGGCCTTCGCAACCTGCGCGCCAGCTTCGCCTGGCCCCTCGCTCCCAGCCGGCGCCAACACACGCCCACCGTGCACTATCACGCGCATGGCGACTACATCCATGCGCACGCCAGCCCGCCCGACATCCCCCCTTCGCACGCCCACCAGCAGACGCCGGTCAGCAGGCTCGACTACTGGTTCGGCCGCTCCTCTCTCTACAGCATGGTGCGCCCGCTGCTCATCGGCATTGTGCACGGGCTGGCCGGCTCCGCCGCCATTGCGCTGCTGGTGCTGAGCACCATTCCTTCGGCGCGCTGGGCGGTGGGTTACCTGGTGATTTTCGGTTTTGGCACTATCCTGGGCATGATGCTCATCACCCTGGCCATGGCTTCCACCTTCTCTTTCGGGCAGAAGCACTTTGTGAACGTCGGCCGCCATTTTGAATGGGCGGCGGGCGCCATCAGCCTCGTTTTCGGGATGTTCGTGACCTACCAGATCGGCTTCGGGGCCGGCCTGTTCACCGCCAACCCCATCTGGATTCCAAAGTAGGGCTGGCCGCCATGAATTTTGCAGCCAGTCTGGCCGCACCGGCTCAAACGGGTTGTGCGCCAACCCACAAATGAGTGTGCTCCTTCAGGCTGGTTCCTGCTTATCGGTTCCAGTGAATCAAACCCTCAGCATCGTCCACCAGCACCGCCTCGTATTTTTCCAGCATCGGCATCAGGATATTCTCCAGTTCGCGCTTCCACAGCTCGCCTTCATAAAACCTGGCTTTCATCGGTTCGCGCGAGGGCAGGTCGGGGAAGCCGCGCATGAAGAAGAACGTGTCGGGGTCTTCGAGGGAGAGGAACGGGCCCAGAATTTTCATTCCTATCTCGGCGTGGGCCGGCACAGACCGGGAACGAAATATATCAAGGAACTGGGTCCGCTTGCCGGGCTTGGTTTTGTAAGTCCGCATTTCGATGATCATGGGCACCTCCAGGCAAGCGCCGGGGAGCTTCGGCGTTTACAAAATATCTTCCTACTTCGTGGAACACTCCCGGCGGACGGAACTTCTCCCGGGTTACTCGCGCATGAGGGAAAACGAGATTCGCGAAGGCATCCGGCGGCTCAGCCAGGTGCTCTGAAGCGGCGCGTGCCAATCACAAGTCGTCGGAAGCCGGCCCGAACGGACCAGCTTCCCGGACTGTAGTAGTTGAACTGATGGGCGGCGGCGATGGTCACCGCGGCATACGCAAATCAATGCGCTTGGCGTGAAAAATACCCTTCTTGTTGACACTACCCAACACAATCACGAAGGAACCCTCTTTGAATTCGTCCTGCTGGGCGGGTTTGCCTAGTTTGGTCCACTCCGTGGAGTCGTCATAATAGATCTGGCGCTCGATGCTCTCCATGTTTGCCTGGCCGCCCCGCACAATCAACCTGGAATCCTTCTTATCCATCCGGACAATGCTGCCCTGCCAGCGAGCTTCCTTGCCGGCCGCTTTCTTGCTTTGATCGCTGTTGGTTGTAGCTGACAACTGGCCGACACCGAGGGTCCCCAATATTGCCAGAATGACCGCTATGGCTGATAACCTCATGGCATCTCCCTTCAAAGGCGCGGGCCAGCATAGGCTGATGAGCGGTGTCGGCCCGCGACAGTGCGCGAGAGCATAGCCGGGTTCAGGCGCGCAGTAAAGGCCAATTTGTAAGGCGCACAACAGAAG
>DATJEH010000121.1:0-11575 GCA_035496875.1 Terriglobales bacterium | reverse complement strand
CGGGAGACCGCCTACATAGAGGGCAGGAAGCGCAAATCGTTTGTCCGTTCCTGCTTCGTGGCTGATATCAATTGAGCCACAGCGTGGACAGCGCGGTTGCTCGTAAGTCTCCGATCCTCCGACATCGAAAGTCTCTGGAATGGGTTGCGCCAGAATTTCGGCGGCGGGCTGAGCGTCTTCCGCATTGACTGCAAGTTTGATGCCGCCGATGCCGTTGGAGATAAACCAATTGAGGCGCACCAGATTATCATCCACAAGAAAGCATTCAATTCCCGCAGATTCCAGCAGTCCTTTTGCCAGGAGCGCCTCGGGCATATCTCGGAATTGTCGAACCACTGTCAACTGTCGCTGCTCCAATACGTCGTGCGGCATGGTTGAGTTCGATAGCGGGAGGTTAAGGCCTCTGTGTTGAGCTTCTTGTGCCAGCACCTCCAGCGCAAGCTCGGTGAGGGAACCGGGAGATTCAGCAAGCTGCTGTAGCTCGGAGTCACTCATGCCGGCGTAGAGAGCCTGCAGGCGTTGGCGTTCGCGTTCCGAAGCCGGGATATCCATGCGGGCTGGAATAGTACCTCAGGCCAGGCATTGCGAAACAAGAGAATTGGAGCGGTTTTGTAGGTCGAGAAGCAGGTCCTTCGCTGCGCTCAGGATGACAATACGAGGTGGGGTGGCCGACTGCTGAATGCTGAGTGCTGATTTGAATGCTTTGACCAGCCCAATTGCCAGGCGTTGAGCGCCGGGTTTCATTCCCCAGCGCTCCCACAGCACCTTCAGTACTTCCTGAATCTGGTGGTCCCACTCCGGCCATTCGTGAATGCCGGGACGCTCACGGTATTCGTGGGGAATCTTCTTCTCCTGCAGCAGGCGGGAAAAGTCACGGCTCTGTTGCAGCAGATGATCTTCGGTGCCACAATCGAGATAAAGAAACGGCAGTTCCGCAACCGGAGCGTTGATGAGCTGTTTCAGGTCGTACTCCTTGCGCTGCGGCGAGCCCGCCGGTCCGAACGCCGCCACGATGGACTGGCGTATCCAATCGGGCATGTCGGGGCCCATGTTTTCCGGCGTCCAGTCGGTGACCGCCAGCGCTCCGCTCATGGAGGCGGCAAAGGAGAACAGGTCGCGGTGCTTCAGGCCGAGCATGAGCGCCCCATAGCCGCCCATGGAGAGCCCGGCCGTGGCCCGCATGCCCACCTGCTGCAAGGTGCGGTAGTGGCTGTCCACATAGGGCATCACTTCCTTCATGATGTAGTCTTCCCAGCGGCTGTTGGGGCTGGTGCCGTTCACGTACCAGGCTTTGTCGCCCTCGGGCATGACAATGATCAGCGGGTACGGCCGGGCATACTCCACCAGATTAGTGTTCTTTACCCAGGTATCGTAGTGGTCGCCAATGCCGTGCAGCAGATAGAGCACGGGATAGCGGCGCACGCTGCTGTCGTAGCCCGCCGGCAACAGGACGTTGAAGGGCGCGCGCTGACGCAAAGTCTGGCTTTCGAAGGGAACCGTGGTAACCGTGGGGTTGGCTTGCGCCCAGGCGAGGGTGGCGAACAGAAGAGAGGTTGCAATTAGGATGGCCCGTCGCATGGCGGGACATTATAGCTGTCGGCTCTCAGTTGTCAGCTCTCAGCCCTCCGCTAGCGGCTCAACAAGCACCCTTCGCCCGCCCTTTACAAACCGACAAAATCCGGCACCTCGGGCCCGGACCTCGCATCTAAATGGTTATATTCCCGTAGAATTGAATGTTATGAATCCTCGTTCTCTGCTTTCCCTGGCCCTCTCCGGGGTCGCTATTCTTGCCTTCAGCGCCCTTCCTGCCCTGGCCCAGCGTGGCGAAGGGCCGCTCAACCCGGCCCAGCCCCAGGGCGTTACCGTGGACCAGATCATCCAGCGTTTTGCCGCCAAAGAGAAGATGTTTCAGGAGGCGCGCGACAGCTACACCTACCGCCAGTCGGTCAGGGTGATGACGGTGGATGGCGACACGGTCACCGGCGAATACCAGGAAGTCTTCGACGTCCTGTTCGATACCAATGGCAACCGCATTGAGCAGGTGAAGTTCGCCCCCCAGTCCACCTTGGAAAATGGCGGCATTTCCATGACCGAGCAGGACTTGAACGACGTCCGCCACCTCATGCCTTTCGTGCTAACCACGGAGGAGATTCCGGAATACGACATTCTTTATAAAGGCACGCAGCAGGAAGACGAGCTGCACTGCTATGTGTTCGACATTGCGCCTAAGAAGATTGAAAAAAACAAACGTTATTTCCAGGGACGCATCTGGGTGGACGACCACGATCTGCAGATCGTGAAAACCTACGGTAAGAGCGTTCCCGATATCCGCAAGAAAAACCAGGAAAACTTGTTTCCCAAGTTCACCACCTGGCGGCAACAAATTGACAATGTGTACTGGTTCCCGGTTTACACCCGGGCTGATGATGTGTTGCATTTCAGCATCGGCGACGTGCACATCCGCGAGATCGTAAAATACGAGGATTACAAGCGCTTTGGATCGAAGGTAAAGATCACTTACCAGGGTCAGGAACTGCCCGGGCAGGGCAAACCGGGAGCGCAAGCCGGGCAGCGGGGCCAACCGCAGCCGAATCCGCCGCAGCCCGCGCCACCGCCCCCGCAGAAGCCGCAGTAGTGGTCAGTTGTGAAGTAGGCCGCCGCAACGTGGGAGCTGACAAGCACGTGTCTGGCGCACCCTGGTTGAGGCCGGGAACTGACAATTAGCCACTGACCCACTGCTGCTTACGCTGCCGGCGCCAGGGAGCGCTCAGCCGCCTGCTGGATGAAGCGCTTCATAACCGTGGCCCACATGACCTTCTTACGCAGGGCGCTCTCCTTACCCCGGCGTCCTTGCGCAAACATGCTGAGCAGCGCCCGTATTTTCATCACCCGCAGCACCCCCATCTCGCTGGGACCGATGCCGTAGGCATCCACGAATTCCTCCTGCACCAGGCTGGTGATGGCGCGATTGCAGAAGGGATACTTCTCCAGGGCCTCCACCGCCGCCAGGAAATTGGCTACGTCATTGAATGACATGCCGTGGGGAGCCATCTTGGCGAAATCGGCTATCCCCACTCCCTGTTCGCCCACAATCACGTTCAGTGGAGTGAAGTCGTTGAGCACGGCGGAGCATGGCAGAGACTTGCGGGCGCGAGCCAAGGCGCTTCTGGATCCAGCCATGATGGTGCGAATGGAGTTGTCGTCCAAGCCTTCGCCTTGACACTTTTCGCAGAGCTTTTCCAAATCTTTGAGCAGGCAGGAAGAATCCAGGGCGGAGGCGCCGTCGGCCACGGCGCGGTGGTAGCCGCGCAGCCACTCGCCCGTCTTGCGCGCCGCCGCTTTCAGAATGGTGCCATCGGCATAGCCAGGCAGCAAGGCCGCCTTCATAATCAGCGACTGCAGAGGAAACCCGCTGAATTTTTCCGCCACCACTGCTCCCAAAACGGTAAAATCGCCGACCGGCCGAGGCACTCCCGTGAGTTTTCTCTTTTGAAAGGCCTGGTATACGCGCTCCAGATTGCCGTGTTCCTGCCTCGCCATCGCGTGCGCGCTCTTGGGGCCGCAACGATTGGCACGGTACACCTTGGTGGCCACTCTTTCGCTGCCTTCCGCGAAATCAATGACCATGTCGTAGATGTAATGGTCGGTTTTGGGTGTGTGTCCGACCACACGAACATTGCGTGGCGCCTCCCGGCCGGGATAGTACTGTCCCGCATTGGCACGCAATTCTGAAACTATCTGATCCATTACGCTCTCGGGCATCGTCTCTCCGGCTTGAGTCCTGGGTTCTTAGGGCAACTGCTTGCACGTACCGGCCGAAAGGCCGCTTGCTGGATGTGCCTGCCGCACCCCGGGAACCACTGGGGTCTGCGTTGCGGCAGTATTGACTACTACTGTTGTGGTGCAGTTTCGCTTCCAGGTAGGACACGAAAACAGCAATTTATCTCTTTGAAACTGCAGGACAATGCGACTTGACGCCCGAACCTGAGCCGCCCGCCTTCCGGCATGTGGCATGGGAATGGACATCTTGGGCAGGCGGAGGGACAGGGTTTGTTCCTGAATTGACGATGAAAGGACTGAGGATCAACGATTTGAAACCCGGGGGGACAACAAGTTCACGCAGGGGAAGGGGCGAAGTTCATCGTCAATCGGAAAATCATCAATCCTCAATTCAGTAGAACAGATACTTCCGCCACTTGGCATCGGAGTGGCCCATCAGGCGCATGATATGGCGGCTGGTATGGAGGTTGAAAGCGCGCGGCTCCCGCAATAGTTTCATGTGGGCTTCCGAGGGCAACTGATTGCCCTTGCGGCGATTACAGGTGTGGCAGCAGGTCACCAGATTTTCCCAGGTGGAAGCCCCCCCGCGGGAACGGGGCACTACGTGGTCCAGGGTCAGCTCGCCGGCGGGCAATATTGTGCCGCAGTACTGGCAGCTGTTGCGATCGCGCAAGAGGATGTTCTTGCGGGAAAGGGCCCGGCTCTGGTGGGGAATGCGGCGGTACTCCAGCAGGCGGATGACCGAAGGCACGCGAACAGCAAATCGCGCGGCGTGCAGGTAATGGCCGTTTTCCTCTTCCGCCATCGCCACTCCCTTCAGCACCAGCACAATAGCGCGGCGGGCGGCGCAGACATTGATGGGTTCGTAGGAGGCATTTAACACCAGCACCGGAGCGTGCATGGAATGGCCGTCGCCCTGGCTGTGCGCGGCCTGTGCTGCAGGCATGACCTCCCGGCCCGGCATTCCCATCGGACTGTTGAACTCCAAAGACATATTTAAATTCAGACTTTGGCCGCCATGGCTCGCGGCCGGGGTACCCGCTCTTGCTCTTGGGATGCATTTTCCACGATTGCGAATGTCACTGCGGGCCGCAAGACCCGCGCCACAGTAGCCACCCATACCAAGGCCGCTCCCGCATTGCGCAGCACCCGGGCACATTCGGAAACTGTCGTTCCGGTGGTGAAAACATCATCCACCAGCAGCACGCTGCGGCCAGCGACGGTTTCGGCATTCAGGACGCGAAAGGCGCCGCGGACGTTTTCCCGCCGCTGATGCCGGGTGAGTCCGGTCTGCGATTCGGTAGGCCGGGTCCGCTCCAGCAGCAAGGCCGGTGGCTGCCCCCACACCGAAGTCAAAGCCGGAGATTTCAAAGCCGCCCGGGCAATCAGTTCCGACTGGTTGAAGCCGCGCTGCCGCAGCTTGGCGGTGTGCAGCGGGACGGGAACGACCAGGGGTGCAGCTTCACCTGGCAGGGGGAGCAGCGCGGCTATGGCCTCGCCCAGCATGCGGCCCAACACCCCGGCCGCCGGCCGGACCTGCTCGTATTTCAGCAGATGAATCAGCTCGCGCAGACCGCCCTCGTAACTTCCGTACGCCACTGCTCTGGCAAACAGCGGCTGCAATCGCTGGCAGGCGCCACAGCGCGCCTCGCCCTCGGAAACAGCATAGGGGCTGGTCAGCCGCTCCCCGCAAACCGCGCACACCAGTCCGGTAACAGGCTGCATCGCGGTCAGACAGGAATCACATACCGGCAGGCGAGAAATCCTGGTTAAAGGGGCGCTGCAAAGACGGCAATTGCTGGGCAAGAGGGTGGCGAACAGGCTTTCGGCAGCCGCACCCAATAGGGAAAGGAGCGAGGACTGACTTCCCGAGGACTCAGCCCTGGTAGCCCGAGTTAGGTCTCCGCTACTGCTGAAGACGAACCTCCCCGTCCGGAATGGCCCAAGGTGCCATTCTGAGCAGTGTAGGCTCAGTATAACGGCCTTCCCCAGTGGTTCGCAACGGCGGCTCCGTTACCAAGGTGGAAGCCCGAACGGTAGCGGTCGAGAGGTGTAAACCAAGTCGGCGAGCGCTGCAGCAGCCTGCCATCAGTGGCGAATCAGCCACATCACCCAACCGGCGGCGATAACGCCGCCGACAAACATGGCGAAACAGTAAGCTCCGTAGCGCATCTGGTCGCGGGCGCCTTCACGCTGCGTGATTCCGAAGACCACCGAGGCAAACACCGCGAACAGCAGGGCGGCGCTGAAGTGAGAGAGAGCCAGGCCGGTCATTTCTTCTTCCCTATGGCGATGTGATAGGAGTCCACAACGGCGATAAAATTGAGCAGTCCGGCCACAATGATGAACTTTGTGCCGTAATCGGCCGTGGCGTGCTGGATCATGCCCTGACCATAATCCAGGACGCGGCTCACGATGTAGAGCCCGCCGGCCCCGACGTCGCCAACAAAGCCCAGGATATCGAGCACCTCGCCGCTGTTGGGCTGATAAACGTGGCCGTCCATTTTTAGTCCCAGCACATACATGGCAACAATGCAGACCAGGAGCAGCAGACCCCGAATCCAGCGTTTCTGCACCAGGTGTCCGGCGCCAGGAATGAGCCATCCTACTGCGGGAGCTATTACGGCCATGGCGGTTAAGGGTTGGGCGTTCTGGCTGGAACGCTCCAGTTCCGCGGTCGCCGATTTCGATCTGGAATTCGCCATCAGATAATCACAATCTCATTTTGAATTTTACCCGTGACTTCTGCCGAGCCTTCGCGCACCAGCATATTGATTTCGCTGCGCACGCCCCACTCCGGGAAGTAAATACCGGGTTCGATGGAAAAACAGCTGTTGGGCAGGACCTGGCGTTCATCGTGCACTTCCAGATTGTCCATGTTGGCGCCGTTGGCATGCACCTCCGTGCCAATGGAGTGCCCGGTACGATGGATGAAGTACTGCCCATAACCGCGGGAAGCGATGTAGTCGCGGGCAGCTTTGTCCACTTCCCAGCCTTGCAACTTGCGGCCCGGTGAAACCCCCGACTTCACCGCGTTGATGCCGGCATCACGCGCGCCGCGCACGATTTCGAAAATCTCGCGCTGGCGCTCGGAAGCCGCCGCCCCGATCAGCCCCGTCCAGGTGATGTCGTAATAGACTGCCTGCGGACGATTCTTCTTGCCCCAGATGTCAAGCAGGACAAAATCGCCGGCGTGTATGTCAGACGAGCGCTCGGCCGTGGGCTCATAATGCGGGTCGCCGCTGTTGGGGCCCACCGACACATTGGCCGGATCGTCGGTGACAAGGTTCTCGCGCCGGAAAGCTTCTATCAGCCACTGCTGCATCTCGTACTCGGTGGTGCCGTGCTGGCGGGCCCGCCGTCCCAGCTCCGGCCAGAAGGCCGCCACGATGGAATCAATGGCGTCGCGCGCTTCGAAGTGGCTGCGAATCTGGTCTTCGGTCCAGGTGGCTTCGAAGCGGGCCACCAGGTCGCCGGAGCTGACCACATTTTTGCCAAAGCTGCGCACCAGGTCCACCGTCCCCGCGTCCACCATTGAGACCAGGAACACAAGGTTGTCCGGCGAGTACTGCATGGCCACGTTTTTGTAGGGCGCCAGCATGGCCTTGAGCTTCTCGAACAACTCCTGCCAGGCAGAGTATTTTTCTTCCTTGCCGGGCAGACTGGTCAGGTGGTGCGGTTCAATACGGTGGGTGAGCTTGGCGGGCTCGCCCTCAGCCGGGATGACGTAGTACCAGCGCCGCGTCACCATAGTGCCGTCGGGCAGGCCCAGCACCCGGTAGGCAATGGGATCGCGGTGGTGATGGTCGTAGAAGAGCCACGCGTCAATACTTTGCTGGCGCAGCGCCTCCTGGATAGCAGGCAGGTTCATCGGGCGAATCTCTATTCTAAACAACCATGGCGGGTTTGGGCCAATCTACCTGAGAGAGGGCCCCTCCCGCCCCACGCCTCCTGACCTGGGGGCCGGCGTGGCCTTCATCGCCGCCCACCGCGCTCCTGGCGGCGTACTGCAAGCGTCATTGAACCGCCAGCGGGTAATTGGTAGCTTGGTAGTTCGTACCTTGGCAGCCATTCAGGCCAGACGCGGTGGAGATCCTCGACCTCAGACACTTTTCTTCCGCTGACCTGCGGCCCCTGCTGGACGGGGAGGCGCAGGTGTGGTCGCGCCTGCTTTCCTGGGACTACCGCGGCTCGGCCGACATGATCCTGCGCTACGTGGACGCCAAGATTTTGCCCGGGTATGCCGCCATCGAGCGCGGGCGGATCTTTGGCTACTCGTTCTTCGTTTACGAGGGCAGCAAGGGCGTTATCGGCGACCTGTTTGTGGGCAGTAACGGAACGCGCACGGACGGGGAGCACGCCATCGAGATTCGCCTGCTCACCCACGTAATCGAAACCCTGCAGCGCTCCCCCGGCATTCACCGGGTGGAGGCGCAGCTGCTGGTGCATGAGAGCGGCGCGGTGGCGCGGCCGTTTCTTGACCAGGGCTTCCGCCGCCACCCCCGGCTTTTCATGGTGCTGCCGCTGGGTCCGGCGGCAGCCACGGCCCCCAAGCTGCCGCCCGACATCGAGATCCGTCCCTGGACGGAGCATGATTACCAGGCGGCCGCCGCGGTCATCACCGCCGCCTACCGCGGGCACATTGATTCCGAGATCAACGACCAATACCGCAGCCTGAGCGGCTCGGTGCGCTTTCTGAACAATATTGTGCGCTTCCCCGGGTGCGGCATCTTTGACGCGGAAGCCTCCTTCGTGGCCCTGCACCGGCCGACACGGTCGCTTGTGGCGGTCATCCTGTGTTCGCGCGTGAAGAACGACGTTGGCCACGTGACCCAGGTGTGCGTTGTCCCCGAACTGCGCGGGCACGGCATTGGTGAGAAACTCCTTGCGGCCAGCACCCAGGCTCTGCGTCAGCGTGGTTTTGAGCTCCTGTCTCTGACTGTCACTCAGGCCAATGAACGCGCGGTGTTGCTTTATGAACGCCTGGGCTTCTCCACCACCCGGGTGTTCGATGCTTTCGTGTGGGAAGGCTAGGAGTAGCGGACCTTAGCCCCCTCTTGCCCAGCCGCTGCCATGGCTTTCTCCCTCGCCCAAAGGCGCTCCACAAAGTGGGCCTGTGGCGGTTCTGGCGCCTTCAAAGCTGGTACCCTAGGCGTGATGTACGCCCTTGTGTAAGCGCCGCCGGCCATGCTACTGTGCGCGGTTTTGCCGGGCTTGCATCGCAGCTAGCCGCGAGGAGTTCTTATGAGCGCCGAAACCACCACCCTCTCCCCATCCCTCGGTGGCAAGAAAAAGCACCAGCCATTTGTTCCTCCCAGCATGCAGATGCGCGAGTTTTCGCTGCGCGCGCTGATTCTGGGCATGATCATGACCGCCATTCTGGGCTCGGCCAACGCCTACCTGGGCCTGCGCGCGGGCATGACCATTGCCGCCACCTACCCTGCCGCTGTCATCGGCATGGCGGTGCTGCGACTGCTGAAGGGCTCGGTGTTGGAAGAGAATATTGCCCGAACCATCGGCTCCATTGGGGAATCGGTGGCGGCCGGCGCGGTGTTTACCATCCCGGCTTTCGTGCTCGCCGGCCTGTGGCCCGGCTTGGCCGGGAAGTACTGGCAGTCGGTCGCGTTAATGATTATCGGTGGAACCCTGGGCATCCTATTCGTCACCCTGCTGCGCCGGGTGATGGTGGAAGACCCCGAACTTCCTTTCCCTGAGTCCGTTGCCGCTTCCGAGATTCACAAGGCCGGTCAGCAGGGCGCCAAGGCAGCCAAGATTCTGTTTGCCAACATGGGCTTTGGCGCGCTCATGTACTTTCTCTCCCAGATCAATGTGTTCTGGTACACGCGTCAACTGCTGGTGAAGATTCCTTCCATGGCCAAGGGCCTGAAGATAGGCGGCGGCTCGACCGCGCCTACCGTGGCCACCGGCGGCATGACCACGTTCACTTCTCCGGCCATCAGCCCTGCTTATCTGGGGGTGGGCTACATTATCGGTCCGCGCCTGGCGGCCTTGAATTTTGCCGGCGGGGTGGTGGCTTGGGGACTGCTGGTGCCGCTCCTAATTTATTTCCTCGGGCCCAACCTGCCCATGCCTGCGGGCAGCAATGCCATGGGCTACTGGGGTGGAGTTGCCGGAGCGGTGTGGTTCTCCATCGTGCGGCCGATTGCGGTGGGCGGCATGCTGGTAGGCGCTGGCTACACCCTGTTCAAAATGCGCAAGCAACTGGGCGCCGGAATGGCGCGCGCTATCTCCGATTTGAAAAAATCCGCCGCCGCGCATGAAGTCACCGACCGCACCGAGCGCGACTTGAACGCCAAGATCGTGTTTGCCGGCGTCGGCGTGGTGCTGCTGGCCATGATCGCGTTGTACTACTTCTTCATCGTGGGCGCCGGGAACCTGACCCTGTCAAAAGTAGTGGGCGGGGCCGTGGTAGCTGCTCTGGTCATGGTGATTCTGGGCTTCTTCTTTGCAGCTGTTTCCGGAAACCTTGTCGGCCTGATTGGTTCGTCGAATAACCCCGTTTCCGGCCTCACCCTGTGCACGCTGGTAGTCGCGGCGCTTCTAATGGTTGCGCTGGGCGTTTCCGGCACGGGCGGGGTGGCCGCTGTGCTGGGCGTAGCGGCGGTGGTGTGCGTTTCCTCGGCCGTGGCCGGCGAGATGCTGCAGGATTTAAAAGTCGGACATATCCTGGGCGGCACCCCGTCCAAGATGCAGATTGGCGACATGTTCGGCATCGTCGTCTCCGGCCTGGTGCTGTTCTTTCCCCTGATGATCCTGGATAAGGCATACCACTTCGGCACCGCTGCCCTGCCCGCGCCCCAAGCCGGTCTGATGGCCATGCTGGCGCAGGGCATTGTGGGCGGCAACATGGCCTGGCCGCTGGTGGTGGTCGGCATCCTCATGGGCTTTGCCATGATCATGATCGAGGTGCGCAGCCCCATGCTGTTCGCCGTGGGCATGTACCTGCCACTGGAGACCACCTTCGCCATTTTTGTTGGCGGCGTAATTCGCTGGATCACCGACAAACTGCGCGATCGCCGGGGCTTCAACGATGCGCAAAAGGCGCGCGTGGACAACGCCGGCGTGCTCACCGCTTCTGGCCTGATAGCGGGAGAGGCGCTGTGTGGGCTGGTGATTGCCGGCATTGTGGGCTCGGGGCACTCTTTGCCGCAGGTTTTCGAGAACCCGCACTGGATCTCCGGGCTGATTGGGCTGGCGATCCTGATCGGGGTAATGATCAAGGTGCCGCTGGCCAACGCCGGGCGCCCGGAAGATCCCGCGCCGCCAACGGCTATCATGTGAAGCCCTTTTTCACTACAGAGGACACAGAGGGCACAGAGATTCCATTCTTTCTGTCATTCTGAGCGAAGCGGCTCGGTTCGCTTGCGAACCGGGCCACGGAGTCGAAGAACCTTGCGTCTGTTTACGCTCGCATTTTCCGCTTCGGGGAATTCTCTTCGAAAATTCGGAAATGTGAAGTTATCAATCTACAATTCCCTCTGTGACCTCTGTGTCCTCTGTGGTTAACAGCCTGGCTGCGGTGCGGGAGCGGATCGCGTCTGCGGCGCGGCGCGCCGGGCGCCGCCCCGAGGAGATCGCGCTCATGGCGGTCAGCAAGACCTTCCCTCCTGAACTTATCCGCCAAGCCTACAACGCGGGACAGCGGCTTTTCGGCGAAAACCGGGTACAGGAATTTGCCGATAAGACAGGCGCGCTGCGTGACCTTGCCGGCGCCGAGTGGCACTTGATTGGCCACTTGCAAAGCAACAAGGCGGCCAAAGCGGCAGAATTATTT
>DATJEH010000120.1:0-6517 GCA_035496875.1 Terriglobales bacterium | reverse complement strand
ATGCAAGGTGGTAGGACCACGCGGGTGGGGCGAGGAGGGTTGGAGGCGCGGGCCGGAACCGGAACTTCAGGCGTTTCTGGCATGAGAGAGTCGCCAGTACGACCGACTTCTTGCAACTGTCCATTTCACGTCCACCCCTCTGAGCGGGAGCTTGTCCGGGCTGAACTGGGATGGTTGGAAGCTTGACCAAAGTCACCAACTAAGTACTCTGTTTGCATCAAGATACACATAGCTCCCGGGCACTCACGCTGAGCTTAGTCGCCCGCCATGAATTTCTGAGCACAACCCGGGCGACAGCGAACGAATCAGAATTGAGAC
This sequence comes from Terriglobales bacterium, assembly GCA_035496875.1. Classification (GTDB taxonomy): domain Bacteria; phylum Acidobacteriota; class Terriglobia; order Terriglobales; family Acidobacteriaceae; genus JAICWP01. Next base: position 6,199 of record DATJEH010000120.1, on the reverse strand, counting down.
TTGGGGGAACTATGCTTTGGACCATATTGGTGCTGCTGTTGATCTTATGGCTTCTGGGCTTCAGCTTTCACGTTGCCGGCAGTCTCATACACCTCTTGCTGGTAATCGCTTTGATCGTCCTGATCATTCAATTGGTCAGCGGACGCAGAGTGGTGGATTGAACCCGAGATAATTGGAGGATGACTAAATGAAAATCAAACGTTTGCTGCTTTGCCTGCTGGTAGCCAGCCTTTTTGCTCTGCTGGGGTTCGCGCAGGATACGCCGAGCAGCTCGAAGTCTAAGTCAAGCGTAAGGACTATAACCGGTTGCCTGTCCCAAGGCGACAGCGCCAACGAATTCCAGCTCATTGCCAGTGATGGCAGCACATGGGAAGTGCGCAGCGATCACGTTTCATTGGCTAAGCATGTCGGTCATACCGTCGCCGCCACCGGCGTTGTCTCCCATACCAAGCTCCACAATTTGAAAGAAGACGCCAAAGGCACCGCCGCCGACACGGGTGTCAAGAAGAACAATGCCGAGCACGGACATTTAACCGTGACGGGCGTGAAGATGGTCAGTGATTCCTGTCAGAGATAGCGTTTAGAAGAAACCCGCGCCGGCTTGGTAATCACCTGGGCGCGGGTTTTTTGTGCCTGCGCAGCCCAGGGGGCAAGCTGGCAGCCTGCTGCCGAAATCCTGAGCACAGCGAAGGACCTCGTCCAACCTGATTTGGGAAGGAGTTGGAGGCGCGGGCCGGAATCGAACTTGAGGCGTTTAGCAGGCGTGAGCAAGCCCCAAAGGGCGAGCGGGAGCCTGCTGCCGAAATCCTGAGCCCAGCGAAGGACCTCGTCCCACACCCACGTTTTGGGGAAACTGGAGGCGCGGGCCGGAATCGAACCGGCGATAGAGGTTTTGCAGACCTCGGCCTTACCACTTGGCTACCGCGCCACGGAAAAAACCCCCGCCCGGGGCGAGGGTTGACAAACTCTGGAGCGGGAGACGGGATTTGAACCCGCGACTTCGACCTTGGCAAGGTCGCACTCTACCGCTGAGTTACTCCCGCTCGGCAGGTTGATTATAAATGAGAGCAAAAGCAGGGGCAATCAACACCCAAAATCAACTTCTTTCCCACGGATTGACACAGATGAGCTCGGATCAACGGCGAAATTCAGCTTTTTGGCTTACTTGCGGCCCTCCCGTTCCCACTGTTCCGTGACCTTGGCTGTAATTTCGTTGCGCACGTCCCACAATTCCTTGTAGAAGACGTGCTCCTGGCGCTGATGCAAAACCTCGACCGGCGTCCCCATGGTACCCACCACCCCCCCGCCGATAATGCGCTGCGCCAGTTTGAGGTGATGAAAGCGGAAAATCTGCACCCGCTCGTCAAAATCCAGCAGGCTCTCGGCCACGTCATGCAGGCCGAAATGCTTCTGGTGGTGGCGGTACATTTCGTCCACAGTCACCCCCGCGCGCTGCAGTTGGGCGTCAAAGGCGCGGCCCAGTCGCGGCCCCACGTGCAGCAGAGCCAGAAAGCCGGGGGAGTCGAGCCCGCTGCCGTGTCCCAGGCCGGCGCGGATCAGGTGATAGTCGTAAGGGGTAATGGTTTCAAGAACATGCAGCAGGCTGATGGGATAGTCAATCTCCATATTGGCGCGGCGGATGAGACGGGAGCAGTTGGCTAAATCGGCTTGCTCCAGGAAGTCGAGCGCCCGCTCCAGTTCCCAGGCCGCGCCTTTCAGCAGCAGCTCAGAGGCCTGGTGCACCACCTGAAAGGTAAGCTCATCTTTATGCAGCATCTCTTGCGGGGGCTTCTGCAGGGCCAGCAGCTCGTCGGTACGCAGGTAGCGTTCGTAGTCGGAGGCCGCGGTGCCGGGAAGGATGGGAGTGCGAAGGTCGTCCATGCGCACATTGTATTAGCTGGTAGATGATGGCTGGAAGCTGGAAGGAAAGGCATGTTTCAAGGTTTTACAGGTTTCAAGGTTGGCGGACGGCCTGACCTTCCGCAAGGAATCACTCCACGCCTTGCAGCACGATCTGGCCGTCGCGCATGTGGATGATGCGGTCGGCATAGGCGGCGGCTTCGGGATTGTGCGTGATCATGAGCACGGTCTGGCCCAGTTCTTTCTGGGAGTGGCGCAGCATCTGGAGCACGACTTCCGAGTTCTTACTGTCGAGGTTGCCGGTGGGTTCGTCGGCCAGCACAATGGCGGGCCGGTTGATGAGCGCCCGTGCCAGGGCGACGCGCTGCTGTTCGCCTCCGGAAAGCTCGGAGGGACGGTGCCGCAGCCGCTGCGCGATGCCCAGCATCTCCACGATGCGCTTAAAAAGCTCGTCATCTTTCTTGGAGTTGGTGCCGGCGATGTCCTGGGCGATGGCAATGTTGGAGTAGGCGTCCAGGGTGGGGAGCAAGTTAAACTTCTGGAAAACGAAGCCTATTTTGCGCTTGCGCATCTGGGTGCGCTGAGCGTCAGAGAGCCTGGCGAAATCAGCGCCGTCAACCACCACCCGCCCGGAATCGGCGTGCGTGAGTCCGCCCAGGAGGTAAAAAAGAGTGGACTTGCCGCTGCCGGAGGGCCCCACCACGGCCACAAATTCGCCTTTAGCCACGCTGAAGGAGACACCGCGCAGGGCCGGCACCTCCACTTTGCCAACGTGATAAGTCTTGCGAAGGTCCTCAGCTACGATGATGGGGGGCATGGGAGAACATTGATGTTACACGAAGCGGCCAGTTTGCTGTTCGGGGCAAAGCCCTGGTGTGCCGCATCCACTCTGGTAATCCCAGAATTGGGCTCGCAGCAGCTATTCTGAGACCAGCCCAAAGTACAAACTCTGGCAGATAAGGCGGTCTGCCGGTGGGGGAGAGAAGCCGTCCCACCCTCCTGCTGCCTGCATCGGCAAAAACATGAAATCGCGCACCGGTACTCATTCAGGGCAGACGATGCCAGCTAAAACTGGCGGGCACATGCCGAGGGGGTCAACCCTTTCCACGGTGGTGACGGCTGGCTTGCTGGGCCTGGGCACCCTGATCCTCTACCAGCCCAGCTTGCACCACGGGTTCGTCAATTACGACGACAACTATTATGTGACCGCCAACCTGCACGTGCTACGCGGCCTCAGCTGGAGCAATCTGGTGTGGGCCATGCGGACCATCACCTATGGCAACTGGCACCCGCTAACCTGGATGTCGCACATGGCTGAAGTGCAGCTGTTCGGGATCAATCCCGCCGGCTTTCACTTCGTCAGCATGCTGGTGCACACCCTGAACGTGGTGCTGATTTTTCTGCTGCTGCGCGCCGCCACCGGCTTCCACTGGCGCAGCGCGGCCGTAGCCGCACTGTTCGCGGTTCATCCCCTGAACGTGGAGGCGGTCGCCTGGGTGGCCGAATTCAAGTCTCTGCTGTGTACCACTTTCCTCCTGCTCACCGTCTGGGCCTACCGCGAATATGTGCGCAAGCCGGGCATCGCACGCTATCTGCCGGTGGCGGCGCTTTTTGCCCTCGGCCTGATGGCCAAGCCCATGGTGGTGACCCTGCCCTTGCTCCTGCTTTGCCTGGACTACTGGCCTCTGCAGCGGCTGCCTGTCCCGGGCAGGGGAGGACCTGGCTTCTTGACCGCATTTCTCCGGCTGGCAGCGGAGAAAATGCCCTTGTTTCTGCTTTCGGTGGGGAGCGCCGCGATAACCTTGTATGCGCAGCGTGACATCGGCGCTCTGGGCACGACCCTGGCCTTGCCCCTGCGGTGGCGCCTGGGGAATGCCATTTACTCCTATTTCGCTTACATTTGGAAGGGCGTCTGGCCCGCACGGCTAGCGGTGTTCTATCCCCATCCAGAAAGCTCGCTGGCGCTGTGGAAGGTGGGGCTGGCGGCGGCGGTGCTGCTGGCAATCAGCATCTGGGTGTGGCGTTACCGCCAACGCCGGTATCTGCTGGCGGGCTGGGCCTGGTACCTGGTGGCGCTGCTGCCGGTGATCGGCGTGGTGCAGGTGGGGCGGCAGGCGATGGCCGACCGCTACGCTTATATTCCTTTCCTCGGACTGTTCGCCATCGCCGTGTGGCTGGTGGCGGAAGCGGCGCCGCGCCTGCCTGCGCCCCGCACGGTGGGGGTGGCCGCGGCCGTGGCGATTGTTTTCGCCTATGCCTGGGCCGCCAACCGGCAGCTGGCATATTGGGAGGACAGTTACACCCTCTTCTCCCACGCGCTTGAGGTCACCACCGACAACAGCATTGCCGAAGATAACCTGGGCACCGCGCTGGTGGCCATGGGCAGAACGCAGGAGGCGATGAGCCACTTCGACGCCGCAGCCCGGCTGCAGCCGCGCGACTTCGAGCCTCGCTACAATCGCGCCACCCTGCTGCTGCGGGCCGGCCTCTTCCCCCAAGCCGAACGCGAGTACCAGGGGGCCCTGGGAAATGCCCTCGATCCCGTGGACGCGGCCCATGCCCACAACAACCTGGGCGTGCTCTATTTGCAAACCAACCGTCCGGCAGCGGCGCTGACCGAGTTCGACACCGCCATCCGCCTGGACCCCGACCAGCACAACAGCCTTTTAGCTCGCGGCACCCTGGAATATGAGGCGGGCAAACTGGATGCTGCCCTGGCCGACATTACCCGCGCGGCGCAGCTCGCGCCTTCATCCATCGCCTACTTCTGGCTGGGACAGACGCTGGAAGCCAAGGGAGACCTGCCCTCCGCCGCCCGCGCCTATCAGGCTGCGCTGCAGATGACACCCAGCATGGCCGAAGCGCAAACACGCCTGAACGCGGTGCGGGCGCGCCTGCATAAGTGAAGTTGTATTCATTCCCACTGCGGCGCCGCGATTACCTTTCCGGTTTCAAGATAGTGATTGATTGCCTTCTGCCAGCCTTCCATCTTGCTATGAAACCAGTCGGCGGTGAAGCGCTCCACTTTCTTGTTGCCGGCGGGAGCAAGCCCGGTATAGGTGTAGGCGATATGGGCGCGGGTGGTTGCGCCAGGACCGGGCTCGAGCTGGATCTGTATGTGGCACGCGACCAGGCCGGGCGTGATCCAGGAGTAGGCGATGCGCAAGCCCGTGGAATCGTACTCGGTGCAGAGCCAGGTGGATTCGGAGCCGTCTTCGTCAGGAGTGGTGAAAACGCAGCCCAACTCGGCCACTCCGGATTGCGAGTAGATGAGCCGATACTTCCAGCCAGGCACCCAATCCGCCTCGCGCACCGGGCAGAGCAGGGGAAAGACTTTTTCCGGCGGAGCCTGGTTGGTCTGGGTGAATTGGTGAACAGCGCGAGCGCCACGAAAGTCGGACATGACGGCCTCCCAAATTCTTCTGCCGCGGGCACACCCAATATTCTGCCATCCCAAGCGCGAAGCTCTTGCTTAACAGCTAAAGCCGGCTTCTTTTCGCAGCGGATATGGCGTGGCTGAAGCCATGCCCTTCGGAAAGCTATAATCTGGCTCATCGCAGGAGGTACCGCAATGCCTCGCTTTTTCGCTTCCCTGCTTCTGTTCCTGGTTAGTCTTCCCATCTTTGCTGCCACGGCGCCCGCCCCGCGGGATGTGGACATCACCGCCGCGGACGGCACCAAGCTCAAGGCCACCTATTACGCGGCCGGCAAGCCCGGGCCCGGCGTGCTGCTGCTGCACATGTGCAACAGTAATCGTAAGGCATGGGAGCCGGTGGCCAGCCAGCTCAGCGCCGCCGGGATTAACGCGCTGACCCTCGACTACCGCGGCTATGGTGACAGCGAAGGCGAACGCATTGATTTCCGCAAAGACCCGCAGAAGCTGCAGCAGGTGCAGACCACCAAGTGGCCGGGGGATGTGGACGCCGCCTACGCCTACCTGCTGGCCCAGCCGGGCGTGGACAAGGAGCGGATCGGCGCCGGGGGCGGCAGCTGCGGCGTGGGCTTCGCCGTGGAGGTGGCGCGGCGGCATCCGGAAGTGAAGTCGCTGGCGCTGCTGGCCGGGGGCACTAACGGCGCCGGCTTGAAGTTTCTGCAAAACAATGCCTGGCTGCCTATCTTCACCGCGGGGGCCGCCGACGACGAGTTCGACTCAAATGCACCGCAGAACATGCAATGGCTGGCGGAGTTGCCTGGCAATCCGCGCAATAAATTTGTCGGCTTCAAAGACGGCAAGCACGGCACAGAAATCTTTGGCCCACATCCCGAACTGCCGCGCGAGATCGTCGCCTGGTACGTGCAGACACTGGTGAAAGCTCCCGCCGATCCCAAGGCGCACGTG
>DATJEH010000119.1:0-3197 GCA_035496875.1 Terriglobales bacterium | reverse complement strand
CCGCACCTTGCAGCAGGTGGGCATGCGGGCCACGGCCGGGCTCTCCATGGGCGGCTATGGGGCGCTCATGCTCGGCCTGAAGCACCGCGACCTGTTTTCCTTAGCCGCCTCCATGAGCGGAGCGCTGGCGGTCACCGACTGGACGCCGGAAAACATGGGCCCCGACATGCCCGATTGGATCCGCCAGTCCATCGTGGCCGCCTTCGGGCCGGCGGGCTCACCGCAGCGCAAAGGATACGACCTGAAGCAGCTCATCAACGCTCCGGTTGCGGAACTGCCGTTTATTTATCTCGATTGCGGCACCGAAGACCACCTGCTGCAGCAGAGCCGCGACTTTTCCCGGCTGCTGCAGGAGAAAAAGATTCCCCATGAATACCGCGAGCAGCCGGGGATCCACGAATGGCCGCTCTGGGACCACCAGATTCAGGAAGTGCTGCGGCTGATGGCGGAGCGGTGGGAGCTGGAAGGCGGACAAGTAGCAGTGGGCCGGTCGGAGCACGCAGCATTCAGCACGCAGCATTCAGTCACCCTGCCTCGTGTTGTCATCCTGAGCGCAGCGAAGCACCTGCTTTTTGCTCGTCAAATCCTGTGAATATGCTGCGCACAACGTCATTCGGCTCCAGCATCGGTCCCTTGCTCATCCGGCACCTCGCGCCATTGCGCGCCGCAGGAGGAGCACTTCCACACATTTCGCGGCACTGGAAGCGGGAGACCGCCTACATAGAGGGCAGGAAGCGCAAATCGTTTGTCCGTTCCTGCTTCGTGGCTGATATCAATTGAGCCACAGCGTGGGCAGCGAGGTTGCTCGTAGCTCTCCGATCCTCCAACATCAAAAGTCTCTGGAATGGGTTGCGCCAGAATTTCGGCGGCGGGCTGAGCGTCTTCCGCATTGACCGCAAGTTTAATACCGCCGATGCCATCAGAGATAAACCAATTGAGGCGGACCAGATTGTCATCCACAAGAAAGCATTCAATTCCCGCGGATTCCAGCAGTCCTTTTGCCAGGAGCGCCTCGGGCATATCTCGGAATTGTCGAACCACCGTCAACTGCCGCTGCTCCAATACATCCTGCGGCATGGCCGAGTTCGGTAGCGGGAGGTTAAGGCCTCTGTGTTGAGCTTCTTGTGACAGCGCCAGAAGCGCAACCTCGGTCAACGAACCGGCGTCTTGAGCAAGGCTTTGCAGCTCTGCATCGCTCATGCGCGCGTAGAGCGCCTCTAGCCGTTGGCGTTCGCGTTCCGAAGCCAGGATATCCATGCGGGCTGGAATATTACCTCAGGCCAGGCGTTGCGAAACAAGAGAATTGGAGCGGTTTTGTAGGTCGAGAAGCAGGTCCTTCGCTGCGCTCAGTCGCGCAGCTCAGGATGACAATGAGTGGTTTGGTGGCTGAGTGCAGCTGGTGGTCGGTGCTGTCCGAGCGTTGCCCGGCTACCCACAATTCATTGCTGGGCAGTGCTAAATTCTCCAGTGATCCCCCTCACAGACACGCCAGGCGCTGAATCCATTACACTTGTGTGCTTTTCCAGGAGGTGCCAATGGGGCGCCGCATTGTAATCGCTATTTTCCTTCTGAGTTCTTTCTGCGTGGCCCAGGCCAGGCGCCCGTTCACCTTTGAGGACATGATGGCGCTGCAGCGGGTGGGCGAGCCCCAGGTGTCGCCCGACGGGCGCTGGGTGGCCTTCAGCGCGGTGAAGGTGGACCTGAAAGCCAATACGCGCACCCCGCACTTGTGGGTGGTGCCGCTGGCCGGCGGCGAGAGCAAGCAAATCACGAACGGGGCGGCGGGCGAGAACCGGCCGCGCTGGTCGCCAGATGGCAAGCAGCTCGCCTACATCTCCTCCCAGGACGGCAGTTCGCAAGTCTGGGTGACGGATTTTGACCCCGCTGCCGGCGCCCTCGCGGGCGATTCGCGCCGCATCACCTCCATTTCCACCGAGGCCGATGGCGAACTCTGGTCGCCCGACGGGCAGAACATCCTCTTTGTCTCCCCCGTCTATCCCGACTGCAAAGACGACGCCTGCAACCAGGCGCGGGCGCAGGAGAAAGCCATGTCGAAGGTGAAGGGCAGCGTCTTTACCCGTCTGTTCTACCGTCACTGGTCGAGCTTTACCGGAGGCAAGCGCAGCCACCTGTTCGTTGTGGCGGCGAACGGCGGCGCCGCCCGCGACCTTACGCCCGGCGACCACGACGTGCCGCCATTCCAGTTGGGCGGCGGCGACCTCTACGCCTTCTCGCCCGACGGCAAGGAAGTGGCTTTCACCAGCAACATCAGCGAAGTCGAGGCCACCAGCACCAACAACGATCTGTTCGTGGTACCGGTGACCGGCGGCACGCCCAAGAAAATTACCGACAATCCGGCCAGCGATTCCACCCCGCGCTATTCGCCCGACGGCAAGTACATCGCCTACCTGGCACAAGTTCGTCCCGGCTACGAAAGCGACCGCTTCCGCCTCATGCTCTATGATCGGGCCGGCGGCCAGCACCGCAGCCTGACGGAAAATTTCGACCGCTGGGTGGGCGGTTTCGTATGGGCGCCGGACTCCTCGCGGATCTACTTTGTGGCAGAAGATCAGGGAACGCAGCCGATTTATGAGGTGGATCTGGTGGGACATGGGGTCGTAAAGCTAATGGAGGGAACTCTTGACGATTTGGCCGTCACGCACGATGGTAAGAAGATTGTTGCTACCGCAATGTCCGTTCGCGCGCCGAACGAAATCTACACCCTTAACACCACCTTTCCACCGTGCGCACCTTATCCGCCTGTAAACGTACCGCACACTCCGCCAACGTTCCCGGTGCAGTGCAAACCCGAGAAACTTACCCATCTGAACGATGCTGTTCTCTCCCAGGTCGAAATGCCGCCTCTGCAGCATTTCTGGTTCGTGGGCGCGGAGAAAAGGCGAGTGGAGGGCTTCCTGCTCAAGCCGCCCAGCTTCGACGCGCACAAGAAGTACCCCGTGAAATTCCTCATCCACGGCGGGCCGCAGGGCGCCTGGGACGATGCCTGGAGCTACCGCTGGAATCCGGAGTTGTTCGCGGCTGACGGTTACGTGGTGGTGATGATCAACCCGCGCGGCTCCACCGGCTACGGGCAGAAATTTATTGACCAGATCAACGGCGACTGGGGTGGGCGTCCCTATGTGGACCTGATGCGCGGCCTGGATTATGTGGAGCGCCGCTACCCCTTTGTGGACAAG
>DATJEH010000118.1:0-7732 GCA_035496875.1 Terriglobales bacterium | reverse complement strand
TCTCAGAACACTCCAACCGACAGTGGTCTCTCCGCCGCGGAGGCGACAGGAACCGAGTGTGCCACCTTCTCCGCCAGCGCCATAACCTTCAGCGCTGAGGCTCTCGGTGCCAGCTACACCCTTGGAGGATTCCTGAATTCCTTTGGTGCGGCCTCGGGCATCAGCTATCTCAACGGTTTCACTTCTGCCTCCAATCCCAACGATTCTTTGTGGGTGTTTACCGGCACCGCCGGTTTTACCAATGGCCAGGGCTTTGCCGTCACTCACGACGATGGAACCCAGATGTACGTCAACGGGGTGAACGTTCTTAGTGATCCCGGCCCCACGCCCCCGGTAACCACCAACTTTACCTATACAGGTGCGACCGGGAACTTCCCCTTCCAGTTCATCTACACCGAATGCTGCAACGGCCAGATGGACTACCTCACCGATCTCGCGCCGACGATACCAGTATCAGAACCGGGCAGTCTGCTGCTGTTAGGTACTGGTTTGATTGGTTTTGGGGCCTACGCTCGTCGCCGTTTCGGATGCTAGTTGCGGGCGGGGCCGCTCGTTTCTCAAAGTCGGAGCCTCCACCTTGGGATGAAGCGAGTGGCCGCAAGCTCGGCGGCACATGAAGTTGAGCAAGACAGCCGGTCGCTTTCCAGGGCCGGCTGTTTTTGCGTTGTGCTCGATTTCAGATTGAATAGGAACTCGCCTCCCCACCGCGAACTCGATCAGCGTTGATCGGCATGAAGTTAAAAAAAAGCCGGCCCTGGTAGAGCCGGCTGGTCCGCGTGGCGCGAGAGGAACCTTAGGCCACCGATCTCAGGTTGCCGGGCCGTTCCACCGGAGGCGTCTGGTTGTGCCTGGCCTCTCCTGCCGCTCCTGCGGCCGCCAGGCAGCCGCCCACGAACAGCGAGCAGAACACCGCATATCCGCCCTCCGTGAACAAGTGGCGCACAGTCACCAGGCTGACGGTTGCGTTACCGGCATTGGCGATCTCAGCCGGAGCCAGAATCAGCACCGCCACCAGAATGGCGGAGAAGATGCTCATGCCGAACACCACCAGCCCGTGATACAAGGCGATGTTCCGGTTGGCTGTGCCACTAAGCCGGCCGGCCGTGCGCCCGCCGAAGTACAAGGCGAACAGGGTCACGATTCCTTGCCAGATGGAGATTCCGGCCGCCATCGTACCCGATGCCGGCGAAGAAGCGCTGCCGCCGAAAATGGCAATGCCCAATGCGAGAAATGTGATTTCAATCGCCAGAAACACAAAGGTTCCCGCGAAAATTGCCGACCACGAAGCTCGGTTGCTGGTCGTGATCGGCAGGTTCGTAGCGTAGTCTGCCATTGCTTACCCCCTTTACTCTCTTGGATGAGGTGCAAGAGGTTGGGCGTGGCCCCAAGAATGGGGCGACGCAGGGAATATATCTCCCGAGGAAGAAGGAATAAATATCGTAATACGAGATAGATCCGGTCCGGGGTGGCTGGCCTGCAACCCGGACGCGCTACCCCGGATCAGCTCTTCTGCTCCGCCCGCCGCCCGCGGAAGAAGGCCTGCAGCAGCTCTCCACAGCGCCCCGCCAGCACCCCTCTTTCCACCTGCATGCTGTGGTTCAGAGCGGGATAGTTGAGCACCGGCAGCACAGAATGCACAGCTCCCGCCTTGGGGTCGTCGGCCCCGTAAACCAGCCGCCGCACTCGCGCATGCATCAGGGCTCCGGCGCACATGGGGCAGGGCTCCAGGGTGGCATACATCTCGCACTCCAGCAGGCGGTGGTTGCCCAGGGACCGCGCTGCCTGGCGCAGAGCCACCATTTCAGCGTGGGCGCTGGGGTCGTTATCCAGCAGATTGCGGTTGAAGCCCCGGCCTGCTATCTGCCCGTGACAAACCACAATGGCTCCCACCGGCACTTCCCCCGCTTCCAGCGCCCGCTGTGCCTGGCGCAAGGCTTCTTCCATCCACACTTCGTCCGGAGTCATGGCTGAGAAGACCATTTTAGCCTCAGCAGTCAGTCGGCTGCGGTGCATCGCCGGTGGTCAGAGTTGGCATTCCGGAGTATCGAGGGGACTGGCATCCTGCTCGCAGACCACTGAATCCACCCCGGATACGACACATAGGGGCACCGCCCCCGGCCTCGAACCACCGGCTCCGGACTAACTCCCGAGTTGCCGCAGCAAACCCCGCCCCCAGCCGCTCCCTCTAATGATTGGTCATCCTGCCCTTCAGCGCCCAAGGCAGGGACATACGGAGGAGATGCATGAAGCGAGTATTAATCTTGGCATCGGTTTTACTGCTTGGGGCAGCCGTGGCGGTGGCGCAAGACCAGAACACACCGTCCAGCAATCCCAGCAGCGATCAGGCGGCACCGCAAACCCAGCAGGCGCCCGATCAGAGTCAGTCTCCGCAGGCTGCTCCCAACACCCAGCAGAATCCGAACAGCAACCCTAACAATCCCAACTCGCCGTCCACGCCCAGCGATCAGTCCGGAGCGAATGCTCAGGGCTCCTCGTCGGCCAGCGGCCAAACCACCGTCCAAGGCTGCTTGAGCGGTTCCAACGGCAATTACACGCTCACTCAGGACACCACCGGAACCACCTACACTTTGACCGGCGATACCAGTCAGCTGCAGCAACACATCGGTCATGAAGTGCAGATCACCGGCACCACTGGCAATTCGTCGTCAACCGGTACTTCCGGTTCGGCAGCCCCCAGTTCCGGTTCGCAGAGCGGAACGGCTGCCAGCAACACCCTGACCGTGAGCTCGGTGCAGCACATTGCCACCAGTTGCACCACCAGCAGCGGCGCTGCCAACCCGGGCGCTGCCGGGACCACCGGCGCTGCCAGCGGTGAAGCCGCCCAGGCCAGCCAGCCTTCGCAGGGCGCGGCATCTGCCAATCCCAGCACCCCTCCGCCCAGCGGATCTGAGGCGGCTAATAGCCAGCCCGCAACTTCGGCTATGCCCAGTGCCAATGCTGGTCAGGAGAGCAGCAGCAGTGCTGCTTCTGCCCAGGCTGCGGCCCCCAGCGACCAGACCAGCTCCACTCCGTCCAGCGGCGCCGCCGCGGAGAGCAATCCTCCCGCCACCGGCAATAGCGCTGTAAGCGGAACCGACAACTCCAATACCAATGCCGGTGCGGCTGGCCAGAATCCTGCTGACAACAACGCTGCCGCCGCTGATCAGAGTGCCGCCGCTAGTTCTGCCCAGGCGGGCGCGGAGAACAGCGCTGCCGCCGCCAACGACAACACCCAGACGGCCCAGAACAAGGCCGCCGGCAACCTGCCGCAGACCGCGTCTCCCTTGCCCTTGCTCGGACTCCTGGGCTTCGGCTCGCTGGCTGCCGGCATCATTACCCGCCGCCGCAAGTAGGGCAGCGGAACAGCAGATCCGTGTTGACGCAAGCATGGCTTGCGCAAACGGTTTGAGAAGGCTGCTTGAACCACGATGACCGGGCGATTACCCGCCCGCCATATGCGGTCCAGGCAGCCTTTTCGCTTGCATGTGGTGTTAGACTGAACAGCTGGTGCCCCTATGGGACTCTCAATTTCCAACGTTCTTCGCCGCGTTTTCCTGGTGGATCTGATTAAAGGATTGTCCGTAACCTTCCGCTACCAGGACCCGAAAGAGATTTACACCGAGCAATACCCGCTGCAGCGGCCACAGGTGGCCGAGCGCTATCGCGGAGCGCCGCGCCTGAACGTCAATCCCGATACCGACGAGACTATGTGTATCGCTTGCGACCTGTGCGCCTTGGCCTGTCCCGAGCACCTGATTGTGGTCACCAGTGAGCGTAACGCAGCCACCCGGCGCAAGGAACTTACCACCTTCACCTACGACCTTAGCCGTTGCATGTTCTGCGGCCTGTGCGAGGACGCCTGTCCCACTGACGCCCTGGAGCTGACCCAGGATTTCGAACTCGCCAATTACACTCGCGAGGGCGCCATCTGGGACCGGCAGACGCTGGAGAAGGGCCCGCAGCCCACGGTCTATAGCCGATAGTAGCGAGTGCCGTCTACCAAGTAGCGCGAGGAAACTCTACTGCTGAGCCCCGTTTGCCGAGTTCTGCTCCCGCTTCTGTTGCTGAGCGCCCCCGCCTTGGCGCAGAGTTCATCCCCCTCCGCCTCTCCCCCCTCCAACCCTGCTGCCCAGTCGCAACCCGCCCGGCCTGAAACTCACATCACCCCGGCGCAAGCCCAGGAACTGTTCCACTCGGTGGACGAGATCCTTAATTTCGCCAGCCAGGACAGCGGTCTGCCCCTTCATCATCCCGTGAAGCGCGCTCTCGTCAGCCGTGACCAGGCCATGAAATACATTGAGGGCAGGATGGGCAGCGACCAGGACACGCAGCGCTTGAACCGCTCCGCCCTGGTGCTGAAAAAATTCGGCCTGCTGCCCCGCGACTTCGACCTGCAGACCTTTCTGCTGGCCCTGTTGCGTGAGCAGGTGGCCGGTTATTACGATCCCAAATCCAAGACCGTCAATCTGCTCGATTGGGTGGATGCGGATGTGCAGAAGCCGGTGCTCGCCCACGAACTCACACATGCTCTGCAGGATCAGGACGTCAACCTCGACCACTGGCTCAAGGATGGCCCGCGCAGCCAGAAAAAAGATTCTGATGTGCAGGATGATGAAGCTGTAGCCGCCCGCCAGGCGGTTACCGAAGGCCAGGCTATGGTGGTGCTCACCGACTACGAGCTGGCGCCCCTCGGCAAATCCATTCTCGATGCTCCCGATATTGTCGCCGCCATGAAAACCGGAGTAACGGCGGGCTCGCCCCTGTTCAACCACGCTCCGCTATACATCAAAGATTCGCTTACTTTTCCTTACACCTATGGTTTGGATTTTGAACGTATTTTGCTGCAAAAGAAAGGGAAAGACGCGGCCTTCGCGGACGTCCTCCAGCGCCCTCCGCTCAATACCCGCGAGGTCATGCAACCGGCCGTCTATCTGGCTGGCGAGCATCTGGCCCACTTGCAGCCGCCCAAACTGGAGAAGGTTCTGGGCAAATCCTGGAAGCGGGTAGACGTCGGCGCAGTCGGCGAATTCGACGTCTCGGTCATGGTGGAGCAGTACGCCGGTGAGAATGTCTCAAAACAGCTTTGGCCCCAATGGCGCGGCGGCTACTATTACGCCGTCCGCCTGGAAAAGGCTTCTCCCGACAACCTGGCCCTGCTCTATCTTTCGCAATGGGCCGAGCCCGAGCAGGCCACAAAATTTGCCGCCCTTTACGCGCAATCGTTAAAGGAAAAATACAAGCAAGTGGATGCCGTTCGCAGTTCGGGTCCGGTCCCGCCAAGTTCGGCTGGCGTTCAGGTCTCCATAGCCGATGCCACCACCCAGTGGAACACCGAAGACGGCCCCGTATTCGTGGAGCCGCACGGCAAATTCGTGCTGGTTATGGAAGGCTTTGATCCCGCAACCGCTGCCAAACTGCGCGAGGCTGTGCTCCCGGTCACCACTACGCCTTAGCTTTCGTTCTTCTTCGTGGCGCGGGCGCCCTCGCCCGCGAACTGATTCCGCCGCTTAGAAGTTCGCGATCACCTGGAATGCAAGCTTTTACCTGGGTGATGCCGTGACCAAGCCCTTACTCTCCGACCAATATCCCCCGCGTGGTCTGAATCAGGGGCACGTTTTTGCCTTCGCATAGAATGCGAAATCTCTTGCCCTCCCATGTCACCATGGCGCTGGTGCCGCACTCCCAGGCCTCTACATTGGTGGCCGCAAAGCAGACTCGGACCGCCTTCTCCGGAGGTTTGCCCAGCCAAGCTTCTGGTTCATGGAACTCGGGCGCTTCTTTGTGCTCGCGTACATGTTCTTTTTCAGTAAGCATAATGACCTCTTTCCTACCTTCGTCACTTG
The DNA here is from genome assembly GCA_035496875.1 of Terriglobales bacterium. GTDB lineage: Bacteria > Acidobacteriota > Terriglobia > Terriglobales > Acidobacteriaceae > JAICWP01. Next base: position 1,889 of record DATJEH010000118.1, on the reverse strand, counting down.
CGCGCCGAAGGCCGAAAACCGCGGGCTGCCGGCGCTATTCCACTCCCCGGCACTCGTGCCTGGCACTCGGGGCAAAGCCAGGCCTCCTTAATGTCAATCCACTCCACAGCGTGCGAAGCCGCCATGGCACAGCGATAGTCCTGGCAATGGGTCAATTCCAGCGTATGCCCGATTTCGTGTACCGCCTCCTTCAAGAGGCGCGAGCGCAGCATTCCCGCATCGCAGGGAAGACCGTAAAACTCCTGCCGCAACCGGTAGCTGGAAACCAGCGCACAAGAGCCCCCGATCTGCGCCTCCCCAAATACAAAGGTCAGAATGGGAATGTAGAGATCCACATCGGTTACGCCCAGCACCCGCCAGCAATCGTTGCCCAGCAAAGGCTGCATGGCCGCCAGAATCTCCGAGGAGTGATACTGCTGGCGCTCGGGATGAAACGCGAATTCCGGATCCAAGGCTCGCGCCAAGGTTCGAAATGGAACGCGGAACAACCCGCCCATGGCCCCCCCCAGCTCCTGGAGGGATCGGCCGTCGCAGTTTCCGATCGGCAGAATGTACAGCAGCTTCATCGGCTTGCAACCGTGGACCGGCTCCAGCCATAGCGTTTAATCTTGTGGTGCAGGGTCACCCGGTCAATGCCCAGGATCTCCGCCGCCCGGGTCTGGTTCCACCCGCAACCTTCCAGCACCCGCAGGATATGCGCCTTCTCAATTTCCTCCAGTGATTTGGAGGTGGCGCCATTATGGTTGCGCGGTTTGAGGATGAAGTCCTGCTCCCGCAACTCCGGCTCCTGCGCCACCACCATGGCCCGCTCGATGGCGTTCTCCAGTTCCCGCACGTTGCCCGGCCAGTCGTTCTGCTGCAGTGCGTACATCGCCTGCGGAGCCACCCGGTTAATGCGCTTATTCATGGCCTGGGAGAACTTCTGCACAAAATGCTCCACCAGCAGCGGTATATCCTCCGCCCGCTCGCGCAGCGCCGGCAGCTCGATGCGGAAAACATTAAGCCGGTAGAACAGGTCGGGACGGAACTTGCCCTCCTCAATCAGCCCCTCCAGGCTTTTATTGGTGGCGGCCACACAGCGGAAGTCCACCTTGATGGGCTGATTGCTGCCCACTCTCGTGATCTCGCGCTCCTGCAACACGCGCAGCAGGTCGGTCTGGGTCTTCAGGCTGATATCGCCGATTTCGTCCAGGAAAACCGTGCCTCCTTCGGCGATCTCGAACTTGCCTTTCTTGCGGTATTGCGCCCCGGTAAAGGCGCCCTTTTCGTGCCCGAAAAGCTCGCTCTCCAGCAGGGTTTCCGTGAGTGCGCCGCAGTGGATCACCACCAGCGGTTTGTATCGCCGGGAGCTGGCGGCATGGATCGCCCGCGCCACCAGTTCCTTGCCCGTGCCGCTCTCCCCTGTGATCAGCACGGTGGCATCGGTGGGACCGACCGTCTCGATGGCGTCCAGCACTTTCTGCATAGCCGGACTCTTGCCCACCAGATCGGGCACGCCCATGACCTCGGCCACCGTCTCCTTCAGAGCGATGTTTTCCTGCTGGGTGCGGCGGTGGGAGAGCGCGTTCTTCACCAGGTGGGCAATCTCGTCCGGATCCAGCGGCTTAGTCACATAATCATAAGCGCCATTTTTCAGCGCCATGACCGCCGTCTCTACCGAGGCGTATCCGGTCATCATGATTACGATCAGCTGGGGATCCACTTCGTGCAGCCGCCGCTGCAACTCAATTCCGTCGGTGCCCGGCATTTTGATGTCCAGCAGCGCGGCGTCCCAGCGCTGCTCCGCCACTCGCGAAAGCGCCTCGCTGGCGCTCTCTGCCGTGCCCACTTCGTAGCCTTCCTCGTGAAACCATTTGTTCAGCGAGTCGCGTACGCTATGCTCGTCGTCC
>DATJEH010000117.1:0-4934 GCA_035496875.1 Terriglobales bacterium | reverse complement strand
TGGATTGGCGCGACCTGCAGTTGTGGTGCATAGCCGCGGCCCTGCTGGCGGTGATGGCGGCCGGATTTCTGGCGCTGCTCATGCCGCAGCTGTTGTGGGACGTTACGGCCAGCATCTCGCACCAGGCAAACGCCCCGCAGCTGTTCTTTGGGTTGCTGGCGCTGCTCATTCTTTCCAATGTGTATCTTTTCACCCAACGCCTGCAACTGGTGCGAACCCGCCGCGAACTGGTACATCAGCTGCAAGTGGCGGAGCGGACGGCGCGCACTGACGCGCTGACGGGCGTATTCAACCGGCGCTGGCTGGATGAAACCCTGCTGCGGGAGATTGCCCGGCTGCAGCGCACCAAGGGGCGTTTCACCATCATGATGGCCGATGTGAACGACTTCAAGGACATCAACAGCCGTGTGGGACACGTGGAAGGCGACCGCATCCTGATCGAGGTTGCCCACCTGCTGCAGAGAAACTTCCGCGCTTCCGATTCCGTGGTCCGTTATGGAGGCGATGAATTTATTGCCCTCATGCCGGAGACCGACCTGGCCCAGGCCCGCGTGGCGGTGGATCGGCTGCAGCGCTTCGTGGATGCGCGCAATGCGCGCCATGACAGCGCCGTCACCCTCGGCCTGAGTTGCGGCCTGGGCACCTTCCTCCCCGGCATGTCCATGGATGCGCTTATTCAGGCGGCAGATGAAGATATGTTTGCCCAGAAGCCGCGGCGTTCCGACCGTTCCGGTCCGAATCTGCGCGCTCCCTTATAAGCTGCGGCTTGGCTAGAGCGACCCCTTGCTGGACAGCGGCGCCGCTGCCGGCGGTTCAATCTGCATGGGCTTGTTCCAGTCGGAGTAAGTAGTCACCATGCCCCCGCTGCCCATCACTACTTCGCGCAGTAGATGATCTTCCGGATCAATGCACACGGTGTAATTCAAGCCTCGCCCGGTACTCCCTGGATGCTGGAAGCTGACCACCCAGCGCTGGCAGGAAGCATCGCCCACCCTGGTGAGTTCGCCGCGGCCCACCTGCGCGTTCATCTTGGCCGCCATGGTGGCGATGACGGTGGCCAAGTCGCGGCCTTCATTCATCATCGCCCAGGGAGCCGGCGCTCCGGGATTGTTGCCACAGGGATAAGCCTCGGGGTCTTCAGGCTGTACCTTCCATTCTCCATCGTTGCTGCGGGTCCAGGACTGGCGGCCCACGCGGATGGTTTCGTAGCGTGTGGCGCCCAGGCTGGTTACGATGTGCTCACGGTCGGGGCAGGAGACCTCGATGGTGGTTTCCAGGGCGCGGCCGGGATGCATCTTGAGCAGGGTGGAGGTGCGCCAGCTATGGGCGGCCTTTTTGGCATCCAAAGCTTTTTGCAGCTCGCTTTGGCCGCTGGAGAACCGTGCCCGCAGCGAGGCGTAGGCGCGGGCCAACGGCCCCGGCTGCGATCCGCTGCTACAGCCAGTGGTGATGAGAAAAGTGGTCAGTAGTGCGGATAAGAAAACGCAAGAAAAGCGGCGGTGCATAAATTCGCCTCGTAAACTTCGAGGTGAGCTGCCAGATCCGAGAAGAGCCGCCCGCGGACTACAGCTCCCGTACTGCCTTCGGGGGTATGATCGGATCATAGCACCAGCGGTGTTGCCGTCGGAATACAGGGAGGAGCCATGCCGGAAAACCCGAATCCCAAGGAAAAACTGGTCAAGGTGTTCGACGCGGAGCAGGAGAGCGAGGCCCTGGTAGTGCGCGGCCTGCTGGAGTCAAACGGAATTCAAGCCCTCAGCCGGCCCAATGATCTGGAACAGGACCTGTTTCCGGTGGGCGGAGTTGCCATCATGGTACGTGAAGAAGATGCCGAAGAAGCGAAGCAGTTGATAGAAGCGTTCCGGCAGGAGGGGTCCGGTTCCGAAGACGAGGAACTCAGCGAAGAAGCGGCGCCGGAGTAACCTTGGCTCCGTCAAGGTAGAAGGTGACGGCGCCACTTTGATCGGTGCGATACGTCGCTATGCGATGCATTTGGAGCCGGTTCAGCACCTCAGGGCGGGGGTGGCGGAAGGGATTGCGCGCTCCCACCGAAATAACCGCGAACTCCGGGCGCACGGCTGCCAGCAGCGCCGGCGAAGTTGAGGACGCGCTGCCGTTGTGGGCCACCTTGAGCAGGGCGGCCTGGGGGTGTTGCGCCGCGACCGCGGGCTCCATCTTGCTCTCCGCATCCCCTTCCAGCAGAAATGCGGTGCCTCCGTAGGCGAAGCGCAGAACCAGCGAATCGTTGTTGCGGGGCTGGACCGCGGGCTGCCAGCCGCGCGGAGGCGAGAGCACCCGGACCTGGACACCGCCAAAAGCAAAATCGTTGCCCCCGCGCAGACGGACCAGAGCTACGTTCTGCCCCCGGGCCATGGCCAGTACTCCTTCCAGCGCGCGGGTCTGCGGGTTGGGACCAAGCCACAATTCGCGTGGCCGGAAATTCGCCAGCACGCTGGGCAATCCGCCCATGTGGTCGCTGTGGCCGTGAGTGACGGCCACCGCATCCAGACGCGCAATTCCGCGCTGCCACAGGTAAGGGGAGACCACGTCCTCGCCGTAGTCGAATTCCGAGCGCCAGGGGCCGAAGGGGCCGCCGGCATCAATGAGCAGGGTTTTGCCCTGCGGCGAAACCAGCAGCGTGGAGTCACCCTGGCCGACGTCAATGGCGGTCACCTCCATGGTTCCGGGGCGCAGCCTTGCCCGAGGCGGCACGAGCGTGATCCAAAGCGCGCTGGCAAGCAGGGCAGAGAGGCCGCTCACCGCCAGCCATCGTCGCCGGCGCGCCACCGCCAGAGCGAGCGCCAAGCTCAGTCCCGCCACCACAGCCATCTCCAGGCTGGGCGTGGCCACGCGCAGATCTGCTAGCCGCAAGCGGCCCACCACGTGAATGGTTCCGGTAATGCCATGTAAGGCCAGCCCGGCAACCAGGGCCGGCAACCGGGCCAGGCTCAGGGACACGTAGGCCAGGGCGACGGCCAGGGCGGAGGCGGGCATCAGAATTTCAGTGAGCGGGATAGCCAGTGCGTTGGCGGGCAATGCCAGCGTGGTGGCGCGGTGGAAGTACCAGGCCATGGGCAAGGCAAGGGAAATCTGCATCAGGGCGGAGATGAGCATGACTTCGTAGACGCCCAGCAGGAAGCCAAGGCATTTGGGGAGCAGAAGGCCGGCGGGTCGCATCCCCAGAAAGCGGCCCAGGCGGTCGGCTATCATGCGCAGGTCGAGGCGAAATTGTGCCAGGCGGGGAGCGAAAGAGAGGTCGTAGGCGGTAGCGTCCAGCAACCGCAAGGCCCGGCGGTAAGGTTGCGAAGTTCGTTCCAGGAGTGGAATTCCGATACCGGCGATGGCCAGCACGGAGAGGAACGTCAGCTGAAAGCTGGGATCGAGCAGGGCGCGGGGCTCGAGGATGAGAATGCCGAGGGCAGCGCCGGCCACCGCGTTCACCGGCGCGCGGTCGCGGTAAAAGAGGCGAGTCACCAGGTACAGCAGCAGCATGAGGGCGGAACGCACGATGGGCGCTCCCCAGTCGCACAAGTAGGCATAGCCAAAGCCCAGCAAGGCGGTGGCCAGGCTTGCCCACAGGTCACCGATTCGCAGCCGGCGAAGCACCCAGAACACCACGAACGCCAGAATTCCCAGGTTCATGCCGGAAACCACCAGGATGTGGTAAGTGCCGGAGCGCTGGAAGTTGACCCGCGTATCACGGTCAATGAAGGCGTCCTCGCCGATCACCATGGCGTCCATGAGGGCGGCTTGTGCCGGCGGCCATAGGGCATGGATTTGCGCCAGCACGCTGCGCCGCAGGCGGTTGCGCCACTCGGCGCTGCGGTTGCCGCTGAAGCCGGGGAGCACCTGCACGGTGGCCTGGTTGGCGGAACCCAGGGCAGCAATGCCACGCTGGGCGAGATAGCCGCGGTAATCGAAAGCGCCAGGGTTGCCGAAATTGTGCGGCGGCCTCAGCTTAGCGGTGAGCCGCAGCCGCTGGCCATAGGTGTAGAGCGGGGTGGAGGCTGACTTGGCCGTGGCGCGGCTTTCCGCCCGGGAGTAGATGGTCAGGCGAAGACCGGCGCGAACCTCTTCCTGGGCGGCGGCGGTGTTTAACTGCTCGCTCTCAACTTCCAGCACCTGCCGGTCGCCGCCGAAGCCGCCTTCGCGCCGGTAGCCGTCGCGGGTGACATGCGCGGTGAGGGTTACTTCGTTGCCATCGGCAAAACGCAGAATTTCCGTATTCACTGCCGCCGGCCCGTGCCCCTGAAGGACAAAAGCGCCCAGCAGCACTAATGCGCCACACGCCAAGGCGAAGGACCAGGAGGGTCGGCGGCGGACCATATATCCGCCTGCGGCCAGGAAAACCAAGAGAGCAACCGCCCACCACGTAACCGGGCGCCACACTCGCGTTCCCAGCAGAATCCCCGCGGAAAAGCTCAGCACCGCGTAGAGGAGCGGCTGGCGGGGAGTAAGCTGCGGCGGTAGCGGGATAGGTGGCGAACTGGGAGTCAGAGCCGCGGATTCGGCCGCCGAGCCTTGATCGCGGTGAGGAGGAACCGGTTGCGCTACCGCCATGCTGACTCCTGACTCCCGACTAGTGTCTTACCAAGTGCAGCACGCTCTCCAAGTGGAAGGTTTGCGGGAACAGGTCCACCAGATGCGCCTGCTCAATGACGTAGCCGGCGGCGGAAAGGACGCGCAAGTCGCGCGCCAGGGTAGCGGGATCGCAGGAGACGTAAATGAGGCGCGGCGCCTGCAACCGCCCCAGGGCCTGCGCGACGGCCTCGCCCAGCCCGCCGCGGGGCGGATCCACCACCACCAGGTCGGGAGTATTGATAGATCTCTGCAGGTACTGCTCGGTGGTGGCGTGCACCGCCTTCACGTTCTGGGGAGGATTGTACTGCAAATCGGAATGGGAAATCTGTGACGACTCCACCGCCACCACACGC
>DATJEH010000116.1:0-35987 GCA_035496875.1 Terriglobales bacterium | reverse complement strand
CAGGGAATTGCTGCTTCGTTTGCCACACTTGCAGCAGCAAGGAAGACTTCCGTGTTCGCCGCTACTTCCAGGACTTCCGGTTTGCCACAGTCGCCTCACTGGCCCCGCGCCCTGGGCAGTCCGGTCACGGAGAGCCTGCGGCCGGTGATCAACAACTCCCATGACGTGCATACCCACTACGAAAAGATTGTGGAGATCGCCGGATGGATGGCCTACGAGGAACTGCCCATGCCGAATCTGGCAGTGCCATATGGACTGGAGAAAACTCCCGAGGTCGCCATGGATTTCGTCATGGTGGGCAACACCATTGATACGGCATTCACGGACTTCAGGACTCACGTAAAGTTCCAGACCGACTACGCGGGCGCTCACCTGTCGGATTCCGAGGCCATGTTTGGCTGCCTGAAGCGCGCCATGGATGACGGCATCCCCATCCTGGATGGCAAATTTCTGGCCAAGATCACACGCCGCGATATGGAGAAAATTTTTGCTGGCAACATAGAGATTCCCATGCTGGAGGAGAAAATGGCACTTCTCCACCAGGCCGGCGAAGTGCTGGCGAGGAAGTACGGCGGACGTTATCAGAACTTCATCCGCTCGTGTCCGCCACGCTTGTATGATCAAGGCAAGGGCCTGGTGGAGCGATTAGTCGCAGAGTTCCCACGCTACAACGACGTCAGCCTGTACGACGGGCACGAAGTGAAGTTCTACAAGCTGGCACAACTTGGTTTCTGGCAAATCTATTCTGGATTGAGAGCTGCGGGAGTTTTCCGGCTGGAAGATCCACAGAAAATGACCGCCTTTGCCGACTACATTGTGCCGGTGGCGCTGCGCCTGATGGGCATGACCAGCTACTCGCCCGCGCTGGAGCAGGCGATCAACACCTACCAACTGATTCCACGGGACAGCCGCCAGGAGATCGAAATTCGCACCCATTGTCTGTACGCAACTGCCTTGCTGGCTGATGAAATCAACAAGTTACGTCCGCCGGAGCAGCAGGTGATTATTCCGCAAATTGACGCCCGTCTGTGGACGCATTATCACACCACATCCTGGCCGCATCACCTGACCCGGACTATCATGTACTGAACGCAAGCTACTGATGGCAGAGCGCCAGGAGGTGACTGCACGAACCAAGCCTAGCTCACACCAACACACCGCAACAGATTCGTGCGTGGTTACACATTCACCGAGGTCGCGGTAGCCTGGGCCTGCCAGTCCCCACGTCGAAAACCTCTATTCAGAGATGTGCCGAAAGCTGTTACACGACCGACCTGCGGTCCGAGAGTATGCGGCTGCAATCGGGCTACTGGGGAATGGCGGCGGCGAACCCTTGACCATGAGAGCCAGCAAACCAGCAACCCGCAGCCGATTGGCGATATCAGTCTGCTATTGGAACCAACATCCTAAAATTGGAGAAGACTGAGAGTTCATCACTAACTGATCGCAACGCGCAAGAAACGGCTGGCGAGGATGCGACAAGAATTAGAGCAGCTGAGCAATTAAAAAAGGGCATTAGATTTTCTCCAATGCCCCCCTAAGATACCTCCCGGAAGGTAGGTTGCCAAAAATAAACCAAACCTACCGGAAATTAACCACCCATCGCGCTGGCGGTTTCGGAGAAGACATTATTCGCCTGGGTACCGATGAGCCGGATGGTACCAACCACGATCACCAGGATGACAGCCAGCATGACCGCGTATTCCGCGATATCCTCGCCTTCATCATTCATCCAAATGTTCCACAGAAGTTCCTTCATTTTGTTGTCCTTCCTGAAAGTTACGCCCGGGGATGGCGACTTGAAAACCAACAATACTGCCGCGGCCTAAGCGTGAACATGGCCCAAGGGTGCCCGTTGGCCCGCGCACTGGTAATCATGGGTAACCTCACATGTCGGTGATGTTGCAGGAAAGCCGCAACTACTTGCACATCTTATGCAGATGTTCTGCAAAGTGGGAACTGTTCATTGAAGCAAGGCAGACGCCCTAAGTACCATCGCCTGCTGAAACCGGCTTCCGACGTGCGGCTTTAAGAGGACGTCACTGCCGCTAGCTGTTCGGAGTTTAAGCTTATCGTTGCTGATCAGCCTTATTGCTTGCGCCGGCGTGCGCGACAACTCCCTGCCCTTTATCAATCAAATGAGCATGAGCAGTTCGGCATTTCAAACAGCCGCCTCGGCGGACGCCGTTGGCGGCAAAACGGGGCATCGCTGTATGCCCCGCGCCTGCAAGGGCCTGGTGGAGGCGGAACGATGCGCGCGCTGTGAAACGCTCTAGAACGAGTAAGGATTACCGGTCGATAACATTAAACTTGCGTGAGTTTTCCTGGCAGGCCAGCATCTCGAGCCAGGATGAAAATACGGTTCGACATGCTTGATCGATAAAAAGAAAGCGCATGCCGGTACGGGCGCCGCTCGACCACACCACTTGTGCCTTGGCACTGAATGGATGGGGTTCGAGACTGGGTATTTCGAACTCCACCGTTACTATTTCGTCGATCTTGAGCACGGCTCCAGCGTTCACCGCCAGTCCGCCCTCGCTCACATTCACCATGCCGGTTGATATTTCCTCATCTCGAGCCGGATAAAGTTGCACGGCCAGTTCCACGAAATAACGAAAATAACGGCGGTGTTCACGTTCCATCTGAGGGATCGCGGTCTCCAAGAAGGGCCGGAGGCGGCCCTTGTCGATAGGCTTGCCAATCACAAACTGGGCGCCCGAATCGAATGCAGTGCTTATCCCTGTCGCTCCATTGACTATTGCCAGGATGATGGCTTGTTTCCTATTGGCGCTGCTTTGGCGTATCCCGGTGATGACCTCTAAGCCGCCTGGAACCCCGTCACAATCAACCACAAATCCGTCGAAATGGCGACGATTGGCAAGCTCCAAGGCGCTGGAAACGTCCTTTCGAACCTCAAGATTCACCTCGTACACAGACAAGCTCGCCTGCACCGCGCTGAGGAGCGTGGCGTCAGCAGTCAGCAAAAGGCAATCAAGCGGCACCTTGGAAGGCTAGCCTAAGGGATACGTGGCGGCCCAGATGACCCTAGTAACCTGCAATTCAACGCAAGCGTGATCTGTGCTCCTCCAAACCGACAGGTAGACTCAGTGCATGGTTGTTGTGCTGGCCATACTATTTGTCTGCGCGTCAATGCTGCTGATCTACGTCGTTGTTCGCACCGAGCAGGTGGCACAGCAGATCGTGGAATTGCCCGCGCTCATCTATCGTGCCGATGTCGATTTCGCGTATGCCATAGCCGACGCAGTTGCGGCGATCCCCGGCGCGGTTTGCCGGCCATGGTTCCCATCGGCCTGATTTATAGCACGCCGGAAGATGCCGCAGCGGAGATTAAGTACCTGGAAAACCGCCACCATCCAATTCCTACGTGGAGATGGGAGAAAAGCCCGACGGCCACTACATCCTCCGAGGACTACGCTGCCCTTTACCTCCAGTTTTCCGCCGCCATGCACAAGGTGGACCCAAACCTGAAGCTCGGCAGCGGCGAAGGTAATGGCCGGAGCAGATACTGAATTTGAGCTGCCCGCCGCTTCGGTTGTGGTAGTAACGGGGAAGATCGGGTCATAATCGGTTGCGACTAAGTGGCCCCTGTGGTACCGCTGATGTTCTCTGTCGCGCTGGTGCTCCCGCTACTCGCGAAGATTCTGACTCCTGCAGCTAGGGTATGCTGATTTGTTGCAGCCGGCGTGCGTAACCGTTGTAGCGCTATGAGGGCTTGATCTGCGAAATCCGGGCCGTTAATAGAATGGCGGTAATAGCCACGGCAACCCCGCCTAACAGATCCGCAAAATAGTGCCATTCCAGCAATATGATTGCCGCGATAAGTAAAAGGTCATAAGTAACAAGGGCGGCTACCATGCGCTTCCATTGGCGCAAAAACCAAAGCACGATCAGCGGCTGGGCGATGTGCATGCATGGAAAAGCAATATAAAAGCCCATGGGAACGGTTCGGACCGGCTTCTGCTGCCATAAATACATTGCGTTCTGTAATAGATTCTTCTGGGTACGATAAGACTCGAGGTCGTAGGGCAGGCGCGAAAAGTGCTGCGGACAAACGTAGTATGGACCCTGGCTGGGAAACAGGTAAAAGATAATGAGGGCTAAGTAATAAGCAACCGCAATAGTTCCGACAAACTGGATTGATCGTTTGGCCCCCCCGGACATTCCACAAATTATCAACGTTGCACCAATCTGGACGAACATGCCGTAGTAAATAAAATTCAGAGCCCGGAAAAAGCCTGGTGGCACCAGGCCAGCCACGTGATGGGCCAGGGCGTGCACTGTTATGCCAAAGAAACGAGCGTCAAAACGGTCGAAAGCTGTGTCATACGAGCCGAAGAAACGCACCCTCACAATGGCGTTCGTATAGGTGAACGCTAAAACCAATCCCACAAAAAGGTACGCAGCCGCGGGAAGTAAAGCACGCGCTCTGTCTTGCAGGCGCCTTTGGCGGCTCCGATCCTGCCGCACAACCTCAATTATCGCGACACAATCGATGAGGGCAGTGATAGCAAACTGTGCTCCGACAGCTATCACAAGAATGGCCACAAAGGCGGCGAACAGGATGGATCGCCGGACATCTCTTCCGAACTGAGCCCTGAAGCGAGCCAGGACCTCTGCCGGTCTTTCAATGGCATAGAGTACCGCCGCGATTGAGAGCGACTGCAATGCCAACTTGCCGAAACTCTGAAATAGTCCCGCCCAATCCCAAATCAGAGGAAAATGGACACGGTGAAGGACGGGTACAACAAAGGCGAGCAATACAAACGTGGGCAGGAGATGTACCGCCTGAATCCGGGAGATAAGTGAGGCGCTTTCGAACTTACCCCCGGACGGTTGTTTGTAAACATTGGGGTTGGAAGAAACGGAAGTTGACATGATGCTTTTATCCTACGAATTCTTTTCCTACACGAGTTCATGATCTACCCAGGAGTCCCCTCCGTGCCTGACTCAGCTGCATATGGCGGGTGAAAGTGAGAATTCTGAATCAACAGTACGCTGAGACCCTTGTGTCACTCGCCCGAATAGACTCAGCACCATAGATACAGCGCTCAGCAATACGAGCGGTTCAATAGGGTGGCGATAACTGGTAGCCCAAACCACCTCGGTGACATAGTAGGCGAAAGGATAAAGCGCAAATAAGGTGACCAGGAAAAAGCGCAGCGGGTTGGAACGCAGAATGTATACCCAGCTCAGGAGCACCACCGGTAAGTAGAAAAGTGGGTAGGGCAGCAACCAAAAAGCTAAAGCACGCTTGCTGCTGCGAGCCAGGAATTCACGGGGCGATGATCGTATGTAGTCAATTGACTGGGTTAGCTTCCACTGCATGAAGCCGCCTTCTCCGCGCGCCGCAAACTGCCTTAGATCGTCACCGTCATCGCTGTAGTCGTAAGTGCCACCACAAAGGTTCCAGGCACAGCCGCGCGTGTTTTCCATGCCACGATGGTTCCCAACGTAGAGCGCTTGCCCGAAGCTATCCCGCAGACCTGGGTAAAAATGGCCCATTGTTAAGTAATTGCGCAGCATCCACGGTGAGACAATTAGACCTATAGCCAGAAGAGAAAACAGAACGTGTCGTTTTGATTGTAAGAACCACCGGGCGCTGGCAGGGTAAAGCAATACCAGCACGGAATTCATTAACATGCCAATTCCGAGAGTGGCACCGAGAAGAAACGATTGTTTCTGTCCGATCTTATACTTCCGGGGAAGGAGACAAAGCCAACCTAACACGAACACTGTAGACAACAGGTAGTGCGAAAGATTCAAATCTGTAGCGGCGATAGCCGGCACCAAGGCCCAGATCCATGCCGCACTTACACCAGCCAAGGGCGAGAACCAACGCCTTCCCACGCGATAGATCAGAAAACACACCAAGCTGCCTAGTACACAATTGAAGCCGACTAGCGTCCAAAGCGAAGCAAGAGAGAACACACCGGTAATCTTGAAAATGCCTGATATGAATAAGGGATAAAGCGGGGGTTGCTGCGCTGACGGCATGAGAAGGATACCATCGTAGGGCGACGAAAATCCCTCTCCTCTTGCGATGTGGGCGGCAATGTGACTTGGTTCATTACTACTGTAAGGATCGCCCTTGCCGTTTGCGGTCATCCAGCCGACGAAATTGCCTGCCAGAGCGAAGCGCAGAATCAGCGCTGCGACTACGATAAGCAGAGGGGAACGGATTAAACGCAATGCAGCCCTGGCGAGCCCCGCAAGGCGGGACGTGCTCGTGTTCAGCATGGCCGCTCCTCCCCTCCCGATTCGCTTTCGGCACGTTCTTGCGGCCACCGGAAAACGTATCCCAATATTGTTCCGCTCGAAAAACCGCCTTCCAAACCACCGCCTGGAGTTTCGAGACCGTACGCCGTGAGTAGGCGGTGTGCCGTCACTCCCTTCATTGCGCTCAGTATGGCAGTAGTACCTCGAATTTCTCAACTGAAATGTGCTTTCAAGGTTGGGCGGCGTTAGCGATTTCTCGTATCGGTCATTCGGCGGAAGCGATTTTCTACAGCAGAAAATAAGGCTGTAAAGGGGCAGCTTGTGTCAGCGATACTCCGTTTAATGGACAGTTCGGATTCCGGCAGCGGGCATTGCGTTAGTTCGGCTTTCATCAGATAATCCGCACTTTCAATTTTTTGCCGTTGCTGAGGACCATCCAGGGGCACTGGCAGATCATGGGCGAAGTTGACAAAGAGCACCACGTGAAACTTGTGGTGGATGAGTGGGGGCCGTGGTACAAACCGGGTTCTGAGATTACCCGGGGCGACATTCTGGAGCAGATGCCCACGCTGCGGGACGCGGTGTTCAGCGGCATGACCCTGGATACTTTCAACCGCCACCCGGAGAAAGTTGCCATGGCGGCGTGCGCGCAGCTCATCAATTGCCTGAACAGCTTATACCTGGCGCATGAAGACAAGTTTGTAGTCACCCCAGTCGGGCACGTGTTTGGAATGTACGCCGTCCATCAGGGAGGACAGGCGCTACGGGCAATCTTCTCGGCGCCGCGGGTGAACTATCAGCGCGATGGCCAGCTGGCGTCGTTCTGGGGCCTGCAAGGGTCGGCTTCGCTAAAGGGCAAGGAATGGTCTCTCACCGTGGTCAACCCTGCGGTAAGCGAGGCGCGGGAAACCGAGATCGTAATTCGCGGAGCCCAGGCCATTTCCGCCACGGAAACGGTGCTCACTGCCCCCGACATCCATGCGCACAACACCTTCGACCAACCGCAAGCCGTGGTTCCCCAGGCACGCGAGGTAAAAAAAGCAGGGAGTTTCACCTTTCCCCCCGCCTCGGTTAACGGGCTGCGTATTCAGTTGCGGTAACCATGGCTAGTGTCCTATCGCAACAATGAAGAGAGCCGCGTGGACGTGCATATACGCCACGAAGGCGCGCATGGGATCGAACATTTCAGCGACCTGATAGCTGAAAAAGAACAGGCCCGCGTAGAAGATGTGAGGCTTGGCGTCGAGCAGCAAGAGGAATGGCCGGGCGACGACGGAGCGAATTCTGGACCAGTAGAAGAGCAAAACCAACCCGCCTCCCATGAGGGCTCCGGCCAGCAAGTCACTGAGAAAATGAAATCCCAGCCAGAGGCGCGGGAACAGAATAGCAGGCACAATGTAGGCCAGAGCCAGGCTACCGACGCGCCGGGAGGCCAGGAAGAGTCCGGTGGCGAGACCCACGAACAGAATGGCGTGGTCGCTGGGAAAAGAGCTTTCGGGGTGATGCGGCGCAGAAAGAGGAGGAACGGGGAAGTGGAAAACGGGATTCTCGCTGGGCCGCAGGCGCAGGGGGAGAGTGGCCACCATGGCCCTTCCGATCGCCAACGCGATCACGCAGGCCAGCAACGCCGAGACCAGCACTTGCCGGCGGGTGACTCTGTCCGGGCCGGGATAGAACCAAACCCACCACAGCATCAGCATCACAATCTGTCCCCGGAAGAAGTAGCTGTTGGAGAGTTGGGCCAATACCGAGGTTACGGCGTGGTGCTGTGTGGCAACAATGCTGAAAAAGTGCGATATGTGAAGGTCAATCGGATTCATAAATACTGTTGTACCAGGCGGCCTCAAGCAATCTAAATGCACGCACCTTGCCAGTGGTTCGTCCGTAAGTTATTGCTAAGATTGGGCATACCTGGGTACTGACGGGTTTGGCAGCGGAAAGATGCAAAAACTTGCGCAGTGGCGCGTCTGCGGGGAACGCCCTCTTAGTGAGGTCAGGGGCATTGTGGTTAACTTGCCATCTGTACCGTGGCTCGGTCCTGAGGGCTGGCCGCGAACAACTTCTCCGGTGTGTAACCGAATTGGGCGGCCATCAGGTTCCAGGGAAATTCCGCGATCAAGGTATTGAACTGCCGCACCATCTCGTTGTAGTGCTGTCGGGCAAAAGCGATGCGGTTCTCCGTGGTGGTTAACTGCTCCTGGAGCAAGAGGAAATTCTGCGAGGCCTTCAAGGCGGGATAACGTTCGGCGGTGAGAAACAGGTTGCCCACGGCGCTGCCCAGCGCCATCTCCGCCGCAGCCCGGGTGACAAGGTCGGCGCCGGCATTCATGGCCGCGCTGCGCGCCTGAGCTACCGCTTCCAAAGTTTGGCGCTCGTGGCTCATGTAGCCTTTGACCGACTCCACCAGGTTGGGGACCAAATCGTGGCGTAATGTGAGCTGGACGTCCACATCGGCCCAGGCGTTGCGGACGTTGTTGCGCATGCGGACAAGCCGATTATAGGCATGCAGCACAAACCACGACGCCAGAACCACGACAACCGCAATCGCAATCAGCATGGGAGTGAAATCCATGTTCCAGCCTCGGCTCTGGTCATGACGTTGGGCCGCTCGTTTACCGTCGCTGGCTCAAGGCCGCGGCCACGTCCTGCACAAATTTCGTAAAACCTGCAATGACGCTCGCCCAGTCCACTGCGAACAGCCAGTGAATCAGCGCCAGCCATAGCCCCAGACACAGCAGATTCAAGCCGATCATCATGGCGATCACAAACAACATGAGAACGCCGCAGGTGAGCAGCAGGGGACCAAGAATGAGATAGAGGATGGCGAGCACAATCTTGCCGCCCAACCCACTGTGACGCCGGGAGGGGTCGATCAGGTGCGCTCCCATCCTTTGCAGGCGCTTGGCGCGTTTGGCTAAGGGCGGGTGAAAGGAGACGAAGCTGACCGTCTGCAGTCCGGTCTGTCCGCGCTGGGTCTCGCCTTGCTGCCGCTGCCGGCTTTGGCGCTGCATGCGGACCCGCGCCAAGGCAGCGCGGTCGCCACGCTGCGCCAGCATGAGGTCGTTGATGTTGGGCAGTTCGTGCACAAGGGCCGGATCCACGCCCATGGCCTGAGCAAAGGCCTGCAGGCGCACGGTAGCTTCGGCATTGCCCGTGGCCGCCGCCATCGCTGTGGACATCATCTCCTGGCGGACGCGCGCGAATTCCACAGCCGCGCCGGGAAGCGAAGGCGAATTATGAGCGGCCGCCGTAACCCCAGGGTTGGCCGTGGCGTGCCAGGCCTGCAGGAACTTGCGCTGTTGCTCCGTTGACGCCGAGTCCCCGCCCAAGCTGCGGTCGCCGCCGGGGTTCACCACGAACAGGTGCGAAGCCCAACTCCCCCCGGCCACGGTGGCGCTGTCGTCGCTCAAGCTCTGCAGGGCGCTCTCCAGCGCATCCGGGTTGCGGGTGAGTTCCACCGCGCCGGCGTCGGCCAGATAGCGCCGGGTCCGCCACAGCAGCGCCATGCACGGGCCCAGCAGCAGGTTGAGGAAGAACCACAGCGTGAGCTCCACCGCTAGGTTGGTGAACAGGAACGGGAAAAACATCAGGCGCAAAGCCTTGCGGATCACTCCGGGATTACTGCTGTTGAAGAAGCGGTCAATATCGCTGGAATTCATATCCAGCGTGTCCGCCAGCAGTTCCGCCACCTGCTCGGCGTCGGCGGACTGGGCAGCGCCGGTTCCACGCCGCAAACTGTAACGAACGATGCGCCACAGCGTGGAGCGCGACTGCCTGCCGAAGGGCGCGTTGATGAGAGTTACGATAAGGCCGCAGGTCTCGAAAACGCTGGTCACGGTGAAGGCGATGCGCAGGTCGCCGTTGCCCACCGAGGCAACCAGGTGCCCGACCAGGGCCTGCAGTTGCTCGCGGTTCAGGTCGTCGAGCAGCCGGCGGCACAAGACAATGTGCGCGTCCGCCACGCAAGTGCCGATGGCGGCGGCGTTCGCGCCCGGAGAATCTATCAGCATCACTTTGGGAGCGGGAAGGCCGGCGGCAATGGCCATCTCCTGAACCGTATCCGCCACTTGCAACTCCTTCAAATCTTGCGGATTGGGTTCGCGCGCGTTCAGGCTGGCCAGCGTGCCGCCTACTCCCCCGTGCCGGAAGAGCAGCAGCATGCCCGTCCAAAGCATCAGGGCCAGTGCTATTCCCGGCAGGAATATCAGCACCGCCGCGATGATCAGTTCCTGGGGGCTCACCACGCCTCGCTGATTGAAAACCGCGTCAGCCACACGGACGGCCAGCCGTGCCAAATCGCTGCTGATCTGCCAGAACTCCGGCGGAAGTGGCGAGAAGTGGTTGACTACCTCGGCCGCGGCCATGGTGACCGCGTACAGAAACGGGGAGAGCACCAGGGTCAGCGGAATGCCCATGAGGAAGGCGGCGAATACGCACAGTGCGGACATGCGCCAGGTGGCGCGGCGATTTCGCTCCTGGGCTTTGAAAAATGTTTCCGGAGGACGAGCGCTGGGAGCGGCGAAAGAGGAGGCAGCACCCGTCATTTCGGGGACACTCATGGTCGGCTCGCGCGACAGTATGCCCTCAGATGGCCCGCTTTGCAAACCCCACCATATTTGACCTGCCGGAATGACTGATTCCAGCGGGTTTGCTACCATCTTCCTTCCGATGAAATCCACCGCCAGGGCCAAATCTATCGGCGAGAACGTGGTGCGCATTGAGGCCGAGGCGCTGCTGGCTTTAGCCGAGCGCCTGGCCGGTCCCATGGCCCAAGCCTTTCATCGCTCGGTTGATTTGCTCTATGGCTGTGCTGGGCGTGTGGTGGTGACCGGCCTGGGTAAAAGCGGGCTGGTGGCGCGCAAGGTGGCCGCTACGCTCAGTTCCACCGGCACCCCGGCGCTGTTCCTCCATCCTGCGGAAGCGCTGCACGGTGATTTGGGTATGCTGGTGCGCGGCGACATCGTACTGGCCCTATCCGCCAGCGGCGAGACGGAAGAGATTCTGCAACTCCTGGCCACCATGAAGCGCCTGCAGATTCCCTTGATCACCGTGACCTGCGACCGTATCTACAGCAATTCGCGGGCGGCGGCGCCCTCACACCAGGACGCGCAAAACCGGCGTGTTCCTCGGACTCCAGCGGTTCCCTCACATGCCAAGCTTTCCACCCTGGCGTCTGCCGCCGATGTGGCCCTGGACTGCTCCGTGGACAAAGAAGCCTGTTCCCTCGGCTTGGCGCCCACCGCCTCAACCACCACCATGCTGGCGTTGGGCGACGCCCTGGCCATGGCTCTGGCCGAACGGCGCGGCTTCAAGGAAGAGGACTTCGCCAATCTCCATCCCGGAGGCAAGCTGGGCAAGCGCCTGGCGCGGGTGGAAAACCTGATGCACACCGGCGACGCCATTCCCCGGGTCGCGCCTGCCACCAAAATGCCGGACGTGATCTACGAGATGTCGCGCAAGAAGTTGGGGGTCACCACGGTGGTAGACGGCGAGCGTTTGCTGGGAGTGATCAGCGACGGCGATTTGCGCCGCCTGCTGGAGCGCCGTGGCAAGGAAGTGCTCGACCTTACCGCGGCTGACTGCATGACCCGCGAGCCCAAGGTCATCGCCGCGGAGCAATTTGCCGCCACCGCCCTTGCCGTCATGGAAGAGAAGAAGATTACGTCGTTGCCGGTGGTGAATGCCGGCGGCGAGTTGCAGGGCATTATTCACCTGCATGATTTGTGGCAAACGCAGATGGTTTAAAAGCAGTTCTCAGAAGTGTTCTTCCATTACCGCCGGCTTCGTGCCATCCTTTTCTGAGATCAGTTTGTCCCAGGGACTGCTGCGCCAATTGTCTTTGACTTTTGTCGTGCTAGTCCAGGCAGGAAGCTCAAGGAGCAGGGTCGCGGCCATGGCCTGAACGTAGGGTTCGTACATGCGGCGCAAGGCAGCCAGTTTGTTGTCAGCCTCCTCCCCGGAGCGCAATTGCAGGCCGCTTGCCGCCAGCACCTGGCGCAAATTCGCCAAATCCTCGGGCGGCAGCCGGTCAGGCGCGTCGGTGCGATAACGCGCTCCCACTACCTGCGCCAGGTCCACCGCCGCGTGGCGGGCCATAGCGAAGGTCAGTCGCGCCTGATTGCTGGGGACATCGTCAATCCCCACGATGGTGAGCGCGCTTACATCCAGGATGGTGGTCAGCGCTCCCAGCCAGGACTGGTTGAAGTGCTGGGAACGGAACAGCGCCAGCACAGGATAAGAAATATGGCTCTCCAGCACCTCTGCCGCCCAGTGTTCCCACTCGTGCAGAAAACGGTCCAGCAAGGGCTGGTTGTGCGCTCCCGCCATGCGTGAGAGGAATTCCTGGACGGTGGGCGGCGAACCGGCGCGCGCATCCAGCAGCGAAATCTCCACTTCGCGCCGGGAAAACCCGCTGTAGATAACCGGCAGGTAGCCGATTACCATGGCCAAAAAGCCGAAGCCCACGCCCGATTCCAGCACCGCCAGTGCCCGCGCCGCTCCTGAGAGCGGCACCATGTCGCCATACCCGAGAGTGAAGAAGGTGCTGCCGCTGAAGTAGAGCAGGGCGCCGAAGGTAGTCGGGCCGGTTGCCTCTCGTACCTGGGTGCCCAAGCCGTGCTGCAGCAGGGCAAATCCCACGATCAACGCAAAGGCCCATAAGCCGAGCAGCACAATCAGGGAGAGCGGCCCGAAGTAGCTGAGATAGGATTCCCGCCGCCGTGGCACGGAGATGAATCGAGCCATCGCCGCCCAGGGCCGCCACGTAGTTCTGTAGAACAGCGCAGTGAAGCGGAACGAGCGGGTCACACGCCGGGGCAGCACGATGGTTTCAAAAGCGTCCAGCAGGATGGCGGCTACCAGGACGCTGCCGGCTATAAGGGCCAGGAGATTCATCGCGGGGTCAATTGTAGATGTGTGGCTGGCCCATGGGTAGGGAGGTGTGCCTGCGTCGAGGTCGTTCCGGGTCTAAGCTGCTGAGGCGCCTTCGGGTGTCTCCAGCCCTCAGGCCTCGCCAAGCAGGTAGGACAGCACCAAGCCTCCGAGCAGCAGGGCATTGAGGCTGCCGCGAGCTTCCTGGCTGCTGACGCGCAGGGCGCCCAGTGGCGGGTACAGCCAGATAGCGAAAAGCGCCGCTCCAAACAAGGTGCCCAGAACACCCACCACTCTGCCGAAACGCATGGCAATGGCTACCACTATGAAAATAAAAAGAATGGGCGCCAGGATTTGAAAACGGCTGTGCCAGAAAAATATCGCCAGCAGAGAAGCAGAAAAGCCGCACAGCACGAATCCAATGGCTGAGTTGACCAGATGGAGCCGCTTGGCGTGCTTTGATTCCATGCTGAAGATAGCGTAATCCCCCACGCTTATTAAGATGAGCGCCGGTGAATAAACGTGGCGATTAGGAGAGTTTACCAGCCGGTCCGAGCAGGTGCACAGCTCTCGCCGGCAAGCACCCTGCGCGGGCTACCTGCTCCGCTCAGGCCTGGGGGTAGGTGGTTCCGCTCTGGCTTGGGCCCAGCCATTCCGGGTTCTGGTAGGTGCCGTCAAAATCGTGGGTAGTCTTATAAGGCTCGTAGCGGCCGCTGCGCGCCGCCGCCGCGGTTTTGGCCAGAATGGCGGCCACTTCCTGCCGGTTCATGGGGCGGAAACTGCGGGCGGCGTTGAGGGCCTGCTGCAGGATCTGCATGGAATCGCACCCGGTAACCACCACGCTGGTGGGCAGGTTCAGGGAGTAGTGCAGGCATTCGACCGGGGTAACTGTCTTGCTGGCCAGAATGTTGGTATCGCCCATCGGCTTCATGCCCAGCACTCCGATCTTGTGTTCCACCAGCACCGGCAGAACCTTCTTTTCGAAGCTTTCAAAATGCGCGTCCATCACGTTGAGCGGCATCTGCACCGAGTCGAAGGCGAAGTTGTGGGCCAGGGCGGTGTGCAGCATTTTCAGGTGCACTTCCGGATTTTTATGTCCGGTGAAGCCGATGTAGCGGATTTTGCCCGCCTTTCTGGCTTCCAGTGCGGCTTCCATACCGCCCGTGGGCGCAAAGATCTTTTCCGGATCAGAAAGGCGGATTACCTCGTGGAACTGCAGCAGATCAATGTGGCTGGTCTGGAGGCGCTTCAATGACTGCTCGATCTGCTGCGCGGCAGTCTTCTTGTCGCGGCCGTCAATCTTGGTCATGAGGAAGGCCTTCTGCCGGTAGCCGTCCCGCAGCGCCTTGCCCATGCGGATTTCGCTTTGTCCATCGTTGTAATCCCAGCAGTTGTCGAGGAAGTTCATGCCATTGTCGAGCGCCGTGCGGATGATGCGCACGCTCTCGTCGGCGTCTTTCTGCATGCCGATGTGGTAGCCGCCCAGCCCGACAATCGAGACTTTCTCGCCCGCTCGGCCCAGAGTACGGTATTGCATGTCGCCAGCTTTCTCCGCGAACAAGGGATATGCCACCCCGGAAGCCAGGGCAGTAGTGAGGCTCAGCTTGACGAATTCGCGACGGTCCATGCTACCTCCAAGTTGCCAATTCGATAAGCCAGGTTGCCGCTGGCAAGATTAAATTCTATTCTTTCAGGAGTCAGGAGTCAGGAGTCAGGAGTCAGGAGTCAGGAGTCAGGAGTCAGGAGTCAGGAGTCAGGAGTCAGGAGTCAGGAGTCAGGAATAAACGGCCAAAAAGCCAAAAAGCCAAAAAGCCAAGAGCCAAGGTCAAAAGCCAATGGCCTGCGGTTTCTTCCTCAATCTTCAATCATCAAACGTCAATTCAAAAGCCCAGCGCCAATTGCGCACCTCTGTATAATTCTTCCGCTATGGATCTGGGACTGAAAGATCGCGTGGCTATTGTTGCTGCCTCCAGTCACGGCTTGGGTCATGCAACGGCGCGCGCTTTTGCCACCGAGGGCTGCAAAGTGGCCATGTGCTCGCGCAACCTCAAAGCCGTCGAAGCCGCGGCCGAGGAAATCCACAGCCATGGCGGCGATGTTTACTATGAGGCATTCGATGTCACCGATGCCGGGGCAGTGCAGCGCTTCGTAGAGAACGTGGCCAAACGGTTTGGCCGCATTGACATCTGCGTGACGAACGCCGGCGGCCCGCCGGCCAAGGGCTTCATGGCCACCACGATTGAAGAATGGAAGCGGGCAGCGGAGTTGAATTTCCTGAGCGTGGTTTACTTCGCCCATCAGGTCATCCCGCACATGCAGCGCAACCATTGGGGCCGAATTATCACCATCACCTCCGTGGCCGTGAAGCAGCCGGTGCCTGACCTGGTGCTTTCCAACGCGGTGCGCTCCGCGGTGGTCGGCCTGGTAAAGAGCCTGGCCAATGAATTCGGCAAGGATGGCATCCTGGTCAACAATGTGGGGCCGGGTTACACCGCCACCGACCGCCTCAAGGAACTGGCGGCGGCCCGCTCCCAAGCCACCGGCAAAACCGAGCAGGAGATGTTTGACGGCTGGGCAGCGGACACGGCCCTCAAGCGGGTCGGCCAGCCGGAGGAATTTGCCAATGCCGTAGTCTGGCTGGCCTCCGAGCGCGCTTCCTACATTACCGGGCAGACCCTGCTGGTAGACGGCGGCACATATAAGGGCACAAGCTAGGAGTTGGTAGCTGGTTGGTCGCTGCCCGTGGCCGTTGAGAAACACAACAATGCCGCAAGGTCACGAGCTACCAACTACTCACACGATTTTCCTCCGACAGTCTTCCGAACCTTGCGGATTTGCGGTAGACTTCTGGCCACTCTCAGGGAATATCCATTTTCTGGGACTTTCACATCGTTTGAATCGTTTTTCGCGGCTTAGCCGTCGTCACGGAAGCCGCGCTACAAGCAAGGCTTCCGGGGGAGCGGTATTCAGGGAAGAGGTGCATCATGCGGATGATTCTGAGAGTTCTAAGTTTGGCAGGGTTGACGGCCGCACTCGCGGCCGTGATGTGGGCGCAGGGCGGCGCTACCGGCGCCATGACCGGCCAGGTGGTGGATCCCAGCGGCGCGGTGGTGGCTGGGGCAACCGTGAAGATCGTGAACCACGCCACCGGCCAGGTGGCACGCACCCTCAAGACCGATGCCAGCGGCTCCTTTACCGCCCTGCTGCTGCCGGTGGCTCCCTATGACGTCACGGTCAGCGCGCCCGGTTTCGCCCAGGGCACCGTGAGCAGTGTGGATGTGCGCATTACAGAAACCACACGCATGACGGCCAGGCTGGTGCCCCAGACCGTCAAGCAGGAGGTCGAGGTCCAGGCCGAGGTGCAGACGGTGGAGACTACTACCGCCACCACCGGCGAAGCCATCGAGTCCAACACCATCCGCACCCTCCCTCTGGCCACACAGAACTTCCAGCAGCTGTTAAGTCTCTCTGCCGGGGCCTCAAGCCAGCTCAACGCGTCGGCGCAGCTGGGCCGCGGCGACGTGCGCATCATTGTCAATGGGCAGCGCGAGGACAATAACAACTATCTGGTCGAAGGCATCTCCGCCACCGATTACAACGTTGCTGAGCTGACCAACACACCCCTGCCCAATCCAGACGTGGTGCAGGAATTCAAGGTGCAGACTTCGCTCTATGACGCCAGCCAGGGCCGTAACGGCGGCGGCAACGTCAACGCCATCCTGAAGTCGGGTACGCGCGAATTCCACGGCGATGCCTATGAGTTCTTCCGCAACGATGTGCTCAACTCCAACGAGTTTTTCCTCAAGCGCAGCGGGCAGCCGCGCCCGGTGATCAAGCAGAACATTTTCGGCGGCAGCCTGGGCGGTCCTATCGGCAAAGACGGAAAACTGGGCTTCTTTTTCGTTAATTACCAAGGAACGCGCCAGCGCAGCGGCCTTTCCGGCGGCACCTTTATCAGCACGCTACTGCCGGTTTTGCCCACGGACCGCTCTGCCCAGTCGCTGCTCAATACCTTTTTCCCGGGCCAGACGGGCGTGCAGATTGATCCCGTCGCCCTGAAACTGCTCAACTTCAAGAGCAGCCAGTTCGGCAATACGCCTGGCGGCTACCTGTTTCCCTCCGTGCAGGGAACCCCCGGTTTCGACAGCGCCGGCAACCTGAATACCGGCGCCTTTGCTTTCAGCAAGCCCGGGACCTTCACCGACGACCAGTTCACCACCAACTGGGACCGCGAATTCCGGGGCGGCAAGGACAAAATCGCCTACCGGTTCTTCTTCTCCAACTCCGAGCAACTGGTGCCCTTCGGCGCCGGCGGCCTGCAGGCTTCCCTGGGCGGCAGCATCAGCGGTTCCGACCTGAACTTTCCCTTTGACCTGCCGGTGGACGACCGCCTGATGTCCATCGCCGAGACCCACCTGTTTTCCCCCACCCTGGTCAACGATTTCCGCTTCGGCTGGGTACACATCCATAACAGCGCCATCAACGTCCCCCCGGTCACGGTCAACGATGTGGGCATCAACCGCCCCACCAACAATCTGACCAAGAGCATTTACAAGTTCACCCTGCTGAGCTCGGGCTTCCAGTTCGGTCCTACGCCGCAGGCTGATCAGTTCCAGGACCAGAACAATTATGACTTCGTCGAAACCCTGAGCTGGACGCACGGCAATCACAACTGGCGCTTCGGCGGCGAAGCCACACGCGTCAATTTGGACAAGCAGTTCCCGCAGACCTTCAATGGCCAGCTCTTCTTCGTCAACAATGGCCCGTTGAATGACTGGCAAGAGTTCCTGACCGGCGATCCCCTCTTCAGCTTCGGCGGCGGCGGGGTTTTCAATCATGCCTACCGCCAGAATAACTTTGGCTTTTTCGCCCAGGACGACTGGAAGGTGCGTCCCGACCTCACCCTCAACCTGGGGCTGCGCACCGAGTTGATGGGCGCCTTTACCGATGGCGACTGCCACATCGGCAACCTGCAATCTTCTCTGACCCAGAGCGGCCAGTATCCCTTCGTCTATCCCAGCTGCGTCAACAAACTGAACGTGCCCGGGTTCAGCGGCAAGGCTTCGGGTTCCACGTTTAACAACCAGATTTCCACCGGGCTGGGTCCGCGCGTAGGTTTTGCCTGGGACATCCTGGGCCGGCACAAGACGGTGCTGCGTGGAGGCTACGGCATTTACTACGTGCGCGAAGACGTGGGCAATATTGACCAGCTCAGCTTCCAGGCGCCGCTGCTGCCCATCGCTTTTGGCGGCGCGCCCGCGCCCGGCGCTTTCGCCAATTTCTTCTCCGGTACTCTGGCCACCAATCCCAACGCGCTGCCACCCGCCGGCCAACTCAGCCCGGCATATATTCCGTGCCTCTCGCCCATCGTGAGCTTCCCCGGCAACGACACCACCCAGGCTGCCACCTATGGAGCCTGCAACGGCGTGCCCTCAGTGGGAATTTTCGGTTTGGAGGTGCCGCGGCGTTTTGTGGTGCCCAGCACCCAGCAGTGGAACCTGACGCTGCAGCGCGACCTGGGCCGTAACTTCGTGCTCGAGGTTGGCTACGTAGGCACGCATTCCATCCATCTGCGTGAGACCCGCGACGGCATCCAGTCGTTGCGTGTCAGCCCGTCGAACCCATTTGAGGTTACGGGCACCAATGGCGTGACCTACGCCATCACCACCAACACCTTTGCCAATGCCATCGCGCGCACGCCCACGCCCGGGCTGAACGGCTATTCCGGCTACCAGATATTTGCTAATGACGCCTACTCCCACTACAACGCGCTGCAGGTAAACTTGACCCGGCGCTGGGGACGCGGCTATCTGCTGGCGGCTTACACCTACTCCCGGTCCACGGATGCAACCTCTACCGGCAATACAGCGTTCAACACGGCCTACAACGACCAGAGCAATATCAACGCCTCGCGTGGGCTTTCCGACTTTGACCGCACCCACCGCTTAGCTATCAGCTACGTATATGACCTGCCCGTCTTCCAGAACACCAGCGGCGCCAAGGGCGCGCTGCTCAAGGGCTGGGAGGTCAGCGGCGTCACCATTTTCCAATCGGGCACGCCTTTCTCCATCATTGACTCGGCCGCCGGCACCGGCTTCCTGGGCCCGGGCAGCACCCCGCTGCTGGGCGCCAGTCTGGCTCCGGGCTCGACCTTGTCGCAGGGCGTAACCAGCGGCGACATCTTCAACCGCATTAACGGCTACCTCAACCCCGCTGCCTTTACGGCCGCACCACTCCTTTACCCGGCGCAATGCCAGGCCGATTCCAATTTCTGCACCACCGACTTCGGCAATCTGGGACGCAACATTTACCGCGGACCGTTCCAGCAGAACTTCGATTTCTCCGCCATCAAGATGTTCCGCCTCACCGAGCGCCAGTCGCTGCGCTTTACCGCCGACTTTTTCAACCTGTTCAATCACCCCAACTTCGCCAGCCCGGCTTTCACGGACGTGGAGAGTCCCGCCAACTTCGGCCAGATCACCAACACCACCGGCACGCCGCGTCTGATACAGTTCTCGCTGAGGTACGCATTCTGATGAAGAGCAACACACACCCGCGCATTCCCATGCTGGAGCGCAACCAGGTTCCGGAGGAGGTCGGGAAGCTCTACGATCTCCTTCTGGAACAGCGGGGCGTGGTTCCCAACATGTTCAAGACGGTGGCCCACACCCCCGCACTGGCGCTGGGTATAGCCGGCTTCCTCAAGCCCCTGCTGGGCGATGGCGCGCTCCCCGGCTGGTACAAGGAACTGGTGGCCACCCGGGTCGCCATTCTGCAGGATTGCGATTATTGAACCTCGGCGCACACTGCTTCGGCGAAGCAGAAGGGCGCCAGCGAGGCGCAGATAGCCGGGCTGACGGATTTCGAGAGGGGGCCGTACACGGAAAAGGAAAAGCAGGGTTTCCGCGCGGCGGACCGGCTCTACCGCTCGCCCCATGAATGGGATGATGAGTTCTACAAGGAGTTGAAAGCCCATTTCAGCCATCAGGAAGTCATCGAATTGACGGCCACCGCGGCAGCTTTCGTTTTTTTTCCCCGCTTTGTGGACGCTCTCCGCATTCCCACTACTCCGCTTCCGGCGGCGGTCGCGAGGAAGGCATAGTCGTGCGGCAACTGGCCTCCCGCCTGGCAGTGATGAGCGGCGAAGGCGCGCTCTCTGTCTATGCCCGTGCCAAGGAACTGGAAGCTGAAGGACGTTCCATCATTCATCTGGAACTGGGCGAGCCCGATTTCCATCCCGCCAGCGAGGTGGTGCAGGCCGCGAAAGACGCCTTGGATGCCGGCAAGGACCGCTACTGCCCGGTCAAAGGCGTGCCCGCATTGCGCCAGGAAATTGCCGTCTACCTGGCACGCACCCGCGACTTGCGGGTTGGCGCCGAAAACGTCGTTTTGGCCCCCGGCTGCAAGATTGCCCTCTTCTTTGCTCTGATGGCGCTGCTCGAACCCGGCGACGAAGTGCTCTATCCTGATCCCGGATTCCCCGGCTACCCTTCGATTACTCGCGGTCTCGGCGGCGTGGCGGTGCCTTACGAGTTGGCCGAGCGCAACCGCCTGCAACCCGATCCCGAAGAAGTGGCGCGCAAGATCACTGGGCGCACCAAGGTCCTCATCACCTGCTCGCCCAACAATCCCACGGGCACCGTTTACACGAATGAAGTCCAGCGTGCCCTGGCCGAATTGGCGGTCAAGCACGACCTGATCGTGCTTTCCGACGAGATTTATGCGCGCATCGTGTTTGCCGGCGACTACAAATCCATGTTCAGCTATTCCGGCATGGCGGAACGCACCTTCATCATTGACGGCTTCTCCAAGAGCTTTGCCATGACCGGTTGGCGCCTGGGTTATACGGTGGCGCCGGAGCGCTTTGTGTCCGCCCTCGACCTGCTGGCGGTGAACAGCTACACCTGTGTGGCCGAGTTCGCGCAATGGGCGGCAATCGAGGCCCTGCGCGACTCCCAGGGCGCCACCCGGCGCATGGTGCGCGAATTCGAAGGACGGCGCCGGCAATTCATCGCCGACCTGAACCGCATTCCCGGGTTCCGCTGCTTGCCCCCTGAAGGCGCGTTTTATGCCTGGGTGAACATCACCGAGACCGGCGTCTGCGCCGAAGAACTGTGCCGCATCATGCTGGAGGAAGCGGGCGTAGCCGCCATTCCTGGCGCCGCCTTCGGCGATGCTGGCCGCGAGTTCGTGCGCTTCAGTTTTGCCTCGTCTAATGCGACCTTGAAAGAGGCCACCGAACGCATCCAGAAAGTTTCCGCCGCCTGGTCCGCTGCGACGGTGCGGCGCTAAGGGAAAAGGAATTCACCACGGAGACACAGAGGCACGGAGGAAACACAAGAATGGGTCCCCTGTGTCTGCCTGCGTCTGTGGCAAAAACCGTGAAGCCGTGCCACACAAGGCCCGGGCGAGGTTTTCAATCGTCAATCGAAAATCGACAATCGTCAATTGCCTATGCTGCGAAAACTTGCTCTGATTTTGCTTCTGCTCTTGCTTCCCACTCTGCTTCTCGCGCAGGCCCAGCCCTATCCCGGCCCTGACCTGCAGGCCACCTATCAGCGTTTGCTGGGCGAGATACAGAAGATTCCCATCTACGATCACCACGCCCATCCCGGCTTTGCCGACGACCCCGATGTAGACGCCATGGCCGCGCCTCCCAACTACAGTTCGCCGCTGCGCGAGCGCCTGGACAATCCCGAGATGGTCGCGGCCATGAAGGCCCTCTGGGGCTATCCCTACGACGACATGAGCCCGGAACATGCCAAGTGGGTGGTGCAGAAGAAAGCGGAACTGCGCAAGCAACTGGGCGACGCCGGCTATTGGGACGGCATTCTCGACAAACTGGGCGTCGAGACCTCCGTCGCCAACCGCGCCATGATGGATTACCTGGATCCCCATCGCTTCAAGTGGGTGTTCTTTGCCGACTCTTTCATGTGGCCGTTCAACAATCGCGACATGACCGCGCGCAATTCCGACCAGCAGGTCTACATCCCGCTGCAGGAGAAAATGCTGCACCGCTGGATGCAGCAGCAAGGCGTGAGCGGGCTGCCCGCGAACTTTGACGACTATCTGAAGTTCGTCTCCCGCACCCTGGAAGACAATCAGCGCAAGGGCGGCATCGCCATGAAGTTCGAGGCTGCCTACTTCCGTTCCCTGCATTTTGGCGATCCGTCCAAAGCCCAGGCGGAGGCAGTCTATCGCAAATACCATGCCGGCGGCGTGCCCTCGATGCAGGATTACACCACGTTCCAGGATTACATCTTCCGTTACCTGGTCAGCGAAGGCGGCCGCCTCCACCTGCCCATCCACATCCACACCGCGGTCGGCATCGGCGATTATTTCGACATCACCCACGGCAACATCATGAATCTGGAAAACGTGCTGCGCGACCCGCGTTACAGCAATGTGACCTGGGTGATGATTCACGGCGGTTATCCCCTGGAGCGCATCGCCATCTGGCTGGGTGCCATGAAGAACGTTTATCTTGATTCATCGCTGATGGAAATGGACGAGTATCCCGCCCAGTTCAAGCAGTCGCTGAAGGAATGGCTGGAGCTTTTCCCCGATAAGATCACCTACGGCTCCGACGCTTTTCCCTATAACGACGCCATGGGCGCCGAAGAGAGCGACTGGCTGGGCGTGCAGACGTCGCGCGAGGCCCTGGCCGGGGCGCTGGCGGAGATGGTTTCCGAACACGAAATCAGCGAAGCCCGCGCTCTGCAGATGGCCCACGCCTACCTGCACGATACCGCCGCGGGCTTATACAAATAGCAAAGCTAGCGGGTCGTAGCCACCGCCCCGCGTTTCTCCATGGGGACGAACGCGCGCTCCTGTGCTCCGGTGTAGACCTGCCGCGGGCGCGCGATCTTCTGCTCCGGATCCATCAGCATTTCGTTCCACTGCGCTAGCCAGCCCGCCGTGCGCGGAATGGCGAACATCACCGTGAACATCTCGGGCAGGAAGCCCATGGCCTGATAGATGATGCCCGAATAAAAGTCCACGTTGGGGTAGAGTTTGCGCTTGATGAAGTATTCGTCTTCCAGCGCGATCCGCTCCAGTTCCAGCGCGATGTCCAGCTTGGAATTGCGGCCCGTGGCCTCGAACACGCGCTCCGCCGTCCACTTGATGATCTTGGCCCGGGGATCGTAATTCTTGTACACGCGATGCCCGAAGCCCATCAGCTTGCCGTGGCCTTCCTTGATGCGCTTGATGTAGGCGGGCACATTCTGCTTGGAGCCGATTTCGTCCAGCATGCGCAGCACGGCTTCGTTGGCGCCGCCGTGCAGGGGGCCGGCCAGCGCCGCCGCGGCCGCCGCCGTGGTCAGGTAGGGGTCGGTGAGCGCACTTCCCACCGAGCGCATGGCGTTGGCGCTGCAGTTCTGCTCATGGTCGGCATGCAGGATGAACAGGATGTCCAGCGCCCGCTCCAGCACCGGATTGGCCACGTACTTCGGCTCCACCATGCGCCACAGCATGTTCATGAAGTTGCCGGTGTAGGTGAGGTCGTTGTCGGGATAGACATAAGGATAGCCCTTACTGTGCCGGTAACAGTAAGCCGCGATAGTGGGCACTTTGCCGATCAGGCGCAGCATCTGGTGCTGGCGGATTTCCGCATCTTCAACCTGCTTGGCCTCGGGATAGAGCGTGGAGAGCGCCGCTACCGTGCTGACGAACATGCCCATGGGATGGGCGTTGTAGCGGAATCCTTCCAGCAGTTTCTTCACCGTCTCGTGCAGCATGGTGTGGTGCGTGACCTGATATATCCAATCCTTCATCTGCGCTTGCGTGGGCAGTTCTCCCCAGATCAGCAGGTAGGCCACCTCCAGGAAGGTGCAGTGCTCGGCCAGCACTTCGATGGGGTAGCCGCGGTAGCGCAGGATGCCGCGGTCACCGTCAATGTAGGTGATGCTGCTGTGGCAAGAAGCGGTGTTGGTGAACGCCGGGTCGTAGCCCATCAGCCCGAAATCTTCGGGACCGGTCTTGATCTGTCGCAGATCCATTGTCCGAATCGTGCCGTTTTCTATCGGCAGCGTGTACGTCGTTCCCGTCCGGTTGTCGGTCACTGTGAGCGTATTCTTCGCCATTTGGTCCTCCTGCCGCCGTCGCCAGGGGCTGGGTGTCTCCAAGCCTGCGTTCAAATTCTACAGAGAGCGGGGGCCGGTCTCAATCACCCCGGCCTGCAGGACCGGGATTGGAGCAGGACAGCCCCGCCTCTCGCGCCATTGTGGCTGGCCCTTGCACTTCCCATCTGTGAGGAGAATCACCCCTGCTTGTGAGCGCCCCCAATCCCTTAGCCACCAGCGGCAGAAAGGGACAGAAATGTAAAGAAAGCGGGCGGCGAAGGCCGATCTTCGCTCGAATCCCGCCGAAACCAATGGCCCCCACGATACTATGAGACCAATGACGGCTCTGGGTGTCGCCATTACCTTCGTTACCTTCGCCGTGCTGGTCATCGAGTTCCAGCGCCACCGGCGCTTTCCCCTGCCGATCTACGGATGGTTCGGTCTGGGCATGCTGACCGTGGCCGAGTGGCTCCTGTTTCGTCGCTTTGAGCCGGTGGCTACTTATTTCACCCCCATTGCCTGGACCGCCTACATTTTGCTCGCCGATGCTGCCGTGCGCGCCATCAAAGGGCGCTCGCGCCTGCGCGACCATCCCGTTGAATTTGCCGGGATGGCTCTGCTTTCCATTCCCTTATGGCTGATTTTTGAAGCCTACAATTTGCGGCTGCATAACTGGACGTATGTCGGGCTGCCCGCCAGCCGTGCGCTGGCCCTGCTCGGCTACGGCTGGTCGTTTGCCACGATTACACCCGGCATTCTGGAAACAGCCGACCTGGTGGGGACCTTCGGCTGGTTCCCTCCGGCTGCTCCGCTGCGATTTTCCCCGCGCGCCCAGGCCGCGATGTTGATATTTGGCAGCGCTTGTTTAGCCCTGCCCCTGGTCCTGCCTCAGGCCGCCGCCGCCTACTTATTCGCTCTGGTGTGGGTGGGATTCATATTCCTCCTCGATCCCATCAACTACCGCCTCCGCCTGCCTTCAATCTTAGGTGATTTTGCCGCCGGCCGGCGGGGCCGCTTCTATGGGCTGCTGATTTCCGGCTTCGCCTGCGGCTGGCTCTGGGAATTCTGGAACTTTTGGGCCGCGGCCAGGTGGCACTACGTCTTCCCTATGTTTCAGAATGTGAAGATATTCGAGATGCCCGCTCCTGGCTATCTCGGCTTCCCGCCTTTCGCCGTGGAATGTTTTGTTATGTACGGTAGCGCCGCCGGGCTGTTGGCCAGGCCGGCTGCGGCCATGCTCAATTCGCGTTTGCCGGGAAGCAGCCGGCATTCCTAGGCCCTAACCCTCATTGTTTCCCGCGGCGGGCTCTGCTATTGTCCCCCATTGCTGTCGCACTCCACCACCTTGGAGCCCCTGGTGAAAGCTTTGTTTGCCATCATCTTGCTCTCTGTCGCGCTGCTTGCCCAGAACTCGCAGGCCAAGGCGCCCGCGCCCTTCGGAAAAGACGGCCAGTCCGTTGATTCGATTATCCACGCCATGTATGACGTCATCTCCGGACCCGCGGGTGAGCGCAACTGGGAGCGCTTTCACTCCCTGTTTCTTCCCCAGGCCACTCTGGCTACCGTGCTGCACAAGGACGGACAGACTCTACACAAGGTTATGAATCCTGACGATTATGTTCGCGGCGCAGGGGCATACTTTCAGCAGCATGCTTTTTACGAATCGGAACTTGCTCGCCGCACCGAACAGTTCGGCAATATCGCACAGGTCTTTACCACCTACGCTTCCCGCCATGATCCCAAAGGCAAGCCCTTCGAGCGCGGTATCAACAGCGTCGAATTGCTCAACGACGGGACGCGCTGGTGGATTCTCAGCATCTCCTGGGATAGCGAGCGTCCCGATAACCCCATTCCCGCGCAGTATCTGCAGAACGGCCACGAATAGCTTTGCCACGGAGACACAGAAGCACAGAGAAAGCCCTTGATGGCCGATCGTTGATTGGCAATTGACGATTGAAACGCAAACGGCGTCTGGGGGAAAATCATCCATCGGCGCCAACCCTAGCCAGCAATTCAGGCCTGAGACTACTCCGACTGAAAACCTAGGAGGCCAGACAACCTTATGGTTGCGCTTGTCAACAAATGTGACATGTCCGGATCGCGCCAGTCCGGCTGCGGCAATCAGCCCAGCGACAGTAAGAGGGAGTCATGGAAGAACAGAAAGAACTGTTTGTCCTGGTGGTGGCAGCTGACCGCGTCATAGCCGCGACCCTGGCTGCCGTATTGCGTAGCGGTGGCTACATGGTTGGAACAACGGCGTCTGGCGCTACCGCTTCGCGGATAGCCGGGCGCATGGTCGTTGACGCGGCCGTGATTGATCTCGCCACCGATGATCCCATGAGCCTGCAGAGCGCAGTCACCCTGCAGAACCGGTACCCGGATTGCCATACCGTACTGGTCTGCTCACCGTCGCAGAAGGATGAGGCCGTGATGCGGGCCGAGGAAGCCGGCTTGGACTGCGAGTTCGTCTTGCGGCCGCTCAGCCGGGCGGAACTGCTGGCCCAACTGGCCACTGCTCCCGGAGTTCAGTTCAATACGGCGACTGCCGGAGAACAACTGCGCGCAGCCTGATTTCCTCGCTCGGCCCGAGGTCCCGGATACCGAAGCTGTGTCCACCGTTGAAAGGACGCAAGCCCAGCCACGTCGTCCTCATCCAAGCTGGCATTCCTCCCGGTTCCCGTTTTAACGCTCACGTTAACCCTTCACCCCTTCCGTTTTCGTCGCTTGAGTGGGAGGAGGATGTGTTCCTCCAAAAGTTCCTCAGCCTGGCGGACATCGCACTGGATGCGTGGTCGAAACCAAAGGGTAAGAAACTTGCCTGAGCGGCAGCTCTGAATCTGCAAAGTAAACCCATCACTGCGCGAATTCTGGCTGCTCACGGACCTGGGTGCTGGAACAGTGCCGTAACACGTGCGGGCATCGTTCCCGTCGCCCGCAAGATCCCGTGAGCCCCGATAGGAACCGGCGGCGGAAACGACCCGCCGCCGTCGAGATTTTCAGCTAGAGCGACTTACTTGTGAGCCGAGGCTGACTGCTCCGCCTGGTTGACCGCGCTAAGGAAGGCCTGCGCCGTCGAGGGCGGGGGGACTTGGCCCTTCAAAGTCTCGGCGAAGGGCACATCCTTACCGTACAGCTCCTTGGTAAGCTTCTTGTCCTGGGTAATAGCTGAGCCGCTCACATTCACTCCGGCAAAGGCGCCTTTGGAACGCGCATAAGTGAGGATGGCGGCCTTCCAGCCGGCGTTGGCAGAGCCTGAACGACCCACCGGTCCGGCGGCAACATCAGCTCCAGCTCCCACCTTGAAGTGGCCTGACATAAGCTGATCCATGCCTTGCTGATTCATAACCATCATCACCAGGTCGCTGCTTTGGCCGCCAACCTGCCAGCCGATGCTGCCGCCTGAAATGTCAAATGCCGCCGGAGCGCTCCATCCTGAACCGGTGCGGCAGGTAGCCAGGCCGCTGCCATGCTCGCCGCCCACCACGAACGCGCCTTTGATCATGTGCGGAATGACGGCAATGCACTTGGCCCCGGCGAGCACGGAATCAGGGATGCCGGCTTTTCCAGTGGTCATCTGCTGGATGATTTCGGCCGCCTGCGTGACCTTGGTTGTCGCAGCGTTGTTGTCCTGCGCCCAGCCTAAGGAAACTGTCATGGCCAAAACGCACAATAGACATGCTGTTTTCATGGTTACACTCCTCCCGTGTTCTGTTGGAACCCGATGCCAAGCCACGGGTTGACTCGACTGCCGGGCTCCGAGTTGCCGCCGGGCAGAGTACAATCCCACCGAATCTTCTGTTTTATGTGAGAGTTAGGAGCAAGCAGCCAACGGCCGACGCGGGCGGCTGCGGGCCCGGCTTTTCACACCGAGAACCTGGAGGAATGCTGAATGGCTTCACCGCTGGTAGGCGAGTTCATGGGCACGATGGTCCTGATTTTGCTGGGCGACGGCGTCGTCGCTAACGTGCTGCTCAAGCGCACCAAGGCGGAAGGCGCAGGCTGGATGGTGATCACCAGCGGCTGGGCCTTCGCTGTTATGGCTGGCATTTTCACCGCCGTCGCCTGTGGCAGCCGCGATGCCCACATTAATCCGGCTGTCACCCTGGGATTTGCTGTCAGTTCGGGCACGTTTGCCAAAGTAGTGCCCTACGCCATTGCCCAACTGCTGGGAGCATTCGCCGGCGCGACTCTGGTGTGGCTCTATTTTTTGCCGCATTGGGGCGAGACTCCCGACCCGGGGGCCAAGCTGGCATGCTTTTGCACCGCGCCTGCTATTCGCAACTTCCCATCCAACTTGCTCTGCGAAGTGATCGGCACCTTCCTGCTGGTGCTGGTGGTGGGCGCCATGTTTTCCAAGGCCGTGAGTGTGGTCGGGCCGACGGGAGGTTTAGGCCCCTACCTGGTAGCCAGCCTGGTGTGGGGCATCGGCCTCTCGCTGGGCGGCACTACCGGCTATGCTATTAATCCCGCTCGCGACCTGGGGCCGCGCATCGCTCATGCCCTCTGGCCCATAGCGCGAAAAGGTCATTCCGATTGGGGCTACGCCCTGGTGCCGGTGGTGGGGCCGCTGCTGGGAGGCATCTTAGCCGGGCTGCTCATGCGCTATCTGCGATTTTAGGTTCATCCCGCAGACAATGGCTGCCGCAGGGCCGCCCCGTGCGGCCAAAGCCATAGCTGAGAAAGGCGCTTGCTGAAAATGTGACTTTTCCTGGCTTTCAGGAATCTGATCATCTGGGAAGGAGGTGCTTATGATGACCCGTGCCGGTCGCTTCGCCTCGATAGTGGTTTTGTCGTCGTTCGTAATGCTGGCGACTTTTGTGATCGCCACAAAGCATGCGCCGGTAGTTAAGGGAGGCGGTGCAGATTTCCCTAATCCGAAACTCGACGTTCCCGCGGCCCAAGCCAAAGGGCAGCAAACCGCGGTGCTGGCTGGTGGCTGTTTTTGGGGAGTGCAAGCGGTGTTTCAGCATGTCCGGGGAGTCATGAGCGCGACTTCCGGATACTCAGGCGGGCCTGCGGCGGCCGCCGAATACGAAGTGGTCAGCAGTGGCACAACCGGTCATGCCGAGTCAGTGAAACTCGTCTACGATCCTTCGCAGATTACTTACGGCCAGCTGCTGAAGGTCTTTTTTTCGGTCGCGCATGATCCGACTGAGCTCAATCGCCAGGGACCGGATATGGGAACCCAATACCGTTCCGCGATTTTCTACGCCAACGATGAGCAAAAGCGGGTTGCGCAAGCCTACATTGCGCAGCTCGATTCAGCAAAACTTTTCGCCCAGCCCATCGTTACCCAGGTGGTCCCGCTCAAGGCTTTTTATCCCGCCGAAGACTACCACCAGAATTATCTCGCCCGCCATCCCGACAGTCCCTACATCGTGATCAATGATCTGCCGAAATTGGCACATTTGCGCGAGCAATTCCCCAAGCTTTACACCGTACGATAAAGAGGCATGGCAATGGCGAAAGATTTCAAAGCAAGCGATGTGCCGGGCAAGATTGGACGCCGCACTTTTTTGCTGAGCACGGCCTCTGCTATGGCGGGACTGGCCGTATGGTCATGGAAGGCAAGCGCGGTGGCGGAGGCGCATCCGGCCCCGGCAACGCCGGGAACGGTGACCATTGTTCAGTTCTCCGATGCGGGGCAGCGCCTGGGCAAGGTTCACGTCGCCAGGGTAATCAAAACCGAGCAGGAGTGGCGCCGGCAGTTGTCGTCCGCCGCTTTCGAAATTACCCGCCAGCAAGGCACGGAACTGGCTTACACCGGCCAATATTGGAACCTGCATGAGGCCGGGCTCTATCGCTGCATCTGCTGCGGCAATGCGCTGTTCAGTTCGCAGACCAAGTTCGAATCCGGCACCGGCTGGCCGAGTTTTTGGGCGCCCATCGCGCAGGAAAACGTCAGCACCGGAGGCGACAGCAGCCTGGGCATGGAGAGGACCGAAGTTCACTGCACCTTGTGCGACGGCCACCTGGGGCACGTATTTGACGATGGGCCGGAACCCACCCACTTGCGCTACTGCATGAACTCAGTCGCGCTCCGCTTCATCAAAAAGCAGAGTTGACCTGGGCTGCTTCTCCACGTTTTCAGAAGCGAAACACGATTCCTCCTGAATAGCGCAGGAAGTTCTGCGCTCCGCTGGTGCTGGTGGAGAGCCCGGTAGAAAGCGCGTCCGTGGGGCTGAACTGTGTGCGCACAAGATCGAGTTGCGCGGCGCGCAGCGCCAAGTGCCGCCCGAGATTGATGTCCAGGCCGCCGCCGAAGGCCATGGCGAACGCCGAAGCGCTGCTCACGCCCGTGTTTACACCACCGATGAAAGGCAACGATATTCCCGCGCTCGAGCTGGCGCGGGCCGCCCCGAACAACGCATGTCCAAATACAGAGGCCCGGCCCAGGTTGCCGGTCACCGTGGGGCCAAACAGAAACGTGTAAAGGTGCTGGTTCACCCCGGCGGATAGGATAGGCACCGGCAACGAAGCGATATTGCGGTAATTGCCGCTCACGTCGGCGGTTACGCCCAGAAAACGGTTAAAGTTGAAAGTGCCCTGGCCATCCCAGCCATTCGTATTGTTGCCGCCATTGCGCAACAGCGAATAACCGCCAAAGACGGTCACTTTCGGGTTTTCATCCTGCGCCAACATAACCCCGGGTATCAGCAGGCACACCACTAGTACGAGCGTGAATTTCTGCATCTGCGGCTCCAAATGGAAAAGTATTGAAACGTGAGATGCAGGATGAACCCAGAAGGATTTCTGCTTCCCGGCCACCTATTCCTGCTTGGTCATCTCTGCCTGCGGTGAGTGGCCCGCCGGCCGACAGCAGTTGAGTTCAGTCGCTACATATATGTCGGTTCTGGGATATATCCTGACCACCTATTTCGTGTGTGTACCTTCACGGCCCGCACCCTTCCCTGTGCAAAGATTTGCATATTCGCGGGACTGCCTGCCCGTCGCAAGTTGGCTACCCGCGCGGGAATGAGTGCTTTTAATCAGTTAGGGCTTGGCACGGGAATTGCTCCCTTAAGATGCAGTTTTGCGGAGTTGCGCGCTATGACGTCCACTTTGAACATATCCGGCAGTAATGAATCCAAGAAACCGGTTTTGCCTGTCCTCCCGACGTCGTCTCAGGACTTGGGCACCGACTGGGACAGCCTTCGGGGACTGACCAAGAACGTTCCCCAGAAGCCGCGCTCCACTTGGCTGCGCACCGCTCTGCTGGCGGTGCTGCTCATTGTGGCCCTTGCTTTCCTGGGCTTGCTTCTTCACGACCATATGCCGGCCCTGGTGAGTTTTGGGCAGGAGTTGAGGGAAACGGTTCACCGCTTTGCCTCCGGAACACCCACGCCTTCCACCGCAGCCCGCGGGCCGGCTCTTCCCGACGTTCGCCGGGCGCACAGCAAGCATGCTTCCTCCCATGTCTCCGTTCCGGATTACTTGCCAGAGCAGGTAGACGATCCCGCTTTTCATCCCTTTTACGCCACTGCCGTAATCGCCGGCCGGCGAGTCGCTCTGGCGTCCAATAACGGCATTGTGGTTGTGGATGTGGCCAGTGGCAGCTGGAATTTCGCGCCGCAATCAGAATAATTCCCCACAACTGGAAACACCCCTACATCGCAGAATCCGCCGACCTGCTCCCGGGAACATCAAGTTGTGTACAGCCCGGGACCTGACCTGCTCCTCAGCGCCCCTGGCCCAATCACACCCACTGGTGATAGCGATCACCGAAGTCACGGGTCTGGAGGTCGAGACTCAGGCCAATCATTAGGGCGCGTGCTGTTGCCATCCTCACCCCACATCTATACGGCACGTGCCCTTACAAAAGAATCCGCCCGCGATGGAAGGGAGCAGGAGGTTCGTGACACACACGCGGATCATCGTTACTCACTACGGCGGGCCCGATGCACTGCAGGTACTGGAAGAGGAGTGCCCCAAGCCCAAGCCTGGCGAGGTAAGGGTGAAAGTGCTGGCCGCAGGCGTCTCCCTCCCCGACCTGATGGCGCGTGAGGGCATCCATCCCGAGACGCCGCCGGTGCCCTTCACTCCGGGGTGGGATCTGGTTGGCGTGGTGGACCGACTGGGCGAAGGTGTCTCAGGAATCGAACCGAGCCATATCGTTGCCGCAATGCCGATCAGCGGCGCATACGCGGAGTTCGTCTGCCTGCCGCAGCGTGAACTGGTTCCGGTGCCGTCCGGGTTGGACGCCGCCGAGACTGTCAGCCTCATTCTGAACTACGTCACGGCGTACCAGATGCTGCATCATTCCGCTAAGGTCCGGCCGGGCCAGCGGGTGTTGATACACGGCGCCGCAGGCGGAGTCGGCACGGCACTATTGCAGCTTGGGCGCCTCGCCGGGCTGGAGATGTACGGCACCTGTTCCACACAAGGCGCATCGGCCGTTTCCGAGTTGGGTGGTATCCCGATTGACTACCAGCATCAGGACTTCGTGCAAGAAATTCACCACCGCACGGGTGAGGGCGTTGACGTCGTCTTTGACAGCCTCGGGGGTAGCCATATATGGCGTTCCCGCAAGGTGCTCCGCCCAGGCGGGAGGGTCGTGGCCTATGGCCTGACGGGGTCGCTGCGTGGCGGACGATTGGCTTCAGGGCGTTCAGATGGTCGTCATCGCTTTCGTGGAATCGCGATTTTCGGCTTGTACATTGCCGGCGGCTGGCTTCTTCCGGGCCGCAAACGGGTGGTCCCCTATAGCATCCAGACGCTAAAACGGCTGAAACCGGCATGGTTTCGACGGGATTTGATCGTTCTGTTGGATCTGCTTCAACGGCAGCAGATCAAACCAATCGTCGCGCAACGGTTTCCCCTTGCCGAAGCAAGACAAGCACAAGAGTTGCTCGGGAAGGGAGGCGTGATAGGCAAGATCGTGCTCGTGCCCAACCGGGTCAACTTGAGCCGCTTTGCGGGCGGGAGAGAGAACTGAAGCGACGGCAAATAAGACTTTCTTTACGAGAGCACAGTTGGAACTTATCGTCCTCGTAGTCACTGGTAGCCAGTCAACTGATTTCCGAAATCACTTTTCTGAGTCAGGACCTTACAAATCGGCAATACTTCAGGAAATCCTATCCGTCCGCGCTGGCAGGCGAGATAATTGGCGACGGGGTTTCCGGTTTGCCCGTCAGCGGCTCGCGGGACGAAGGCCCTCCAGATGTAGCCTCCACAATCCGTTGATCCAAAGTTGTGACTTGATAAAGTAGGAAGTCATGAATCTTTCGCGACGTGGTTTTCTCATGTTTTCAGGCATAGCAGTCGCCGCCGTGCGCGTTCTACCCAGGATTGCCCACTCTGAACAAAGTAGCGAAGCGTTCTCACACCACAGGGGACCGAGTGTCGCTGCCGGCAGCCAGGGCGTGATTGTTTCCGGCAAGCCTGCGGCCACCGCGGCCGGCATCAAAATTCTGGAATATGGAGGAAACGCCGCCGATGCCGGCGCCGCCACTCTGCTGGCACTATCCGTAACCTATATAGGCGCGTTCTGCGTTGGAGGAGAGGTTCCCATTCTGGTTTACAGCGCTGATCAGAAAAACGTGAAACTGCTGGAGGGAATAGGCGAGGCCCCTCGCGACCCCAAAGCTATCGCCTGGTACATGGAACACGGAATCCCGGACGGTGACGTCAAGGCGGCCGCAGTGCCTGGCACCATAGATGCTGTCGTCACCCTGCTGAAGCTTTACGGAACCAAAAGCTTCGAGGAGGTCGTGCAGCCGACGCTGGCCATTCTCGACGCCGGAGGCCCCAGTTGGTATATCGATACCGGCGCCGAGAAGAGGATCGAAACCGGCGTGAACTGGCAGGCGGATTTGGCGGTGACCTTTCGCAAATTGGTGGAGTCGGAAAAGACCGCGAAAGGTACGCGGGAGCAGAAGCTGCAGGCCGTCTCTGATCGCTTCTATCGCGGCGACATCGCCGATGCCCTCGAAGCCTGGTACATCGAAAAGGGCGGTTTCCTTCGCAAAGCCGATTTGGCCGCACACAAAACTCCCTTGGTGGATCCGCTCGCGACCACGTACCGTGGCTACACGGTTTATAAGACCGGCCCGCTGACGCAGGGTCCTTATCTTTTGCAAACGCTTCGCCTGCTGGAAGGCTTCGACCTGAAGAGGATGGGTTTCAACTCGGCGGATTACATTCACACCGTGATTGAAGCGGAGAAACTAGCGCTCGCGGATCGGGACGAATACTACGGCGATCCGAAATTTGTGACAGTGCCGATGCAACTGTTGCTTTCCGATCAGTACACCAAAATGCGGCGCAAGCTGATCGATCCGAAAAAGGCATCTCTCGAGCTCCGGCCGGGCGATCCTTACAATATGAAACCGGCCAAGCCGCCCACCATCGCCGGCCCCTGGCAGGGCGGAACAACCGTCATGTGTGTAATGGATAAGCTTGGGAACTTTATCGCAGCGACTCCCAGCGGCTTGTCGAGCACCGCCGGCGTCGCCGGACGGACGGGCATTATTCACGGAAGCCGGCTCGTCAGCCTAAACACGTTTGCGGGGACCCCAGATGTCATTCAGCCGGGCAAGCGGCCGCGTATCACACTCAGCCCCACGATGCTCTTCCATGACAGCCAACCCGTGATGGCGATCTCGGTAGCGGGCGGCGACCAGCAAGATCAGGCAGCCATCCAAGTCATTCTCAACTACGTGGAGTTCGGCATGGGCCCCGTGGAGGCGTTTAAAGCCCCGCGCTTCGCCACCGAGCATTTCATAGGCTCCTTCGGCCAAGACCGCGCCCGCCTTGGCAGCCTGTCTGTGCCCAACACCCTGCCTGAAGAAGTAAAGGCCGAGCTCAAGGCTCGGGGCCACGTGGTTAGTGACGTCCACGGCGGAGTGGGAGGAGCGGCGCTGATCGGAATTGACCCGAAGACCAGCCAGGCCACCGCTGTTGGTCCAGCCGCCGGCAAAATGGAAGGGCCACCGGGTGCCACAAGCGTACCAGCGCGGCGCTGACACTTTGCGTCCCCGCTCCTGGCTAGAAATCGAGATGAGCCTCGACCCGCAGTGCTGGGGATGACTGCGGAATTATCGCTGATTAAAACGATCTGCCGTGAGCCAAAAGCGCTGACCCCGATTTGAATGCTGATAAGTGAAGGCCAACTGCTACGGGGTTACATTAATCCGGGAGAATGTGTATGAAATTCCTGAGTGTCGTCACCCTTTTTGTGTTTGTCTCGGCCGCCTCGGGCCAGCCCAATGTCTCTTATTTTGTCGCGACGACCGGCAAGGACTCCAACCCCGGCACTCAATCCGCGCCATGGCGGACGATTCAACATGCCGCCGACACTGCCCATGCTGGAAGTACGGTGTACGTGCGCGGTGGAACCTATGAGGAGTTGGTGCGCATCAATGTGTCCGGCAACGCCAACGACGGCTATATTACTTTCCGAAGCTACCCGGGCGAAACTGCGGTCCTCGATGCATCTCACTTCACCCCTCAAGACAGGCAAGGCGTGCTCACCATTCAGGACCAATCCTACGTACGGATCGAAGGACTTGAAATCCGCAATTTCCGCACCGCCGAACATCACCTCACACCGCTGGCCATAAACGTCATCGGGTCCGGCTCGCACATTGAATTGCTGAAGAATAACGTCCATCACATCCAGCAGACCTTTGGAGGCCGCGATGCGCCTGGGCGTGGCGGCAACGGGTTTGGTATTGCGGTCTATGGCACGAATGCCAAAGCTCCCATTACTGACCTGATCATCGACGGCAATGAGGTGCACCACCTCAAGACCGGATCGAGCGAATCTCTAGTGGTAAACGGAAATGTCACAAATTTTCGTATCACCCGCAACATTAT
>DATJEH010000115.1:0-34091 GCA_035496875.1 Terriglobales bacterium | reverse complement strand
GCAGATCGAGCTGATCACGCCGGTGGCGCTGGAAAAGGGACTGCGGTTCGCCATCCGCGAGGGCGGGCACACGGTGGGTGCGGGCACCATTTCGGAGATCGTTTAGAAGCTGCTGGCCACTAGCTAGGAGCCAGGAAGCTGGGAGCTGAAACCAGAGCGGCAGGCGAAACGCCGCAAGTTCTTTCCTTCGGCGGCCGAAAGCGGCGAGGCTGAAGAGACAGAGGAAACGTGAACGGAAAAGAGAGAATTCGAATTCGCCTTAAGGCGTATGACTACCGGGTGCTGGACCAGTCCACCACCGAAATTGTGCAGACGGTGAAGCGGACTGGCGCCAATGTGGCGGGGCCTATTCCGCTGCCCACGATGAAGAACAAGTACTGCGTGCTGCGTTCGCCGCACGTGGACAAAAAGTCGCGGGAGCAGTTCGAGATCCGCACCCATAAACGCCTGGTAGATATTTTGGAGCCCACGCCGCAGACGGTGGACGCTCTCATGAAGCTCGACCTGCCGGCGGGCGTGGATGTGGAGATTAAGGCGTTTGGCAAAGAACACAAGTAGCTGATTAGCGCCTGCTTCTAGCCCATAGCTAGGAGCCAGTAGCTAGGAGCTGAATTTATGGCAGTGACGGGAATTTTAGGAAAAAAAGTCGGCATGACGCAGCTGTTCGACAGTAATGGCGAGGTGCATCCCGCCACGGTGCTGAAGGCTGGGCCGTGCGTCATCACGCAGCGCAAGACGGCGACCAGGGACGGTTACGACGCGGCCCAGATCGGCCTCGTCGAGTTCGTGAAGCAGTCGCGGCTGAGCAAGGCCGAACTGGGGCACTTGGGCAAGAACAATCTTCCCCCGGTGCGCATGCTGCGCGAAGTAGATATCGAAGTCGGGGCAACCAGCGGCGACGGCGACCAGAGCAAGGTGGGCGACCGCGTGCTGGTGGACATCTTCGATGGCGAAAAATTCGTGGACATCATCGGCACCAGCAAGGGACGGGGATTCGCCGGCGTGGTTAAACGGCACCACTTTGGCGGCGGTCCCAAGTCGCACGGCTCGATGTTCCAGATTACCGGTTCCATCGGCTCGTCTGCATTTCCTTCGCGTGTGTTCAAGGGCATGCGGATGTCGGGTCACA
Source organism: Terriglobales bacterium (assembly GCA_035496875.1). Lineage (GTDB taxonomy): Bacteria > Acidobacteriota > Terriglobia > Terriglobales > Acidobacteriaceae > JAICWP01. Next base: position 32,962 of record DATJEH010000115.1, on the reverse strand, counting down.
TGGGCACCGACCGGGTGACGATGCGCAACCTGCGGGTGCTGGGAATTGACAAGGAAGAGAACCTGCTGGTGGTGGAGGGAAGCGTTCCTGGGCCCAATGGCGGCTACGTGCTGATTCACAAGGCGAAGAAACCACCCAGAGAGCGGCGCGGATTCGCTGGAGCCGGCACGGTTGACCCGCTGAAGGCCTCCAAGCGGCAGGCCGCGAAAAAGAAGTGACCGCGCTTTGCGGGCGTGAGCCCGCAGCGGTCATTTTGAGCCTGAGCTGCGAGGCGAAGGCGAACGATCTGCAATAGGTTTGCTGAGAGCTTAAACATGGCAAAGGTTGATGTTTTGAATCTGAGCGGCGATAAGGTGGGGTCGTTCGACTTGGCCGATGAGATTTTCGGCGCGGTCAACGAAGACCTGCTCTGGGAGGCGGTGAAGCAATATCGCGCGGCCCAGCGGGCCGGCACTCACGCCACCAAAAACCGCAAGCTGGTTTCCGGTTCGGGAAAAAAGCTGTGGCGGCAAAAAGGAACGGGCCGCGCCCGCGTAGGTTCCATCCGGTCTCCGCTGTGGCGGCATGGCGGCACGGTGCACGGACCCCAGCCGCGCTCGTATGAATATGACTTTCCGCGCAAGAAGCTGCTGGGGGCGCTGCGTTCAGCGTTGGCAGCCAAACTGGCGGATGGCCAGCTCACGGTGGTGAACAGCTTCGAGTTAAAGGAACCCAAGAGCAAGGAGTTCCGCAACGCGCTGAACGCGCTCAAAGTGGACGGCACCGCGCTGGTGGTGGAAGCGAATCAGGTGGAGAATCGCAACCTGGAACTGAGCGCGCGCAATCTGGAAGGCGTGGAACTGGTGCGGGGCAACGAGGTGCATCCGTATCACCTGTTGCGCTATCAGCGCGCCATCTTCTCCCAGCCGGCACTGGAGAAATTACAGAATTCCCTGGTGGCCTCGTTGCCCAAACGGCAACGGCGGCCAGCCAGCGAGGAGCCGGCTCCCAAGAGCCGCAAGCGGCGGAAAGCGGCGGAGGTAGCGTAATGAAGTCGGCATACCAGATCATCCGGCGCCCTATCATCACCGAGAAGGGCCTTGGGATTAAGGAAACGCAAGGCACGCTGGTGTTCCAGGTGGCGCCCACCGCGACTAAGACCGAGATCAAGGAAGCGGTGCAGACGATTTTCAAGGTGAAAGTGGATTCGGTGCGAACTTCGAATTTCCAGGGTAAGGAACGGCGGCGGGGTAAGTTCGCCGGTTATCGCCCGGACTGGAAGAAAGCGTACGTGAAGCTGAAATCCGGCGAGAAGATGCCGGAATACGCGCAGAATCTGTAAGGCAGCAATCAGCACTCAGCATTCAGCATTCAGCCCTGGGGCGGATGGGGAAGCTAAGAGCTAAAGGCTAAAAGCTAAAGGCTGAATTTATGGCAATCAAGACTTATAGACCGATCACGCCGACGTTGCGGTTTCAGACGACTCTGTCGAACGACGAGTTGACGACCGCGCGTCCGCACAAGCCGCTGACCGAGCCCAAGCAGCGGACCAACGGGCGGCGGAACAAAGGTGATATCACCATCTGGCGCCGTGGCGGCGGGCATAAACGCAAGCTGCGTCTGGTGGACTTCAAGCGCGAGAAGTTGGGTGTGCCGGCAACCGTGGTGTCCGTCGAATACGATCCCAACCGGTCCGCGCGTCTGGCCCTGCTGGCCTATGCTGATGGCGAGAAGCGCTACATCCTCCACCCGTTGGGGCTGAACCTGGGGCAAAAGATCGTGAGCGGGCCGGAGGCTGACATTCTGGTAGGAAACGCGCTGCCGCTGCGCAATATCCCGCCTGGCACCACGGTCCATAACATCGAACTGCGGCCGGGTAAGGGAGCGCAGATGGTGCGTTCGGCGGGCGGCTCGGCGCAGCTGGTGGCCAAGGAAGGCGACTACGCGCTGGTCAAGCTGCCCTCGGGCGAAACCCGCAAGGTGCTGCTGGACTGCATGGCGACCATCGGGCAGGTGGGTAATGTGGACCACGAAAACGTGGCCATCGGCAAGGCGGGCCGCACGCGCTGGCTGGGCCGGCGACCGACCAACCGCGGCGTGGCTATGAATCCCGTGGATCACCCGCACGGCGGCGGTGAGGGCAAGACGAGCGGCGGGCGTCACCCCGTGACTCCGTGGGGCCAGCCGACGCGGGGTTACAAGACGCGTAACAACAAGCGGACGGACAAATTCATCGTTAACCGTCCCAAGTGACGGCGGATTGCAGGCGGGAGCCCGTAGCCGTCAGCCTGAGCGAAGCGAAGGATCTGGTGGTTTTGAACTGAGAACTGAGAAGCGAGAACTGAATTATGCGTTCACAAAAAAAGGGACCGTTCGTAGACGGATACCTGCTGCGGCGGGTGGAGGAGATGAATGCGCGCAACGACAAGAAGGTGCTGCGCACCTGGTCGCGGCGCTCGACTATCGTGCCTGAGATGGTGGGCCACACCATCGCGGTGCACAACGGCAAGAAGTTCATCCCCGTGTACGTTACCGAGAACATGGTGGGTCACAAGCTGGGCGAATTCAGCTTTACCCGCACCTTCAAGGGACACTCGATGAAAGCGGCGGCGGAAGTGGCAGCCAGACCGGCGGGCGTGCCCGGCGGGCCGGGAGCGCCGGTTCCAGCGGCGCCGGCGGGCGGAACTCCGGCTCCAGCGGCGCCCAAGGCGTAAAGAGAATACGACATGGAATTCAGAGCGGAAGCACGGTACATGCGGGTTTCGCCGCAGAAGGCGCGACTGGTGCTGGACCTGATCAAGGGCCGGCGGGTGGAGGACGCGCTCAACACGCTGGCTTTCACCAAGAAGCGGGTGGCGGGGACGGTGGAGAAGCTGGTGCGTTCGGCATTGGAGAACGCCAATTACCTGAGCACCGAAAAGGGTCTGGACGTGGACGTGGACAACCTCTACGTGCTGCGCGCGGTGGCCAATGACGGGCCGCGCATGAAGCGCATCCGCCCGGCGCCCATGGGCCGCGCTTACCGTTACCAGCGGCGCATGGCACATATCGAGGTAGCGCTGGCGGAGCGCCGCCGTGCCGGCGCGGAGAGCGCCGCCACTGTGGTCGGGGAAGAAGAAAAAGCGCCCGCCAAGGTGGCCAAGGGCAAGACCGCGGGCAAGCCGCGGAAGAAGGTAGCCGCCAGAAAGACAGCGGGCAAGAAGAAGACCGCAAAGGCGAAAGGTTAAGGAGCATTATGGGACAAAAAGTCCATCCCTATGGTTTTCGGCTGGGCTACACCAAGCCCTGGAAATCGCGCTGGTTTATGGAGCGCGACTACGACAAGCTGTTGCAGGAAGATGTCAGGCTGAAGAACGAATTGAAGGAAAAGCTGAAATCGGCTGGCGTGAGCTCGATCGAGATCGAGCGGCCGGGCAACAAGCTGCGCATCATCATCCGCACCGCGCGGCCGGGCATCATCATCGGACGCAAGGGCACGGAGATTGACAAGCTCAAGCAGGACGTGCAGAAGCGCACCAATCGCGACGTTTACATTGATATTCAGGAAGTGCACAAGCCGGAACTGGACGCGCAGCTGGTAGGGGAATCCATCGCGCTGCAACTGGAAAAGCGCGTAGGCTTCCGCCGCGCCATGCGCAAGGCGGTGGATTCGGCGTTGCGCTTCGGCTGCAAGGGGATCAAGGTGCGGGTGAGCGGCCGCCTGAACGGCAATGAAATCGCGCGCTCGGAGTGGTACCTGCAGGGGCGGCTGCCGCTGCACACGCTGCGCGCCGACATTGATTACGGCTTCGCCGAAGCCAAGACCACGTATGGCGTGATCGGCGTGAAGTGCTGGATTTACCGCGGCGAGATTCTGAAAGAAAAACGCCGCGAGCAGCAGCAGGCCGTGGCCACGCCGGGCACATTTTAGCGGTCGGTAAACAGTGGTCAGTGGCCAGAAACAAATGTTCAACCTGCCGCGGGCTGTGGCTGAGAACTGGGAACCGGGAACTGAGAACTGCTTATGTTGATGCCGAAAAAAGTTAAGTACCGCAAGCAGCAGCGGGGCCGCATGACCGGTAAAGCCTGGCGCGGCTCGGAGCTGGCTTTCGGGGATTACGGGTTGAAGGTGCTGGAGCCGGGCTGGATTACGGACCGGCAGATCGAAGCCAGCCGCGTGGCCATGACGCGTTTCATCAAACGCGGCGGCAAGATCTGGATTCGACTATTCCCGGATAAGCCCGTGACCAAGAAGCCGGCCGAAACCCGTATGGGCAAAGGAAAAGGCGCGCCCGATCACTGGGTAGCTGTGGTACGGCCGGGACGGATCCTGTTCGAGATGGAAGGCGTGACCCCGCAGGATGCGGCTGAGGCCATGCGCCTGGCTTCGCACAAGCTGCCGCTGCGCACTACTTTGGTATCGCGCGCGGTGGCAGGCCATTAAACAGCTCTCACCAATCAGCCGTCACTGGCTGAGAACCGGGAACTGAGAACCGAGAACTGATTATGAAGCCAGAAAAAATTCGCAATCTGACCGACGTGGAACTGAAGCACCAGGAGAGGGAGCTGACCGACCAGCTGTTCCGCCTGCGCTTTCAGTTGCAGATGGGACAGACTGAGAGCTTGAAGAAGATTCGCGCCCTGCGCCGGGACATCGCGCGGGTGAAGACGATTCTGCACCAGCAGGAGCTGGCGCAGGCAGAGACGGAGAGTAAGTAGGATGGCGGAAAGCACAGGACAAGCCGCGGCCAACATCTCACGGCGCAAAACCGTGATCGGCAAAGTGGTCTCTACCAAGATGAACAAAACCATCGTGGTGGAAGTCACGCGCAACTTCCCCCACCGCCTGTACCGGCGGGTGATGTCGCGTTCCAAGAAGTTCTACGCCCACGACGAGCAGAACACGGCGCACTTGGGCGATGTCGTGGAGATCGAGGAAACGCGCCCGCTTTCCAAGCTGAAGCGGTGGCGGCTGAAGGAAGTGATCCGGCGGGCTGCCCTGGTGGCCGAAACCACGGAACCGGAGACGCAGGCGAGCTGACATTGCCGGGTTTCCGGCAGGCCAGTAAGGAGCTTCGACTATGGCAGTGATGATGAGGACCATGCTCGACGTCGCCGACAACTCCGGCGCGCGCAAGCTGCAGATGATTCTGCCCTTGGGCGGCGGAACAGGATTGCGGGCGCATCTGGGCGATGTGGTGACCGCCAGCGTGAAGGAAGCCTCGCCCGACGGGCAGGTGAAGAAGGGCACGGTGGTCAAGGCGGTGATCGTGCGCACGCGCAAGGAACACCGGCGGCGCGACGGCACTTACATCCGCTTCGACCAGAACGCGGCCGTGCTCATCAACGAGGCCGGCGAACCGGTGGGAACGCGCGTGTTCGGGCCAGTGGCGCGCGAGTTGCGCGAGAAGCGGTTCTTGAAGATCGTATCGCTCGCGCCGGAAGTGTTGTAAGACCAGTTTCGAGTTTTCAGTTTCGAGTTTCGCGAACTCAAGCGACGCCGAACAGAAAACTTGAAACTCGAAACGTGAAACGGAATTTGAGATGAATCAGACAACCACAGCGCATAAGAGAGTAGATATCCGCCACAACGACACCGTGAAGGTGATCAAGGGGCGCGACCGGGGCAAGCAGGGACGGGTTTTGCGAGTCCTGCCGGACGAAGGCAAGATCCTGGTGGAGCACGTGATGATGATGAAGAAGCACGTGCGCCCTAATCCGCAGGCCAATATCCAGGGCGGCATCGCCGACCAGGAAGCGCCGATTTCGATTTCCAATGTGATGCTGGTGTGCGCCAGTTGTGGACCGGTGCGCGTTGGGCACGAAATGCGCGGCGACCGCAAGGCGAGAATTTGCAAGAAGTGTGGAACAACGCTGGAGAAGTGAGCGCAAACTTTCCGAAGAATCTGTAAATGAGTAATTTGTAATTTGTAAATTGAGATTTCACGAACCGGGCTCGACCAGCTAATTGCTAAGCGCTGGTCCTCCGAAACCGTGAGAGAAACGAAGTAGAGGACATGGCGAAACCAAAGAAGACGGAAGCAGCGGAAGCCAAGCCGGAACAGCGGCAGGAAGCCAAAGCCCGGGGCAAGGAGCCGGCGCGCCTGCGGGTGCGCTTCGAAAATGAGATCAAGCCGGCGCTGATGAAGGAATTCGAGCTGAAAAACCCCATGGCCGTGCCCCGCCTGAACAAAGTGGTGGTCAATATGGGGCTGGGCGAAGCCACGCAAAACGCCAAGCTGCTTGACCCCGCGTCCAACGATCTGGCGCAGATTACCGGCCAGAAGCCGGTGATCACGAAGGCGAAGAAATCCATCGCCGCCTTCAAGGTGCGTGCGGGCATGCCCATTGGGGCCATGGTTACCCTGCGCGGAGATCGCATGTACGAGTTTCTGGACCGCCTGATCAACGTGGCGCTGCCACGCGTGCGCGACTTTCGCGGAGTGTCCACCAAGTCATTCGACGGAAGAGGAAACTACACCCTGGGTTTACGCGACCAGCTGATATTCCCGGAAATTGATTACTCCAAGGTGGATAAGCTGAAGGGCATGAACGTGACCATCGTGACCAGCGCCGGTTCTGACGACCAGGCGCGCGCCCTGCTGCGGCACATGGGGATGCCCTTCCGGGCCTAGGAATTGCGTAATTGGGTAATTGTGTAATTGAGTAAATGGACATCGGGGAGATTTTTCCATCACCCGATTACCAAATTGCTCAATTACAAAATCAAAAGGGGTTTATGGCGACTACCGCAAAGTACGTCAAAGATGTAAAGAAGAAGGCGAAGTTTTCGAGCCGCCGGCACAACCGTTGCAAGTTGTGCGGTCGGCCGCGCGCGTACCTGCGCAAGTTTGGCATTTGCCGCTTGTGCTTCCGGAGTCTGGCCCTGCGTGGCGAGATACCCGGCGTGTCGAAATCGTCGTGGTAAGAGTGGTTTCGGGTTTCAAGTTTCGAGTTTCAGGATCCTGAGCTGAAAATGGAAACACGAAACTTGAAACTGAACTAGAGTCCGTCACCGCAGGTTCTCCGCTGAGCGGAGCAAACGGGCGACGATTTGAGGAGAAGCAAGAAGATGAGGTTGACCGATCCGGTCGCAGATTTTCTAACGCGGATTCGCAATGCCATTCGCTCGCGGCATCAGAAGGTGGACGTGCCCGCCTCCAAACTGAAGCTGGAGATGGCCCGCATTCTCAAGGAAGAGGGCTACATCGCAAATTTCAAGGCGGTGGAGGAAGAAGGGCACAAAGTGCTGCGGGTTTATCTGAAATACAGCAGCAACGACGAAGCCGCCATTTCCAATCTGGCGCGGGTGTCGAAGCCGGGGTGCCGGGTGTACGTGCGGCGCAGCGAAATTCCGCGCGTGCTGGGCGGCATGGGAATCAACATTCTGACCACGCCTCGCGGGGTCATGACCGGACGCCAGGCGCGCAAGGAAGGCGTGGGCGGCGAGATTCTGTGCGAGGTGTGGTAGGACGGGTTGCGGGAAGTTGATAGTTTGTAGCGGGGCGAATTGCGGGGCGAGCCGGCAGCCAAAGGCCCGGAGCCCACAGCCAAGAGCAGTTTTGAGAGCCGAATATGTCGAGAATTGGAAGAAAACCGATCGCCCTTCCCAAGGAAGTGAAAGTCAGCATCCAGGGGAACGTGGTGGCAGTACAGGGACCGAAAGGCAAGCTAGAAACCAAGCTGCCGGTGGGCATCAAGATGGAGCAAAAGGACGGCCACCTGGTAGCGGAGCGGGAGAGTGACCAGCAGGCGGCGCTGCACGGGTTGGCTCGCGCCCTGGTCAATAACGCGGTTGAAGGCGTCACCAAGGGTTGGACCCGGGAACTGGAAATCGTGGGCATCGGCTATCGCGCCGAGTTGAAGGGCAAGGAAACGGTGGTGTTCAGTCTGGGCTACTCTCATCCCATCGAATATCCCCTGCCTTCGGGCGTGACCGTAGGCATTGATCCCAAGCAGACGCGGCTTACCGTTAGCGGCATTGACCGGCAGAAGGTGGGGCAGGTGGCCGCCGAAATGCGCGCTTTGCGGCCGCCCGATCCTTACAAGAATAAGGGCGTGCGCTATGTGGGCGAGCGCCTGAAGAAGAAGGTAGGCAAGACGGGAGCCAAATGATCGCGTTTTGCGGGCGTCTGAGCCCGCAGCGATCATCCTGAGCGAAGCGAAGGATTGAAGAAATTGAGTAATTGAGTAACCGGGTAATTGAGTAATTTGTTCGGCTGCGTGGTGGGTTTCAAATTACTCAATTACAAATTGCACAATTACTCAATCCTCTATGGTTAGGGAATTGAGAGGAACTTGACAGTATGCTGACGCGATCATCAAAAAACGACACACGGCAGAGAGTTCATCAGCGCATCCGCAAAAAGATGATGGGAACGCCGGAACGGCCGCGCCTGAACGTGTACCGGTCGCTGAACCATATTTATGTGCAACTGGTGGACGATATGGAGGGCAAGACCCTGGTGTTTGCCAGTTCCGCCGAGGGCAAGAAGGGCGAGCGCAAGACCGGGGGCAACGTGGCCGCGGCCAAGGACGTGGGCAAGAAGGTGGCTCAGCGGGCGCAGGAGAAGGGCATTAAGCAGGTGGTCTTCGATCGTGGCGGTTACCTGTACCATGGCCGGATCAAGGCCCTGGCGGATGCGGCACGGGAGGCGGGGCTGCAGTTTTAAAGTCGCGGGCGAGGGCGCCGGCGCACACAGAAATTTGGAAGCGAGTCCAGAATGCCAACAGTGATTAAGAAACTCGATCCAGGACAATACCAACTGAAGGATCAGGTGGTTTCCATCAACCGCGTCACCAAGGTGGTGAAGGGAGGCAAGAATCTTTCCTTCGCCGCGCTGGTGGTGGTAGGCGATCCCACCGCGGCGGTGGTGGGCTATGGTTCCGGCAAGGCTAAGGAAGTTCCCCAGGCGATCCGCAAGGGAATCGAGGCCGCCAAGAAGAATCTGATGCGGGTTCACCTGCGTCAGACTACCATTCCGCACAGCGTGCTGGGCCGCTTCGGTTCCGGAATGGTTTTGCTCAAACCGGCCCCGGAAGGCACAGGGGTAATCGCCGGCGGCGCCGTGCGCGCAGTGATGACCTCGGCGGGAGTACAGAATGTGCTTACTAAATCCATCGGCACCACCAACCCGCACAATGTGGTTAAAGCCACTTTCGACGCCTTGCGCAAGCTGAAGAACCGGGACGCAGTAGCGGCCTTGCGCGGCAAAGCAGTGGAGGAGTTGTAGACCATGACAGCAGAAAAAAAGAAGGCGGCGGGCAAGATCCAGCTCAAATGGGTGCGCTCGGCGATTTGTGCTCCGCAGAAGCACAAGAAAGTGGTGCGCGGCCTGGGCTTTACCCGGCTGAACCAGGTAATTGAGCGCGAGGACACGCCCTCCATCCGCGGAATGGTGGGCAAGGTGCCGCACCTGGTCAAAGTTGTTCAGTAACCGCATTCGAGAGAATAACGATATGGCAACGAATCTTTCCACAATCAGGGCGCCGCACAAGGCGAGCGAGAAGCGCAAGCGGGTGGGCCGCGGCATGGGTTCGGGCATGGGCAAGACCGCCACGCGCGGCAACAAGGGGCAGCGTTCCCGCTCCGGCTCACGCATGATGCGCGGCTTTGAAGGCGGCCAGATGCCGCTGCACCGGCGCCTGCCCAAGCGCGGCTTCACCAACATTTTCCGCCAGGAGTACGCGGTGGTGAACCTGGAGCGGCTGGCCGGGCTGGGCGAGGCCACTATCACCCCGCAGGTGCTGGCGAAAGCGGGAATCATCAAACGGGCGGAGCAGCGTGTCAAAATTCTAGGCGATGGCGAGCTTAGCTCCGCGCTCACGGTGCACGCTCATAAGTTTTCCAAGTCGGCCCAGGACAAGATCGCCAAGGCCGGCGGGAAGGTAGAGGTTCTTCAGTAAATGCTTGAGAAGTTTGCCAACGTATTTCGCATTCCCGACTTGCGAAAGCGGATCTTGTTTACTCTGGCCATGCTGGCGGTATACCGGCTGGGCGGGCACATTCCCACGCCCGGTATCAATGCCGACCTGCTGCAGCAGTTCTTCCAGCAGAATCAGGGCACCTTCCTGGGATTTGTGGATTTGTTCAGCGGCGGCCAGTTGCGCCGCCTTACGGTGTTTGCCCTGGGCATCATGCCCTACATCACCGCCTCCATCATCTTGCAGTTGCTGACCGTGGTCTACGAACCTCTGGCCAAGCTGCAGAAGGAAGGCGAACTGGGACGCAAGAAGATCACCCAGTGGACCCGTTACATGACTCTGGGCCTGAGCGCGGTGCAGTCGCTGGGCATTGCCATCACCCTGGAGCGCTCGACGGTATCGGGCGGCACCGCTTTCGTGACTAATCCCGGGCCGGGTTTCATCCTTATGACCATGCTGACCCTGACCGCGGGCAGCGTGTTTGTGATGTGGCTGGGCGAGCAGATCTCCGAGCGCGGCATCGGCAACGGCATGTCCATCCTGATCTTTGCGGGTATCGTGGTCGGTTTGCCACGCGGCGTAGTGGACCTGATCGACAAGGCCCGGACCGATGCCTGGGGTTCCTTTACCGCTCCGGCCATGGCCCTGCTGGTCGTGCTCATGCTGGCTGTGGTGGGCTTCATCGTCTTCGTGGAACGCTCTGAGCGCCGCATCCCTGTGCAGTATGCCAAGCGTGTGGTGGGCCGCAAGATCATGGGTGGCCAATCCACTCACCTGCCGCTGCGGGTAAATGCCGGCGGCGTTATGCCGGTCATCTTTGCGTCCTCCATCCTGACCTTGCCCCAGACTGCCGGGTTCGCCTTCAGGGACAACCGCTATTTTGGCGGCTTGATACGCGCCCTGGGATGGGGCGAGCCGCTCTATACTTTGCTTTATGCCGTGGGCATTATTTTCTTCGCATATTTCTACGTGTCCATTGTCTTCAACCCCAATGAGGTTGCTGACAACATGCGAAAGTACGGCGGGTTTATTCCCGGCATCCGCCCGGGACGGCGGACAGCCGACTACATCAACGAGAGTTTGACCCGCATCACCCTGGTTGGCGGTCTGTACCTGATCATCATTTCGTTTCTGCCGGAGTGGATGATTGCCGGCATTCACCTGAATCACCTGCCCGGCGCTCTGGGGGCTTTTTTTGAACGACTGCCCACCTGGGTGACCAACGGCTTAGGGGTGAGCTTTTACTTTGGCGGCACCTCGCTGCTGATCGTGGTGGGCGTGGCCATGGACACGGTGACCCAGATTGAGGCGCAACTCATTATGCGGCACTACGAGGGCTTTAGCCCCCGTAGCCGCATACGCGGCCGCCGCACCTGGGCTTAGAGGGATTGAGTAATTGAGTAACTTGTTATCGGGTAATTAAGAACCATGGGTTTCGGGGAGCATTTATCCGACTACCCGATAGATTCGCAATGCTTTGGGCCCTGTACTGACTTTCCGGCCGCGTTGGGCGCAGCGGCCGCAATTAAAAGGTACCAACCACGTCGATGGCGGACGCAACGGCGCACAATGTGGGCCCGATCATTCTGCTTGGTCCGCCGGGCGCAGGCAAAGGCACTCAGGCCAAGCGGATCGCGGAACGTTACGGGATTCCGCAGATCTCGACCGGGGACATCCTGCGCGATAACGTGGAGCGCGACACGGAGTTGGGCGGTAAGGCCAGGGCCGTAATGGCGCGGGGCGAACTGGTGCCCGATGCGCTGGTCAACCGGATGGTCGGCGAGCGGCTCATACAGAAGGACTGCGGACGCGGGTTCATCCTGGATGGTTTTCCCCGCACTCCAGTGCAAGCGCAGTGGCTGGACCGCTTTCTAGCGGGCAAGCTCTTTGACAACCAGAAGCCATGCGACCCCCCGGTTGTGGTGCAACTCGACGTAGATTACAATAATCTTTTGCACAGGCTTTCGGGACGTCGCTCTTGCCCTACCTGCGGTCGTATCTACAACATCCACACGCAGCGCACACGAGTGCCGGACGTGTGTGACGTGGATGGCTCCAGGCTGGTGATGCGCAACGACGATCGCCCGGAAGTGATCGAGGAGCGCCAGAAGACATATGAACTCCAGACCCGCCCGCTGGTGGACTACTACCGCCGGCGCGGGCGTCTGGTGCATGTGAATGGCGATCTGGATGTGGAAGAGGTAACCCGTCAGATCGCTGAAGCAATTGAACGCTTACGAAGCGCCCCGGTGGGCACGCAGTCCGGGGGCGCTTAGGAATGGCCATCGTGTGTAAATCGCAGGCGGAAATCGAAAAAATGCGCCATAGCGGCCGCATTCTGCGTCAGGTTCTTGATACCGTTCGCGAACTGGCTGTTCCCGGCGCCAGCACCATGGACCTGGAGCGGGCGGCGGAGAAGAAGATCAGGGAACTGGGCGCGCGGCCCGCGTTCAAGGGCTACCGCGACTACCCCTGCGTCCTGTGCACCTCGGTGAATCAGGAAATCGTGCACGGCATTCCGTCGAACCGGCGGGTTCTGAAGGCCGGCGACATCGTTTCCATTGACTGCGGGGTAGTGGTGGACGGCTATTACGCTGATGCTGCGATTACGGCACCGGTTGGCGGGGGCACTACGCCGGAGCTGCAGCGTCTGCTCGATGTCACCAAGGAGTCCTTGTACCGCGGCATCGAAGCTGCCCGGCTGGGCAACTCGGTGGGCGATGTGGGCGCGGCGGTGCAGGAATATGTGGAGGCCAACGGCTTCAGTGTGGTGCGCGAGTTTGTGGGCCATGGCATCGGGCGGCAACTGCATGAGGAACCGCAGGTGCCTAACTTTGGCGTGCGCGGCCACGGAGCCCGCCTGGAAGAGGGCATGGTCCTGGCCATTGAGCCCATGGTGAACGCCGGCAAGCCGGGCGCGCGCCTGTTGAACGACAACTGGACGGCGGTGACCGAAGACGGCAGCTACAGCGCCCATTTCGAGCACTGCGTGGCGGTTACCAAAAACGGCCCCATGATTTTGACGGAGTAAATGCGTTTCGGAACGGGGATCCAAGAATCGGTACTGGGTACTGGCGACCTGGTACTTATGACGAGTGTGAATAAGTCAGGAAGACGCGATTGAAGTTGAGCCGGCTAGCGGGCGAGAGTCCCCTGGCGAAATCCTGAGCGCAGCGACGAATCTGAGGGTCCGAAAGTTACAAGGAGTGCATGAGTAAGGAAGACGCGATTGAAGTGATGGCAACGGTGATTGAGCCGCTGCCCAATGCGATGTTTCGGGTCGAACTGGAAAACAAGCACCAGGTGCTGGCGCATGTTTCAGGGAAAATGCGGAAGAATTTTATACGCATTCTGCCGGGCGACAAGGTGGCAGTGGAGCTTTCTCCCTACGACCTGACCCGCGGCCGCATCGTGTACAGATATAAATGACGTGTTAGGGCGTGGTTTGCCTCGCTCGCTTCTCGACCCTGAGCTCGGGGCGAGCCGCCCGCGCCACAAGGTTTTTAAGTGAGAACCGAGAACCGGGAACTGAGAACTGATTTATGAAGGTACGTGCATCGGTAAAGAAAATTTGCGACAAGTGCAAGGTCATTCGCCGCAAAGGCGTAGTGCGGGTGATCTGCGAGAACTCGAAACACAAACAGAGGCAGGGCTGACGCTCGATTGTGGTTGGTTCTTGGCCACCGGCCAGCAGCTAACGACCAGGAGTATTCATGGCACGCATAGCAGGGGTTGATTTACCGCGCAACAAGCACACCGCGATTGCGCTGACTTACATTTACGGCATTGGCCACTCCCGCGCGCAGAGCATCGTGGAGGAGGCCAAGGTGGACGGAGCCAAAAAGGTGCAGGACCTGAACGAGGATGAGGTCAACCGCATCCGCCATGTCATTGAGACTGAAGGCGAGGTGGAAGGCGACCTGCGCAAAGACACCTCCATGCACATCAAGCGACTGATCGAAATCGGGTCCTACCGCGGTTACCGTCACCGCCGCAACCTGCCGGTGCGCGGCCAGCGGACGCATACCAACGCGCGCACCCGCAAAGGCCCGCGTAAGGGCACAGTGGCACAGAAGAAGAAATCCACGGCGAAGACATAAATTATGGCAAAACCGACAACACCCGCAGCCGGTGCAGCGGCGCCGGAGAAAAAAGGCAAAAAGAAACAGTTCAAGCGCAAGGAGCGCAAGCACGTCCCGCACGGCGTGGCGCACATCCAGGCGTCGTTCAACAACACCATCGTGACCATCTCCGACATGCAGGGCAATGTGCTCTCATGGAAGAGTTCGGGCTCGCTGGGATTTCGGGGTTCGCGCAAGGGCACTCCGTTTGCGGCGCAGCAGGCGGCCATGAACGCCGCCAACATGGCGCGCGATCATGGTGTGCGCAGCGTGGAGGTGCGGGTAAGCGGCCCGGGTTCGGGCCGCGAATCGGCCATCCGCGCCCTGGCTGCCGCCGGCATCGAGGTGCGCCAGATTAGGGACGTTACCCCCATCCCGCATAACGGCTGCCGCCCGCCAAAAAGGCGGAGGGTCTAGTTTCAAGTTTCAGGTTGCAAGTTTCCGTCGAGCGTTCTCTCGAAATTGGAAACTGACTATTCCATCGGGACGAAAGGTATGCCACGCCCGTAAACCGATGATTTAAAGGAGAAGAAAAATTGGCACGCTATAAAGGACCAGTATGTCGTTTGTGCCGCCGCGAGGGAATGAAGTTGTTCCTCAAGGGGGCCAAGTGTTTCAGTGAGAAGTGTCCCATAGAGAAGCGCAACTTCGCGCCTGGACAACACGGTAAAGACCGCAAGGCCAAGATCGTGGGCTACGGCCTGCAGCTTCGCGAAAAGCAGAAGGCGAAGCGCATTTATTTCGTCCAGGAAGAGCAGTTCCGCAACTACTTCGAGTTCGCGGCGCGGAAGCCTGGCGTAACGGGCGAGTTGCTGCTGCAGCAGTTGGAGCGCCGTCTGGACAACATCGTGTACCGAATGGGATTCGCGGTGGCTCGGCGCCAGGCTCGGCAGTTCGTACGCCACGGGCACGTCGAGGTCAATGGCCGCAAGGTCAATATCCCGTCTTATGAAGTGAAGGCGGGGGACGAAATCGCGATTCGCGAAAAGAGCCGCCCGCTGCCCATCATCCAGCAGGCCATGGAATACACGGCGCATCAGGCCGCTCCTGGCTGGCTGGAAGTAAATCGCGAGACGCTCAAGGGCCGGGTGGTAAACCTGCCCAAGCGGGACGACATCAACCTGCCTATCAATGAGCAGTTGATTGTCGAACTCTATTCGAAGTAACAGCCGCGGCAATGACAGCCAGCGGTTGGTAATGCAGTCACACGGGCTGAATGCTGTAAGCCGAGTGCTGACTGCTGGTTCTCGGCCCACACATTTCGTGCCAGATCGGCCTTTTTCGGCGCTGGAGCCGGCGGCGGGCCAGCCGGCAAGCCGAAATTGAGCAGCATGGCCGAAGAGGAGAAAAACGCAAATGCTTTGGAAAGGTTTTCAAAAACCAAAACGGCTGGCGGTTGACACCGAAGGCCTCACCGACAAATACGGAATGTTCTGGGCGCAGCCTTTTGAGCGGGGCTTCGGCACCACCATCGGCAACGCCCTGCGGCGCGTGCTGCTGTCGTCCATCGAGGGCGCGGCGGTTACGGCGGTCAAAATCGAAGGTGTGTTGCATGAGTTCCAGTCCATTCCTGGCGTGGTGGAAGATGCCACTGACATCATCCTCAACCTTAAGCAGGTGCCCTTCAAGCTGAACGGCGAGGGACCGAAGGCCATTTACCTGCGCGCCGACCAGCCCGGCGTGGTTACTTCGGGCATGATCGAAGCCGACGCCGACGTCGAGGTACTGGACAAGGAAGTTTACCTGGCCACCATCAGCGAGGGCGGCAAGCTGGACATGGAGATGCGGCTCAAGCGCGGCCGTGGCTACGTGGCTGCGGACAAGAATTTCGATGAGGATCTGGGCATTGGCTTCATCCCCATTGACTCCGTGCACTCGCCGGTGCGCAAGGTCAACTACACGGTGGAAGCTGCTCGTCTCGGCCAGATCACCGACTACGACAAGCTCACACTGGAAGTGTGGACCAACGGCTCCGTGCTGCCCGCCGATGCCATCGGCCTGGCGGCCAAGCTGCTCAAGGACCATATGAACATCTTCATCAACTTCGAGGAAGAGCTGGAGACCATGACTAGCTCGGAGGAGAGGAAGCCGGAGATCCGCAACGAGAATCTGAACCGCTCGGTGGAGGAACTGGAGCTTTCGGTGCGCAGCTACAACTGCCTGAAGAACGCCAACATCCAGACCATCGGCGAACTGGTACAGAAGACCGAAGCCGAGATGCTGAAGACCAAGAATTTCGGCCGCAAGTCGCTGAACGAGATCAAGGAAATTCTGGCTTCCATGGGGCTGAGCCTGGGTATGAAGATTGACGAGCACGGCAATGCGGTGCCCGGCGCTCCGCCGCAGCCGGCTCCCGCGCTGGGCGCGCCCAGCTTCGGCGAGGGACAAAACTACTGAGCATTGACGATTTGCCGATTTTCGATTGACGATTGCACTTGCCGGGTTTTTCCGCAATCGTCAATCGTCAAATCTTGAATCAAGGGATTCTTATGCGTCATTTAAAAGCAGGCTGGAAACTGGGCCGGAACACGAGCCACCGTCGCGCTCTGCTGCGCAACCTGGTGACTTCGCTGATCCTGGAAGAACGGATTGAGACCACGGTGGTCAAGGCCAAGGCCATGCGGCCGCACGTGGAGAAAATGATCACTCTGGGCAAGCGCGGGGATCTGGCGGCGCGCCGTCAGGCCGGCGCCTATCTCATGACCCGCGAAGCCGTGGACAAGCTGTTCGAACTCTCGCCCCGCTTCGGCGACCGCGAGGGCGGCTATCTGCGGATCGTGCGCACCGGCTGGCAGAAGGGTGATGGCGCCGAAAAGGCGTTCATCGAACTGCTGGGAGCAGAGCGGGTGGTCGAAGAAAAACGCCAGAAGCGCGCCGAAATCCGCGCCAAGCGTGCCGCCGAAGCCAAGAAGGCTATGGAAGAGGCGCAGGCGCAGCAGCAGGCCGAAGGCGGCGGCGAACCGCCGGCTGCCGGCGGGGAAGAAGAGAAAGACTAGGAATTCGTAGTACCCGTGCCCAGTACCTAGGTATTCCGTCGGGCAGAGACGTAGCTTGCTGGGTCTCCGCCTGACCCGTTGAGAACTCACGGCGAACGCACCCGATCTCGGGTGCGTTCTTTTTTAGGGGCCAACGGGGTTTAGGCTCTGCTCGGCTAAATCACATCAGCCAGTAAGCTAGTCAGCTAGCCAGCGTTTTAGGTACTAACGTACCTGTACCTTCTGCATTACCCCATCGGCCACCCATCAGGGCTAAACTCGCCTTCAGGACATGGCAGTTCAAAAGAAATGGATCGGGCTAGGCGTGGTGGTACTCCTTGTGCTCTACGCCTTTGGCATGCTGATATGGCTATCCAATCAGCCGCCCATCCTTTCCCGTTCCGAGGAGAAGGATCCTCTCTCCGGTTACCCGCTGCGGGTTCGCTTTAATCCCATCCGCGACCGTGCGCCGGAAAGGCCCGGCGACGACATGGTCAACGCCATGCAAGAAGGTAAGTGCCGGCGCGAACTGGCGGATTGGTTCAAGGATTATCGTCGCCAATACGCCGAATTCATCTGCAAGTCGGAAGAGCAGCACCCGCTGGTTTCCTGGACCTTGTTCGATCGGGAAGACGAGCCGCCACTGGTTATCCTGCATTACCATGTGACCCGCCGCGATGGCTCAAACACCTACCCGGAAGATCTCTGGGTCACCAGCATGGAGAAAGACGGCCGCTGGGTGGCCACCAAGTACGGCGCCTTGTACTGAGTTTCTTCAATTTTCATTTGTCCCTCTAAAGAAACAGTCTAGAAGTGTCATCCTAAGCAAGGACGGGCCATACAGATGCCCGTCCGAGTGAAAGGGGCCTTGCGTTTAAGCTCGGTGGCTGATTCCATACAGGAGACGAAAGACGAGTGCCATCGTGGTACAAGGAATAGGAATGGCTGCTTCCCCTGACCCCGATCGCTCCGACCGCTCACGCAACCTTTACGTCTTCGGCGCCACCTCCTTCTTCAACGACACCGCCAGTGAAATGGCGTACTGGATCTTGCCCGCTTTTCTGTTGACCATTGGGGCGGGCCCGGCGCGGCTGGGGATGATTGAAGGGGTGGCGGAGAGCGTTGCCTCCTTCGCCAAACTGTTCTCCGGATTGCTCACCGACCGCATGCGGCGGCGCAAGCCCCTGGTGGTCGCCGGCTACGCGGTAGCCAACGTTCTGAAGCCGGTCCTGGCCGTGACCACGGCATGGTGGCAGGTGTTGCTGGTTCGCTTTGGCGACCGCCTGGCCAAAGGTGTGCGCGGCGCTCCCCGCGACGTGATGCTGGCCGAATCGGTGCCGCAGCAGAAAATCGGCTCCGCCTTCGGGCTGCTCCAGGCCATGGATTCCGCCGGCGCCATCGCCGGTCCCCTGATAGCACTGGGACTGCTGGTCCGCTTCGGCTTTCGCGGCGTTTTCTGGGTGGCGGCAGTCCCAGGGGCCCTGGCCATCTTCGCCGCCCTCTTCGGCATTCGCGAAACGGGACGCCGGCGGGCTTCCACGCTGGCCGCCCAAGCCGATGACCGGAGGATGGACGGCCCGGGGGGCCAATCCATTTCTGCCGCGCCGCCCGCAGGCCCAGGACCGGCAGAAGCAAGGGACGTTCGTTTGCCCGCGAGCTTCTATTACCTGCTCTTCGCCGTCGGCTTGTTCTCCCTGGGAAACTCCAGCGATATGTTCCTGGTGCTGCGCGCGCACGATGCGGGCATACCCACACGCCACGCGCCCCTGCTGGGACTGGTGTTCAACTTGACCTATACCGCGCTGTCCTGGCCCGCCGGACGGCTCGCCGACCGCTTCTCCAAGCGCGCCATCGCGGCTGGAGGCTACCTGGTGTTTGCCGCTGTCTATTTCGTCTTCGCGCTCGCGCCTTCGCGCGGCGCGTTGTGGGCGGCAATGGCCTGCTATGGGCTGTTCTACGCACTCACCAATCCCGTGTTGCGCGCCCTGGTAGCGCAGTCCGCGGGCAGCCAAACCCGTGGCCGCGCCTTCGGCATCTTCTTCTTCGTCACCAGCGTGGCTGTGCTGTTCTCCAGTATTCTCACGGGGGAGTTGTGGAAGCACTACGGTCCGCGGCTTCCCTTCTATCTATCAGCCGGTTTGGCAGCAATCGCGGCGGGAATGCTGCTGGCGGGGGTGTTTTCAAATCGCACATTGCCAACAGTTGGCGGGCTAAATGCTAATCGCAAAGGAGGTTCTGAGTAAGTTCTGCTTTGAAAGGGAAGGCCTTTAGGCCGTCCGTAGTGTGCCCAAGAATATTCGCCGCTTTAGCCCGTGAGGGACTTAACCCAAACAGCCATTGGCAGGTTTCTCAATCCCCCACCGCCACCGTGGTGTTTTCCTGCAGCTGGCTGACTCGGCTTTTCCGCCGGAGTACAAACAGGAGCACCTGAACACCCAGCCCCGCCGCGCTGTCCAGAAACACGTCTTGAATCTTGCCGGTGCGCGAAGGCAGAAAAGTCTGGTGCCACTCGTCCAGGCTCGCGACTGCGGCTGTCATGAAAAAGGCTATGACGGACCAGGAAGGCGCCCAAACGATAGCGCGGGAAGAGTCGAGCGTCTTGCGCCAGGCGCGGAACAATAGCCAGCTCAGCACCCCATATCCGGTTACGTGGCCCACTTTGCGCAGCACACTGTTGGCCAGGATTACTCCGGTTTCGTTAACAGGCCCAAGCAGCGAAGCGACAAGCTGGTACAACACATGGCCGGTGTTCTGGAACGATAACCACGGGGTGGACTCGATGGCGATCAGGATCAGCCACAATATGGCTGCCGTCCATTCACGCCAAGGGAAGCTGTTGGGGCCGGAATGTTTCACGCAGTTTTTTCGAATGGCAGATTCAGAATAGCACTTGGAGAAAGCACTCAGCAGGCAGCATTCAGCACTCAGTCCCTTAGGGTGTTGCCAAATCAGGAACCGCATGCGTGCCGGACGGGCCGAATGCTGAATGCTGATTGCTGACGGCTGCTTTTACTCCAGCCGGTAATTGGGCGCTTCCCGGGTGATGATCACGTCATGCACGTGGCTCTCGCGCAACCCCGCCATGCTGATGCGTACGAAGCGGGCCTTCTGCTGCAGCTCGGGGATGCTGTCGCATCCGCAGTAGCCCATGCCGGAACGCAAACCGCCCACCAGTTGGGTCACGATCATGGAGAGGGTTCCCCGGTAAGGCACCCGGCCTTCAATGCCCTCTGGGACCAGCTTGGCCAGCCGGTTCTGGTCGCCTTCTTCGGTGGGCATGCCGGTGGAGGCCTCGTCGCCATCCAGTTGCTGAAAATAGCGCTCCGCTCCAGCGGAACCGGCAGCCATCGCGCCCAGCGACCCCATGCCGCGATACTGCTTGAAGGAACGGCCCTGGTAGAGAATGGTTTCTCCCGGGCTCTCGTCTGTGCCCGCGAACAGCGAACCAATCATGACTACGGATGCGCCCGCGGCCAGCGCCTTGGTCACGTCGCCCGAGTATTTGACCCCGCCATCGGCAATAATGGGAATCTGCGCTTCGCGAGTGGCGCGATAAGCTTCGGCAATGGCCGTGATCTGCGGCACGCCGGCGCCGGTCACGATGCGGGTGGTGCAGATCGAGCCCGGGCCGATGCCCACTTTGATGGCGTCGGCGCCGCTGCGCGCCAGTTCGCAGGCGCCGTCAAATGTGCCCACGTTGCCCGCCAGCAGCTCCAATTCCGGCAGCTTTGATTTGATGGTTTTAATGGCCTCCAGCACCCGGCTGGAATGCCCGTGGGCGCTGTCAATGGCCAGCACGTCCACCTTGGCCTTAGCCATCTCCTGGGCCCGCTCCAGATAATCGCCGGTCGCGCCAATGGCAGCGCCCACCCGCAAGCGTCCATGCGAGTCCTTGGCCGCGTTAGGGTATTTCAGCTTCTTCTGAATATCCTTGACCGTGATCAGCCCCTTGAGGTTGTACTTGTCATCTACCACCAGCAATTTTTCCACCCGGTGCTTGTGCAGGATCTTCTCCGCTTCTTCCAGAGTGGTGCCCACGGGAACGGTTATGAGGTTTTCCTTGGTCATCACCTTGCTGATGGGAACATCGGTGCGGGTTTCAAAGCGCAGGTCGCGGTTGGTAAGAATGCCCACCAGTTTCTTGTTCTTGGTGATGGGCACGCCGGAAATCTTGTATTGCCGCATCACTTCCAGGGCGTCGGCCATCTTGTCGTCGGGCGACATAGTAATGGGGTCAACGATCATCCCGCTTTCCGACCGCTTTACCTTGTCCACCTCATTGGCCTGCTGCTCCACGCTCAAGTTGCGGTGAATGATGCCCATGCCGCCCTGCTGGGCAAGGGCGATGGCCATGCGCGACTCCGTTACCGTATCCATGGCCGCGCTGATGATGGGAATATTCAGCGTAATGTTGCGCGTGAGCCGGGTCTGCGTGTTGACCGTGGCCGGGGTTACGTCAGAGCGGGCGGGCAACAGCAACACGTCGTCGAAAGTAAGTGCCTCAGGCACCGGAAAATGAATCATGGGATTCTCGCGGAAAACTTTATTCTAAAGAAGCTGTCATCGTGCCGCAACAATGGAGTGGCGGGCAGCCTTGGTGAAAAGTGAGACCATGTACACTTGTAATGAATCTGGCTTCGACGCCAAACGGGTTCATGGCAGCGCCGTTTCATGACCAACCAACTTCCCCGTTTTGATCTTTCCGGCGATGTCGCCCTGGTCACGGGCGCCGCGCGGGGTCTCGGCCGGGCCATCTCCCTGGCATTGGCGCAGGCCGGAGCGGATATTGCCCTCGGTTTGCGCGATGTGAGCACGGGTGGGGAACTGGCGCGCGAGATTGAGGCGCTGGGCCGGCGAGCCTTGCCTCTGCAAATGGACATGGCCCGCCTGGACCAGGTCACGCGCGCGATCAGGCAGGCCGCCGCCCACTTCGGCCGCCTGGATATTCTCGTTAACAATGCCGGAATCGCTCCGGAAAACCTTGCGGAAAATGTGCGCGAGGAGGATTTCGACCTCACTCTGGCAGTGAACCTGAAAGGCACTTTTTTTGCCAGCCAGGTCGTCGGCCGCGTCATGATGCAGCAGAAACGGGGCTGCATTATCAACATGAGTTCGCAGGCCGGCTTCGCCGCCTTGCCCACGGAATCGGTATATTGCATGACCAAAGCCGCCATCTCCCATCTCACCAAATGCCTGGCCGTGGAGTGGGGTAAGTACAACATCCGGGTCAATGCCGTTGCCCCCACCTTCATTCACACCCCGGGCACGGAACAAGCCCTCGCCGACCAGGCGTTTCGTGCCGATGTGGTCGCGCGCATTGCCGCGTTGCACCGCATTGGCGAACCTATGGAGGTGGCCGGGGCAGTGGTTTTCCTGGCCTCCCCCGCCGCCTCCCTGATTACCGGCCACACCCTGCTGATTGACGGCGGCTGGACCGCCCGATAATCGGCATTGCCCGTCGCCAGCTCTCAACCGGCAACAGTGCTTTCGACGGCGGCCGGGGCGGTTCTCGTGCGGAAGCGCATACGCAGAAATTTCTCTTCCAGGGAACGTCGGGACAGGTAGGCGATTCCTATGCCCGCGCCCGCCCCCAACGCAAAGCGCAAGAACATCGTGGCGGTGGGACCCGCGATGGAGATGAGCGGTGCCCACAGGGGGTTGAGCAGCCTCTCCACCAGGTGGAAGGTGAGCAGGTGGATCAGGTAGAGGCCGTAGCTGATGAATCCGAAAAACTTCAGAACCGGGCGATCAACCAGAAAATTCCAGCGACTGGTTCCCAACAGCAGCATACTGGCCAGCAACCCCGCCGAGGCCAAGTTGCAGGACGAAGAGAGTAGGGTGCAGACGGTAAAGCTATTGCCGGAAAATACCACGAAGGCGGCCACCCCGCCCAGCAGCGCCACCGGAGCCAGTTGCTGCAGGCGCCGCCGGGAGAACAGCGGATGGCGCACCCATAAGGCAAGCAGAGAGCCTAGAGCCAAACCATCCAGGTTAAACCACGTATTGAATACTGCTGCATGTTGCGGGAAATGGCCCGTTAACCAGCAAACGATCCGGAGCGCTGGCGTTCCCAGCCAGATCAGGGTGAGCACCAGGGCCAGAGTGGAGGATGAAAATTTACGCACCAGTGACGGCCAGAGCAGGTAGAAGTGTTCTTCCACCGCCAAAGACCACAACGGCCCATATTGCAGGGCCTGGCCGAAAAAATTAACGCTGTTGGCCAGAAAGAATGCGCTAAGCGCCAGGAATCGCCATGAAATCTGGCCGATCAACCACAGTGCCGCCAGCGTGAGATACAGAGCCGGCAAGATGCGCAGTACCCGGCGCAAGTAAAACCGCTGGAAGTAATCGGGCCGCGCTTTGCTATCGAGCAGAATGCCAGTAATGAGAAAACCGGAAAGGACGAAGAACAGATTGACTCCCGTCCATCCCGCCTGGGTGAAAGCAAGCAGGGTTCGCGCCCAACCAGCCACGGGCGACGACAGTGGCGGGGCCAGGCCATGAAAAAAGACAACCATGAGAATGGCGATTCCGCGCACGGAATCAAGTTCCGGCATATAGGGCCGGATAATTTCCTGTGACTCGCCCGATTGGGTCACCATGCCGCCTCGAATATCGCAGAACATAGCACGAAAAGATGTCCGAAACATGATTACCCCGGCTCACCAAGGCGCTACGCCGCCATGTGCGACGGAAGCCTCAGCGGTTTGTCTTTTGCCAGTTT
The DNA here is from genome assembly GCA_035496875.1 of Terriglobales bacterium. Taxonomy (GTDB): domain Bacteria; phylum Acidobacteriota; class Terriglobia; order Terriglobales; family Acidobacteriaceae; genus JAICWP01. Next base: position 9,260 of record DATJEH010000115.1, on the reverse strand, counting down.
CCGGCGTATTATTTACATCAGTACTGTTGTGTAATACCGGTTTTGGCGAAGCACACCAGTGGGCGCAAGCCCACTTTTTGTTTTCGCCCTTTGCCATTCGGCTGTCGTGACTTAAATAGCCTGTTTTCATGGCATTAGACATCGAGCACGTACGTAGCATTGTGGAACGTGTGGCTGCTTCCAGGGACTTGGAAGTGGTGGAGTTGGAATTCCACGGCGGGGGCAAGTCCCGCATGTTGCGGGTGTTCATTGACAAGCCAGGAGGCGTAACCCACGAGGATTGCGCCAATGTAAGTCACGAGGTGGGTACCATCCTCGACGTCGAGGACGCGGTGCCCGGCGGGTCTTATCTGTTGGAAGTTTCTTCGCCTGGTTTGGATCGTAAGCTGGCGCGTCCTGAGGATTACCAGCGCTTTCTAGGCAGCTTGGTAAAGCTGACGACGCGTGAACCGGTAGAGGGCAACCGCCACTTTCAGGGCCGGCTGGAAGCTTTTCAGGATGGGCGCTTGACCCTGGATTTGAACCTTAATCGAAAGAACGGCAAAAAAGGCTCACATCCACCCGTGGCTCATAGAATCGAAATAGAATTGAGAAACGTGGAACGGGCGAACCTGGTGGCGGAAATTTAGGACCCTATACCTCAGGCCGATCAACAGCAGTGAGAAAGCAAGAAGGCTATGGCAAGCGAGCTGTACAACACGATTGACGCCCTGAGCCGCGAGAAGGGAATCGACCCCCAAATCGTGGTGAGCGCGGTCGAAGACGCGATCTCGATCGCCACGCGTAAATCTCTGAAAACGCAGGAAAACCTGCGCGCAGAGCTGGATAAGGATAGCGGCAACATCCGGGTATACGCGGTGCACACGGTGGTGGAAACGCCGGAGCAAGTGGAAGATCCCAATCTGCAGATCGCGCTGGAACAAGCCCGCAGAGTTAACGGGGAGGTGGAAGTGGGCGGCGAAATTCGCGAGTTGCGCGCCACTCACCAGATGTCGAATCCCACCGGCCTAGGACGGATTTCGGCGCAGTTGGCGAAGCAGGTGATCTTCCAGAAGGTGCGCGAGGCGGAGCGCGACACGGTTTACAACGAATACGTCAACCGCGTGGGCGAAATTGTGAACGCCACCGTCAAGCGGGTGGAAGGGCCCGATATCATTTTTGACTTGGGCAAGGCGGAAGCACGCATGCCGCGCAAGGAGCAATCGCGCCTGGAGTCGTTTGCCGTGGGCGAGCGGGTGCGGGTGGTGATTGCGCGCCTGGAGCGCGCCGCCAAAGGGCCACAGGTAGTGGTTTCGCGGGCGGCACCGGAGCTGGTGCAGCACCTGTTCCAGACCGAGGTTCCGGAAATTTACGACGGCACGGTGCGAATCCGCGCCATCGCTCGCGAAGCTGGCGAGCGCACCAAGATCGCGGTCATGTCCAAGGACAAGGACGTGGACCCGGTGGGCGCCTGCGTGGGCATGAAGGGGATGCGGGTGCAGTCCATCATCCGCGAGCTGCGGGGCGAAAAAATTGACATCATCGAATACCAGGAAGATGCGGTGTCCTTCGCCGAGCGCGCCCTGCAGCCCGCCAAGGTGAGCCGCGTGACTGTGCTGGACGCCTCCGATAAGCACCTGGAAGTGATCGTGGACGACAGCCAGCTCTCACTGGCCATCGGCAAGAAGGGGCAGAACGTACGCCTGGCGGCCAAGCTCCTGGGCTGGAAGATTGACATCAAGAGCGAAGAGGAAAAGCGCCAGGAAGTGGAGCAGCAGATGTCGGCGCTGGTCAACCAGCCGGCGACGCCCCTGGAGCGCGTGCCTGACCTGGGCGAGGGCGTAATCGAGAAGCTAACGGAAGCGGGTATTACCACGGTCGAGGCCCTGGCCGATATGACGCCGGAACAACTGGAAGCCATTCCCGGCATTGGCCCCAAGACGGTAGAAAAAATCAGCATTGCGGTTAATAATTATTTTTCACGGCTGGAATCGGCGCAGGAGGAATTGGCGCCGGAGACCAGCCCCGAGGACCTTCCGCCGGAACGGCAGGAAGGCGCGAGTCCGGGAGAGGATCTGGGAGCGGAAACGGCGGGACAGGCGGGGGACACCGCCGGCCTGTCGGAGATTGAAGACGAGGCGCCGCAAAGCGTCGAAGAACTCGCCGCCGAGGGCCAGGACTACGAGGCCGAGGCGGTCCAAGGTGTTGAAGACGCCCCGCCCGCCGATGAGGGAGAGGTTGTTCCCCATTCGGAACGGCCCCTGCTGGACAACGAGATCCCGCCCGAAAAGCCGGGCAGCGAATAGGCTTGGGCAATGCCCCTCACCGGGGGGCAACTCCCAAGGCCTGTTTCGGGTCAGTGGCGGCGGCAACTCGCTGCTCGCTGGAAGCAAAGAATTCACCGTGAGGTTGATATGAAGACTTAGCGGGTAAGACAAAACGGAGGCAATAGAAGGCGGATGAAGATTCGTATTAACGACCTCGCCAGGGAACTGGAGGTCAAAAGCAAGGCAATCCTGGACGTCCTGCCGCTGGTAGGCGTAACTGAAAAGAAAACCCACTCCAGCTCAATTGAGGCGGATGAAGCGGTGCGGGTACGGGCCCATTTCCAGGCCCAGTCCGAGGCGCAAGGGGCGGGGTCTGCCCGGTCCGCGCGCGCCCGTGGGGAAGAGCCCGACGCCATTAAGACCAAGATTGACCTCTCGCATATCTCCAAACCGGGAGACGTGCTTAAGCTGATCACGCAAAAGCAGCAGGCCGCCAGCGCACCGCCGGTGAAGCGTCCGGCGCCTCCCGCGCCCGCCGCACCGCCCGCGGTGGAAAGCAAGCCCGCGGTCGCGCCGCCGGCTGCGGTTCAGCCCCCAGCCTCTCCCGCAAAGCCGGTAGTTTCGCCTCCTGCAGCCGTTCCTCCGAGCGCTCCGGCGGTGCAACCCCCGGACGCGCAGCCGCCGAAGCCGGTGGCGCCCCCACCGGTTCGTCCGGTCGCCCCGGTTCCGCCCGCGCAAGCCGCTCCGCCCGCGGTAACACCGGTTCCTCCTCCCGCGCAGGCGCCAGTACAAGCGCAGCCCACGGCGGCAGCGCCGCCCGTTCAGGCGCAGCGCCCAACTCCGCCCACCGCTCCGCCGCGCCGCATGATTGTGCCGCAGACCGGGCCGCGCCCCGTGTACAAGGCGCCCACGCCGCCTCCACGAACGGAGAGTCCTGCGGCCAGCGCGCAGCCCCAGGCTCGTCCCATTCCCGGCCGTCCGATTGCCGGACGCCCGGCTCCGGGCCGTCCTGTGCCCGGGCAGCCGATTTTCCAGCGCCCTCGTCCCTCGGGCCCGGGTGCCCGTCCGCCCTTGCGTCCCGGCGAACGCCGGCCCATGCATCCCACGCGCCAGGCTCCGGGTGGGCCTCGGCCCATGGGAGTTGGTCCAGGAGCTCCGGCCGCCCCGCGTCCGGGAAGCCGGCCGGGTGGTCCGGCACGGCGTCCGGGACAGCGCTACGTACCGCGCGGCGTGAAGGAAGGCCCCATGAAGGGGTTTGTGCCGCCACCGCGGTTGCCGGTGAACAACGAGCCTCTGCCCATCACTCGCGCCATCACCATTGCCGAGGGCATCAGCGTCAAGGATCTGGCGGAGAAGCTTGGGGTTCGTGCCAAGGACCTTATCGCGCGCCTGCTGGCCAAGGGCGTATTTGCCACTATCAACCAGACTCTCGATGCGGAACTGGCTTCCGAGATGGCGCGTTTCTTCGGAGCTGAGACTTCCGTCATCAGCTTCGAACAGCAAGCGGCCCAGGAAGCTGTAGCCGCGGAAACGGCTACCGAAGAGGCGGTGGGGGCTATACCGCGTCCGCCCGTGGTCACCATCATGGGCCACGTGGACCATGGCAAGACCACGCTGCTCGACTCCATCCGTTCTACTAACGTGGCAGGAGGCGAGGCGGGCGGAATCACGCAGCACATTGGCGCCTACAAGGTGAAGATTCTGGACACAAATTCGCCGGCCTATGGACGCGAGATTGTGTTTCTGGATACTCCCGGCCACGAAGCGTTTACCCGCATGCGTTCCCGCGGCGCCAAGGCCACCGACATTGTTGTGCTGGTAGTGGCGGCGGATGACGGCGTGATGCCGCAGACCCTCGAAGCCATTGATCACGCTCGTGCCGCGGAAGTGCCCATCATCGTGGCTGTCAATAAGATTGACAAGCCTGACGCACTGCCTGACCGGGTGAAGAAGCAGCTCGCCGACCGCGGTTTGATGCCGGAAGATTGGGGCGGCACCACTGTTTTTGTGGACGTTTCCGCCAAGCAGAAGACCAACCTTAATCTGCTGATGGAAATGATCTGTCTGGTTGCCGACTTGCAGGAGCTCAAGGCCAATCCCGACCGTCCGGCGCAAGGCGTGGTGCTGGAGGCCAAGCTGGACCGTGGCCGCGGCCCCGTCGCCACTGTGCTGGTACAAAACGGAACGCTGCGCGTAGGCGACAACTTCGTCGTGGGAAACGTGTACGGCAAGGTGCGCGCCATGTTTGACGACCGTGGCAGCGCGCTGGACCAAGCGGCGCCTTCCACTCCAATGGAGATCCTGGGACTGGAAAGCCTGCCTCAGGCCGGCGACCAGTTCGTGGTGGTGGCCGACCGCGACCGCGCCCGCGACATCTCCGAGTACCGGGAGCAGAAAGCGCGCGAGGCGGAACTGGCGAAGAGCTCGCGCATGTCGCTAGAAGGCTTGGCCCAGCAGATGAAGGCTGGGGGAAGCAAGGAGCTCTCCATCATCCTCAAAGGTGACGTGCAGGGCTCGGTGGAAGTGCTTAGCGACCTGCTCGGCAAGATGTCGGGCGAAAAGGTGCGCATCAACCTGCTGCGTACCGGTGTGGGCGCCATCACGGAGAGCGACGTCTTGCTGGCTTCCGCTTCCAACGCCATCATCATCGGGTTCAACGTGCGGCCGGAGCGCAAAGCGCAGGAACTGGCGGAGCAGGAGAAGGTGGATATCCGCCTGCACTCCATCATTTACGAACTGCAGGACGAAATCAAGAAGGCCATGAGCGGCCTGCTCGAGCCCACCATCAAGGAAACTTACCACGGGCGCGCGGAAGTCCGCGAAACCTTCCGCATTCCCAAGGTGGGTACGGTGGCTGGCTGCTCCGTGCAGGACGGCAGCATCAAGCGTGATTCCGAAGTGCGCCTGTTGCGCGACAACGTGGTGGTGTTCAAGGGCAAAATCAGCTCGCTGCGACGCTTCAAGGAGGACGTCAGCGAGGTGCGCAACGGCATGGAGTGCGGCATCGCCATCGCTAATTACGGCGATGTGAAAGTCGGCGATGTCATCGAAGCCTTCGCTACCGAGCGCGTCGCCGCGGAAGCACTGGCCTAAGAAGCAGGTTTCCAGTTTCAAGTTTGAGCCGCTGATTCGGACCGTACCTGAAACGGGAAACTGGAATATGAAACTTGGTCGCTCTTCTCACCCTTGAGCTGCATATCGAAGACGCCCATTCCCTGAAGGATAAGCGCCAGGTGCTGCGCAGCCTCAAGGACCGCCTGCGGGGGCAGTTCAACGTGGCCGTGGCGGAACTGGACCACACCGATTTGTGGCAGCGCGCCACCCTGGGAGTGGTCAGCATTTCCGATTCCCGCGATTACCTGGAGGGGCTGATGCGGAGCGTGGAGCGGCAATCCATGCGCCTCGCCAACAACGCCGGCGCGGAAGTGGTGGATTCGTTTCTCGAATACCTCTGAATCCCAACCCGTCCGGGACGTGTCGCTGCAATCAATTGCTAGCAAAAATGCTCCGATTCCTGATTTCCTGAAACGGGAAGTCGCCAGGACGGGGGCACCTAAGTGGGGCGTCCCGCTTCCCGTTTTTTGATATTCTCTAGCGTTCTTTCGAGGGCCATGCCAGAGCAGCGCAATCTAAAATATCGCCGCGAGCGGCTGGGCCAAGCCCTGCGCGAGGAGATTGAAACCATCCTGGAAGGCGAGCTGGGCGATCCCCGCATCGGCTTGACCAATGTGACGGCAGTGCAGTTAGCCCCCGACGGAAAGTCCGCTCACGTCCTGGTGGCGGTGCAGGGAGGCGAACCGGAAGCCGAGCAAACCCTCGCCGGGCTGGCCGCCGCCCGTGGTTTTATCCGCCATGAACTGGCCGAGCGCCTGCAGTTGCGTCATGCACCCGAGCTATTTTTTGCGCTGGACAAGGGCCAGCACTATGAGGCTAGAATTGATCAACTTCTGAAGCGCATCAAGCAGAACAAAAAATAGACCCGCAAGCCAGCAGCTGAATTCTGCGGCGGGCGGAAGTGTAAGCTCATGTTGAAAGAAGTTCTGAACGAAATTGGACGCCGCGACCGCTTCCTGCTGACCTCGCATGCGCGCCCCGACGGGGACGCGGTAGGTTCGGTGCTGGCCTGCTGGCAGATCCTGCGCCAGCTGGGCAAGGAGGCCCAGGTGGTCATGGCCGACCCGGTGCCGGTGATCTACCGCCCATTGCCATTTGCCGATTCCATTGTGCAGGCGCGCGAAATAACCAACGGTTTCGACGCCGCCATCATTCTGGAATGCGACAGCGTGCAGCGTACCCGCCTGGAAGGCCTGGACGGCCGCTTCCTCATCAATATTGATCACCACAGCTCCGCCCGGCCTTTCGCGCACGTCAACTGGATTGACCCCCACGCCTGCGCGACCGCGGAAATGGTTTACCGGCTGGCGCGGCAGGCGGGAGTGCCCATCTCCCCAGAAATCGCCACCTGCCTTTACACCGCGGTGCTCACTGACACCGGGTCGTTCAGCTTTGTTGGCACTAACGAGCATACGTTCGCGCTGGCCCGCGAACTGGTGCTCTGCGGCGCCGATGCCGCCCGCATCGCCCAGGGAGTGTACTTTTCTCATCCCGCTTCCAAGATGCGGCTGTTGGGCGCGGCCCTCTCCAACCTGCACCGCGAAGATAAGGTCACATGGATGTGGGTAACGCGCGAACACATGGCGCGCTGCGAAGCCAGCGATGAGGATTGTGAAGGCCTGGTGAATTACGCCCTGGCCATCGAAGGTGTGGAAGTCTCGATTTTCTTCCGTGAGCTGGCCGACCACCGCTACCGCGTAAGCCTGCGCAGCAAGGGAGCTGTGAACGTGGCCAAGGTGGCCGAGTATTTTGGCGGTGGCGGCCACGACTGCGCCAGCGGCTGCTCCATTGACGGTCCTCTTTCCGTGGCCGTGGCCCGCATCATGGTCCAGCTCCGTTTGAACCCCACCGTGCAGTAAACTTCAGGGTGGGGCGAACCCAGAGACTAACGGACCGCTGGCAACTGAGAACTGACAACTGACAACTGCATCTGAAAACCGAGATGACCTGAGAACTGGCCTGGAATGGCTCACCCTGGGCGGCTTCTGCGCGTTTCTTTTCTACTTCGGGCTGGGCGCCTTCGGCCTGGTGGGCGCCGACGAGCCCCGCTACGCCCAAGTGGCGCGGGAAATGCTGCAGCGTCACAACTGGGTCACGCCATTTCTTTACGGCCAGCCCTGGCTGGAAAAGCCGGTCCTCTACTACTGGCAGGCAATGGTCGCCTACAAGATTTTCGGTGTCAGCGACTGGGTGGCGCGCCTTCCATCTGCCCTGGATGCCACCGCCATGGTGGTGGCGATCTATCTGTTCTTTCGCCAGTTCCGTCGTGGGTTTCAGCTGGATGCCGCGCTGATTACCGCCTCCACTGCGGGCATCATCGGGCTTTCGCGCAGCGCCTCCACCGACATGCCGCTGACCGCCACTTTCACCGTTGCCCTGGTCGCATGGCTGGCATGGTATGAGGGCGGAAGACGGCGCTGGCTGCTGGTTTTTTACTTCTTCCTCGCGCTGGCGGCGCTCGCCAAAGGCCCGGTGGCCGTGGTGCTGGCAGGCATCATCATTCTGCTGTTCGCAGTTGCCTGGCGGAACCTCAGTCTCATTGCGCAAACTCTGTGGTGGCCGGGCGTGCTGCTCTTCTTGGCCGGAGCTTTGCCGTGGTACATCGAGGTGCAGCTCGAGAACCCCACCTTCTTTCGAAGTTTTATCCTGCAGCAGAATTTCGCCCGCTTCAGCAGCAATCTTTACCACCATTTGCAGCCCTGGTGGTACTTCGTTCCCGTGCTGCTGCTAGCGGTTATTCCGTGGACTTCCCTGGTGGTCGCCGCGTTTGCCGGGGCGGTAAGCCGCTGGAAGCGCGAACCCGATGTGGAAGACAAGACCATTCCCGCCGACAGCTTTTTTCTGACCTGGATCACGGTGGTGCTGGTGTTCTTCTCCGCTTCACAATCAAAGCTGCCCGCCTACGTCCTGCCAGCGGTGCCGGCCTGCGCCATGCTGCTGGCGGACTATCTGCAGCGGGTGAGCACGGCCGGCAAACGGCCCCGTACAGCCTGGCTGGTGCTGCACGCGGCCGTGGCCGCCGGGGTGATGGGGCCGGCGCTGCTGGTGGCCTACATCGCTCTTGGGCAGCGCGCGACCGGGCAAGCCCTAACTATTGCCATCGGGGTTTCAGCTGCGATGTTCATTGCTATCCTGATCACGCTGGCACGCCGAGGTGTGCGTGTGCTGCGCTTTGTGACCCTGGTGCCGGTCATTTTGGGGGTCGGGTTCATTCTTCAGCGCGGTGGTACATACCTGGACCGCACGCAGTCGGCGCGCCCGGTGGCTCAAGAGTTGGCGTCCATGGAAACCAGGCCGCTGCCACTGGCCGTCTTCAATGCCACCCGGGAAACGGAATACGGGCTGGCCTTTTATCGCAACCAGGTGATTTCCAATTACAACCGGGGCGAGATACCCGCGGGCCAGCACTTACTGGTGGCGCGTGAAGGCTCTCAAGATCAGCTCAAGACTTTGTTGCCGGACCGCCGCATTTCTCACTTGGGCGGATTACCCACCGAGCGCTTGGAATACTTCTGGGTGAGCGCGCCGGGCATGGCTATGCCGGGAATGAAACACCAGTAGTCAGCAGCCGGTAGTTGGCAGTTATTAGCTGGTAGTTAGTGGCTGTAAGCGCAGGCACCGACTACCAACTAGCAGTTACGCCGGTTGCGGCTGCGAAGCGCGCAGTACACGGTCGTAAATCCACAACAGCGCCGCGGTGAGCACACCCACGGCCGCCAGCGCCATCCAGATGCGTCCCGGGCGGTGCAGCACCTCTCCGAACTGGTGAAACAGCACGCCCCCAAACCAGCCGCCGATCAGCGACCCAATGCCGATGGGCAGGAAAGCAAAGCCCATGTAGGTTCCCTGCTGGCCGGACGGCGCCAGGTGGGAAATGTATTCGTAATAGCGTGGCGCCTG
>DATJEH010000114.1:0-24782 GCA_035496875.1 Terriglobales bacterium | reverse complement strand
GTCATGGCGGTTTCCGCCAGGTCCGTGATCCACACCACCAGGCTGCGGCGCTTTTGCATGCTCAGAAGCACGCGGGCAGCGCGAACATGGTCAGCCTCGGCCACCTCGGTATGCACCAGGCTGAGTTGCTCCACCAGGGCGCGCATGTGCGGGCTGCCGCGTCCCGGCGCCAACTGCTGCTGCACCCGGCGGCCATAAGCCAGCAGGGCTACGCGGTCGCCGGAATACAAGGCCACGTGCGCCAGGGTGAGCGCGGCGTTCACGCTGAAATCCAGCTTCTGCAACTTGCCCAGACGCGCCCGCAGCAGGCGTCCGGCATCCACCACCAGGCAGACGGCCTGGCTGCGCTCGACCTGGTACTGACGGGTAATCAGCTTGGCCCGCCGCGCCGTCGCCGTCCAGCAGACATCCCGGAGTTCATCGCCGTCGCGGTATTCGCGCAGGCTCTCAAATTCCCTGCCCAGACCGCGGCGGCGCGTCAGGCGCCGCTCCAATTCAATCTGGCGGCTGCGCAGCAGGTAGAGCATGTGCCGCTTGGCTTCACCCAGGTTGGGATAAATGCGAATGGTTTGAGCCAAGTCAGCGCGCAGCCAGCATTCCGCAATGCGCCAGCGGCTCTGGCAGCGCAGGAACAGTGGGCCGAGATGCACATCGCCTCGCTGCAAAGGTTCGACCTGATAGCCGGCTCCCGCTTCTCCCCAGCGGTCGGTCTGCAATTGCAGTGTGGGCGGAGTACGGCGCAAAGCCGCGGGCACATCGTCCTGAGCGGCGGTATAGAAAATCTCGCCCAGGTTGCGTAATTGGATTCGCACCCCGGCCGGAGTAGAAAGCGCGGGCGCGGCCGTCCAGATGCGGCTGGCTTCCGGCCGGGCGCGTTGCAAGCGCCGCAGGTCCAAAACAAAGATGCCCAGCAGCAGCACATCCCAGGCCAGCAGTCCGTAGAGAGCGCGGCGGTCCCACCAGGCCGGCAGCAGCCACAGCAGGCCCAGCAGAAGCAGAAGGACCAGACGCGGGCCGATGCCGAACCCCCAGCGGCGCCAGTTGCGCGCCACTGCCACGCGGGGCTGCGGAAGCAGGCTGCCCAGCATTATTTTGGGACCTCCACCGCGGCCAGCAGGTCGCGAACCACCTGCTCGGCGCTCACGCCTTCCAGGTCGGCCTCGGGCTTGAGCACCACGCGATGGCGGAGCACGGCGGGAGCGATCTGCTTAACATCGTCCGGCACCAGGTAATCGCGGCCAGCCATGGCGGCGATGGCCTTGGCGGCGAGCAGCAGGTTGAGCCCGGCGCGGGGGCTGGCGCCCAGGCTGAGCGACGGCCAGTCGCGGCTGCGCCGCACCAGTTCGCTCACGTAGCGGAAAATTCCCGGCTCCGCCCGCACCGAGCTCACCGCCGCGCGCGCCTGGCGCAGGGCCTCCGCCTCTATGGACTGCAGTTCCATGCGGTCCAGCCAGTGGGCGTCAAAGCCCGCCTGGTAGCGTTCCAGAATCGCGATTTCCTCATCGCCCGAAGGATAGCCCACGTGGATCTTCAGCAGGAACCGGTCCAGCTGGGCCTCCGGCAATGGGTAGGTGCCCTCGAACTCGATGGGATTCTGGGTGGCGAACACGGTAAAGAAGTCGGAAAGCTGGTGGCGCGCACCGTCAATGGTGACCTGCGCCTCCTCCATGGATTCCAGCAGCGCAGACTGCGTGCGCGGCGGGGTGCGATTGATTTCGTCCACCAACAGCAGGTCGGTAAACAGCGGCCCACGGTGCAAGGTGAAAGTGCCGCTGGCGCTGTTGAAGATGTTGCCGCCGACCACGTCCGCCGGCATCAGGTCGGGGGTGCACTGCACCCGCTGAAACTCCAGTTGCAGCACCTTGGCCAGCGCTTTCACCGCCAGGGTCTTGGCCAGCCCGGGCACGCCTTCAATGAGGGCATGGCCGCGGCAGAGCACCACCACCAGCAGTTGGTCAATGAGTTCCGCCTGTCCAACCAGCACCTTGCCCAGCTGCGCCCGCGCCTGCTCGGCCAGGCTGCCTACTTTTTCCATGCCCGTTCTCCTGCCTTCTGCAATGAGAGTTCCTCACTGAAATTGTGCAGCGCCTGCACCAGCTCCAGCGCTTCACGGTCCTGCAGATCCAGGTTGTTCCGAGCCTCGCGGCAGCGCAGCAGGGTTCCTCCCAGACCTGAAGCCGGCGCCAGCCTTTGCCGCGCCGCATTCTCCAAATCCGCGTCCGAAGCCGTCAACGGCATGCCCATGCGCCTGGCCAGCAGAAATCGGAAACGCTGGTAGGCCACTTCCACCGCGCCCCGCGCGGCGTGCGCCCGCTGGTAGAGCCCGCCCAGCGTATCAATGAACTCCAGAGACGACAGGCGCGATTCCGGCACCAGCGGATGCACCGGCCCGCTGCGACGGGAAAACGCCAGCAGCGCCAACGCCAGCAGGACTCCCAGCTGCGCCAGGGCCCAGGGCAGCGGGGTGCGCGCGAAGTAGTCTGCCAGCGAGCGCCCCTGCCCGTGAAAGTATTCGTCCCACAGAATGCGTGTGCGCCGCGGCGAGCCGGCGAAGTTCAGCAGGAGTTCCAGATTGCCGGAGCGCTGAATGCCCGCGTTGGTCAAAGGGGTGGAGGCGGCAAGCCACAATATCTCCCCGCGTCCCAGCTGATAGACCACGGCCACCGGGGCCTCGGCCGTGCCATAAAGCGGAATGTAGCGCGCTCCCGTGCCCGTCCACTTGGCCAGTGGCACCAGGGTGATGCTGCCGGCGCCGCGCGTAATAGCTCCCGGAAAAAGAGCCGGAAAGTTCTTCCACTCCACCGAGCTGCTGTCGTTCGCGCCGGCGGAAGCCTCGGGCAACAGCATGTCTGCGGACAAGCCGCTGGCCAGTATCTTTCCGCCAGATTCCACATACTTGCGCAGGGCCTGGCGCTCATCTTTACTGGGAGGAATGGCGGGATCGGCAAGAATCAGAAGGCTGTTTTGCGCGTCGAGCCCCTGTGGCGGATCCAGCCAGCGCTCAGTTTTATACCCCAGGCTCTGCAGGGTGAGAAAGGCTGCCTTGGCTCCGTCCGACGAAGCCGAATAGCTGGAGGGATAAGCCGACGGACGCGGGCCCTCGGTGCCGACCAGCGCCGCAATAAGCGCCAGAACCAGCACGATTGCGGCCGCACCAATCAGTAGCTTGCGGTCGCCGCTATCGAGGGCGAGTTGCATCCCAGGTTCTCCATTTCCTGCAGGGCAGACTGCGCCTGCACCGCAGTGACCGGCCGGTATCCGTACCACACCATTTCAAAACTGCGGGTCAGGCTGGCCATGGCCTCGTGATGTCGTGAGCCGCGCGGCAACAGGCGCAGGTATTCGCGCGGAGTGCGCGCGGGGTCCAGGCGCCATACTCCCATTTGCTCCAGGCGAAATACTGCCGCCCAGTAGCAACAATGCACTGCTTCACGATAACGCTGGCCGGCAACCGCCTCCCGGGCCGCATCTGCCCACTGCCGCCATCCCCAGGCGGTGGAAGCGGGCGACTGCAGCCCCAGGCTGGTCATGCCGCGCGCGGCGCGCCGCAGATTACGCCACAGCATCCACGCAAGCAGGAGAAAGGCTACGCTCAGCAGAATCCAGGAAAACACATTGCTAACCGCGGGCTTGAGGTGCAAACGGCGCATCAATCGCTCGACCTGCCGGCCAATCCAGCGCCACACCCGCGCCCACATCAGGTCCCACCAGCTGGGCGGGCGTACAAAGCGGAATTCGCGCCGGCTGAGTATGGAAGCAAGCTGCGTCCGGGCAAGCTGCGACGAAGGCGCCGCCGCGGGCTGGCTCAGCGCCTGCGCCTGCTGCAGGTCCCACTTCAAGCGCTGTGCAAGCTGTTCCTGGATGGCCGTTCGCTGCCCTGCTTTTTTTTCCCACTGAACCAGCCCCAGCACCAGCCAGGTATTAGAGATGGCGAAGCGCTGGGCGCCGCTCTGAACTTCCAGTCTTAGCGGAACAGAGCGCCGCAGGTCAGAAGCGTTCTCCGGGTGAGTAGGCAACTGCGCCAGTTCCGCCGACCACTTCTGCAGGTCGGCGACGTAGCCTGGAAGGTCAGTGGAGATGTTGGGCGCCTGCGCGCATGCGCCGCTTGCCATAGCGAACACCAGAGGCAGCAGCAGCGCGCAGCAGAATTTCCGGGAAAAAAGCGGCATGTTTAAGCGCTGGGCGCGGCAGCCACCGCTCCTGATGCGGGCTGCGCCCCGGCCTGGTCCACCAGCGACATCATCAACTGCAGGTCGAAGGCTTCTTTGCGGACCCGGATATCGTAATACAGGAGGACCAACCCTATCATGATCAGAGGCGCGGAGAGCGCCCCTCCCAGGGCGCCGGATACCGAACTGAGGGACAGCAGCCAGACCGCCACCTGCCCATGGCGCGCTGCCAGGATCATGGCGATGTAGAAAGGCCCCTGAAAAATCATCAGGCTCACATAGGTAATGATTACGGTCAACAGCAGCAGCAGAAAGCAGCGCAGGTAGTTGCCCTTTATGAGTTGCACGCTGCGACGAATGGCCTGTCCGGCGCTCACATCCTCCAGAACCATGATGGGAATAGAGACGCTATAGCGGATCATCAGCCAGACAAATAAAACAAAGATGGCCGGAAGCAACACCAGGACCATCAGCCCGGCTGCCACCCCCGCCAAGGGGCCGCGCCCAATCATGGTGGGCATCAGCAACGCGAAGCCTACTGACATCAGCACGATCACCCCAAACACGCGTACAGCAATCAGGAGCATGAGCCATAGCAACCGTGCCACGCGTCCGCGGATACGTCGATAAGAAGCTGCGATGGTGGCTTTTCGTCCCAGGTAAACATCGGCCACGGCGAAGGTGCTGGCCCCCAAAGCAACCGCGTAAACGATCCAGTACGCCACTATGGCCACCACGAACCCACCGAGCGCCCCACCGAGAACGGTCAAGTTAATGGCTGGGGCCGCCGACCGCGGCCCAATCATCGGGGCGCGAACCACGGCCATCAGGATTCCAGATGCCATAGCCAGCAGCGACGGCAGCAGCATGATTCCGAAAAATAAGAGGAAATTCTTGCGGTACAGGCTGAACATGCGGTCCAGCAGTTCGGAGAGGTTCAGCGGCTGCAGCACCACACCGGGCATAAAACCTCCGGGCAACAGGCCTATGGTTGGGCGGATACTACCATAGCGATGGGGAGAAACGTGTACTCATAAGCTACCCGTTCCAAAAGCGCAGATTACGATAGTGGCACGCCCATACTCCCAGGGAGAGGGGAGCCTATGGAGTGATGAGGCGGTGAGCCGCTACCAATGCCTGCCCCAGGCTGAGGCCGCCGTCTCCCGCGGGCACCTCGGCATGGGTGAACACTTCGAATCCCTTTGTGAGCAGCGCCGCCTGTAACTGTTCCAGCAGAAAGCGGTTATGGAAGCATCCCCCGCTCAGGCATACACGCTCGAGTCGAGTACGCTGCCGCAGCATTTCGGTAGCCCGGGCCAAGGCATCTGCCAAACCGCGGTGGAAGCGCGCGCTGACGATGGAGGCGGGCGTGGACTTCTGCAAATCGGCGAGCAATTCGGTGAACAGGAGGCGCGCAGTAAGGACCAGATGGCCGTCTTCGTGCTTGATTTCCAGTTCGTACCCCGTCGGAGCAGCGCCTGGATCTATAGCCATTTCCAGCTCGATGGCCGCTTGAGCTTCGTAGTTCACCTTCTGGCGAATCCCGGCCAGGGCGGCTACCGCGTCAAACAAGCGGCCACAGCTCGAGGTCAGAGGGGAATTAACCTTGCGATTCATGGCGGCCAACAAAAGGTTCACCTTGCCACGGTCAAGCTGTCGCACGAACGGAATCTGTAAGTCCAGGAAGCTCCGCCCAAAGTGCCGATAGAGATAGCTCACCGCCATGCGCCAGGGTTCGCGCACCGCCGCCTCTCCACCGGGCATAGGAACGTATTCCAGATGTCCGGCCCGCTCAAACGCCTGGTAGTCCGCCAGGAGCAACTCCCCACCCCAGATGCATCCGTCGGTGCCATAGCCGGTTCCGTCCAGCGCAATGCCGATGACCCGCCCCTCCATATGGTTTTCCGCCATGCAGCTGGCAATGTGTGCGTGGTGATGCTGCACCCCCAGCAACCGCAGATTCTGCTTCTGCGCCCACCGGGTGGAGAAATAATCGGGATGAAGATCGTGGGCCACCGCTTGCGGCTGGATTTCCAGAACCCTTTCCAGGTGCTCAATTGCCTCTCCAAAAAACCGAAACGCCTGCAGGTTTTCCAGATCACCCACGTGCTGGCTCAGGAACGCGTGCCGGCCTTTAGTCAGGCAAATGGTGTTCTTCAGCTCGCCCCCGACCGCCAGCACCGGGGGCATGTCCTGCGCCAGGAAGACCGGCACCGGGACGTAGCCCCGCGAGCGCCGCATCTGGCGCACACCGCCGCCGGAGACGCGCACCACGGAATCGTCGCAGCGCAGCAGGATCTCGCGGTCATGCACCAGGAAGAAGTCAGCCAGCCCGCCCAGCCGTCCCACCGCCTCGGCATTGTCAGTGGCGATTGGCTCTTCGCTGCGGTTGCCGCTGGTCATCACCAGCGCGGAGAACTTTTCTTCCGCCAGCAGCAGATAGTGCAGCGGCGTGTAGGGCAGGAAAAGGCCCAATTCGCGAGTGAAGGGAGCCACGGCATCGGGTATCGCACAGGGATGCCTCTTACGCAGCAATACGATGGGCCGCTGCGTGGAGGAGAGCGCCTGGCGCGCCGCCTGATCCAGTTCGCAAAAATCCTCCGCCGCATCCAAGCTGGGCACCATGACCGCGAACGGCTTGTCCACACGCCCCTTGCGCTCACGCAGGCGCTCCACTGCGGCAGCGTTGGTCGCATCCACGGCCAGGTGAAACCCTCCCAGGCCTTTGATCGCGACCACCGCGCCATGTTTCAATTGCTCCGCCGCCGCGCCAATCGGATCTTCCGGGTTCAGCTTTTCCCCGGAGTCGTCCCACAGTTCCACCTGCGGTCCGCACTCCCAACAGGCATTGGGTTGGGCGTGGAACCGCCGGTCCCCTGGGTCTTCGTACTCCCGCCGGCAACGCGGGCACATGGTGAACGCGGCCATGGAAGTGAGCGGCCGGTCATAGGGAATGCCGCGGACAATGGTGAAGCGCGGCCCGCAGTTGGTGCAATTAATGAAGGGATACTTGTAACGGCGGTCGCCAGGGTCAAACAGTTCGCGCAGGCAATCAACGCAAATGGCCACATCGGGCGAGATCAGAGTGCAAGCATTTTCCTGGCCGCCAGTGGCGACGATCTCGAATCGGCGGTCGCCGTTACAAGGCAGGTCGCGCACGCTCACTGCGGTGATGCGCGCCAGTGGC
This sequence comes from Terriglobales bacterium, assembly GCA_035496875.1. Taxonomy (GTDB): domain Bacteria; phylum Acidobacteriota; class Terriglobia; order Terriglobales; family Acidobacteriaceae; genus JAICWP01. The sequence goes on along the minus strand of DATJEH010000114.1, from coordinate 17,426 downwards.
GGACTCTGGGCCGGGAGCCGCGTGAGGAAATCGTCCACCGCCTCGCCCGCACCTTGCACCTCAATAACCACCCCAGCAGCGGTGTTGCGCACGCTGCCGCTCAATTGCCGCTCATTGGCGAGACGATAAACGTAGGGCCGGAAACCCACCCCCTGCACGATGCCAGAAACGGCGATTTGCTTGCGCACCACCATTCAGGTCACCAGTTCGGCTTGTACGGTCGGCAGCGCCCGGCGTCGTTCCTCGATCCATTCCAGCCAGTTGTTGAGTCCGGTTCCCGTAAGACAAGAGAGCCGTATGACCCTAATCTCCGGATGAACACGGCGGGCATTGTCTTCCGCTGCCGCAATGTTGAAGGGCACATAAGGAAGCAGGTCAACCTTGCTGAGCACCAGAAGTTGTGATTTCAGAAAAATGGCCGGATATTTCGCCGGCTTGTCTTCGCCCTCGGTGACGCTGAGGACTACCACTTTTGCCGCTTCGCCCAGGTCGTAACTGGCTGGGCAAACCAGGTTGCCCACGTTCTCAATGAAAAGGAGATCGAAAGGTGCAGGGCGCCACTCTGCCAGGGCGCGCTCGATCATCCGGGCATCGAGGTGGCAGGTGCCGCCAGTGGTAATCTGGCGCACGGGGAAGCCGAAGCGGCGCAGGCGGGCGGCATCGTTCTCCGTCTGGATGTCGCCGGTCAGCACGGCCACGCGCGCGCCCGCGGGAAAGGCCGCCAGCGTGCGCTCCAGCAGCGTGGTCTTGCCCGAACCGGGCGAACTGATCAGGTTCAGGCAAAGCACGCCCTGGGCGGCAAACCGGCGCCGCAACTCGGCGGCAATGCGGTCATTTTCACTGAGAACTTTGCGCTCCAGCGGCACTTGGCTCATACTCCTCCAGTTCCAGCGAAGCTACTTCCAACTCGTCGCCGCTCGCAAATCGCGTCTGGGCGTTTCCGCACCGCGGACAAGTCAGGTCGTAGTTCGCCACCGTAAATGTCAGGCCGCAAGCCGGGCAGCGCTGCCGGCGCGGGCAGCTCTCGATCTCAAGCTCCAGCGGTTCCAGTTTGCTCTCTCGTGCCAGCACCTCAAAGCCGAAGCGGAGCGCCTCCGCGTTCACCCCCGAAAGCTCCCCCACGCGCAGCCTTATCTTCCGCAAGCGCGCTCCCGCATGGCGCTGGGCCTCCTGGCGCGCCTCCTGCAATACCGCAGTCGCGATACCCAGTTCGTGCATAAGCGCCTCAGCAGATGCGCGGCAGTTGGTCGCCCGCCAGCATGTCCACAATCCTTATAGTGTCGAGAGCGGTGCGCATGGTCACAAGGCCGGGATTCTCGCTCTGGACCGTGCCGATCGCCTGCGCTTCCCCGCCCAGGGGATGGCCCCGCATGGACCGAAGAACATCGTCCGCCGCGTCACCGGCCACGATGGCGATCAGCTTGCCCTCATTCGCCACGTACATGGGATCGAGCCCCAGGATTTCGCAAGCGCCGCGCACCTGTTCGCGCACCGGAATGGCGCTCTCCTCCAACTCGATTCCAACCTGCGACTGTCCGGCGATTTCGTTGAGCGCGCTGGCCAGGCCGCCGCGGGTGGGATCGCGCATGCAGCGGATGGCACCCGTGACTTTTAGCATTTCGTGCACCAGTCCGTGCAGGGCGGCGCTGTCGCTGTGGATGGCGCTTTCGAATTCCAGGCCCTCGCGCTGCGCCATGATGGCCATGCCATGCTCACCGACGGGGCCGCTCAGCAGAACCCGGTCCCCGGGCTGGGCCTGGTTGGCGGAGAGTGTCACTCCGGGCGGCACCAGCCCGATTCCGGTAGTGTTGATGAAGAGTCCATCGCCGCTTCCCCGCTCTACCACCTTGGTGTCGCCGGTCACCACTTCGACGCCCGCTTCCTTCGCGGCTTGGCGCAGAGAATCAACCACGCGCCGCAACTCCTGCATCGAGAACCCTTCTTCGATGATGAAGGCGGCGCTTAGAAATAGAGGCTGCGCTCCGCCCATGGCGAGGTCGTTGACCGTCCCGTGAACCGCCAGAGAGCCGATATCGCCCCCAGGAAAGAACAGCGGCTTGACTACAAACGAATCGGTGGTGAAGGCCAACCGGCAGCCGTTCACACTGAGGATGGCCTGATCGTCCAGCCGAGCCAGGGCGGAATTGTGAAAAGCAGGCAGAAACAGGTCGCGAACCAGTTCGGAGGTGAGTCGGCCTCCGCTGCCGTGGCCCAGCAGGACCATTTCGGCCGCGGCGAGCGGAGCCGGGCAGGCTAGCGTGGCCGCGCTTTTTGACAATTTATTCATTGTCCTGCCTCGCAACCGGGGCTCGCCCGCGGTACTGGTAGTAAGCGGCGCAGGCGCCTTCCGTTGAAACCATGGGCGCGCCCAGGGGATTCCGCGGCGTACAGCGCCCGGCAAACGCCGGACACTCGGTGGGCCGCTTCAATCCCTGCAGCACTTGCGCGCTGATGCACTCGGCCGGCTCGAGCGCGCTGATGTCCTGCAAGCCAAAAACTCTCTCGGCGTCGTGCGATGCGAACACCGGCCGCAGGCGAAGGCCGCTCTGCGGGATGTTTCCGATGCCGCGCCATTTGCGGTCGCACACTTCGAATACCAGCCGAAGAACCTGCTGCGCGGCCATATTGCCGCGATAAGTGACCGAACGCGCGTACTGGTTCTCCACCACCGCCCGTCCGTCTTCCAGCTGCGCCACCAGCATGGAAACAGCTTCCAGCAGGTCCACCGGCTCGAAGCCTCCCACCACGATGGGCAGGTGAAATTCCCGCGCCAGCTGGTCGTATTGCTGGTAGCCCATGACCGTGCATACGTGTCCGGGAGCGATGAGGCCCTGCACCCGGTTCTGGGGCGAGCGCAACAGCAGGCGGATAGCCGGCGGAACCAGCACGTGCGAAACCAGCAAGAAGAAGTTTTCCAGGCCCAGCCGCTGCGCCTGCCACACCGCCATGGCATTGGCCGGCGCTGTAGTTTCGAATCCCACGGCGAAAAAGACCAGCTTGCGTTGCGGCTCGGCGGCGGCGATCTTCACCGCATCCATGGGTGAGTAGACGACGCGCACGTCGCCTCCCGCCGCCTTCACCCGCAGAAGATCGGAATGCGAGCCCGGAACCCGCAGCATATCGCCATAGGAAACCAGAGTGACCTGGGGGCGGGAAGCCAGCTCAATGGCCTTGTCAACAATCTCCAGCGGGGTGACACACACAGGGCAGCCCGGGCCGTGCACCAGGCGAATGCGTGGCGGCACCAGTTCATCCAGGCCGTAGCGCATAATGGTGTGGGTTTGCCCCCCGCAGATTTCCATCAGCACCCAGTCGCGGGTGGTGCGGCGGGCGATTTCGCCGGCCAGGGCAAGGGCGATGCGCCGATCGCGGTACTCGTCCACGTATTTCATCTTGGTGGGGCAAGCGCTGGGCCGAGCAGAGAGCAAGCTGGCGCCGGCATCGCGCTTTTACCTCCTGCAACCACTCTATTTGGTGTGGACACAACCAGCGGTGACGAGGGTCACAAGGTGGAGTGATGTAAGCGAAAATTTCCGGAAGAGTGGCTGCTGGGCGGGCCCGGGTTTCGGGCGAAACCGGGCGTCAGGTTTCGGGCGGCGCCAGCTCCGGTTGCAGCACTCCCATGCCGCTCAGCGCCTCATAAGTACGTTCGGCCTCCTGCCGGTCCACACGGCTGATGGCGAAACCCACGTGTACCAGGACATAGTCGCCCACCCCGGCTTGAGGCACGAAGTCGAGGCAAACCTGGCGCACGATGCCGCCGAACTCCACGCGGCCGACCCGCACCCCGTTGGCGACACTGGTTTCCAGGATCCTGCCGGGAATCGCCAGGCACATTTCCCTTCTCCTGTCTGCAACCTTAGCTCCTTTATGGACCGCTGTCATGGTCATGCGTCACACATGCCGGGGGATTGGGGAACCGGGCCGCCCCAAGTCATCACGCGAGTGTGTGATATGTATCACCGACCCTTGTGTCAGCGCGACTGTATGCTGCCAGACCATATGGCAGCTGCCGCTCCACCGTTCCCGGCTATTGACTTCATGTACTACGTGGCCACGCCGGAGTTCATTGCCCGCTGGAACCAGGCCAAAGAGGGCGAACTCATCTGCCGCATGGAGCGCGCCATCGGCGGCCTGCCCCAGTTTCCCTCTCTCGACCACATGCTGGCCCGCATGGATGCCGCCGGCGTGGAGAAGGTGTTCATCGCCCAGTGCAAGATGTGGTCTTACCGCCGCAAGTGGATGTACATGGACACGAAGCTGGAGGAAGTGCTGCAGTACACCCAGAGCCACCCTGACCGCTTCGCCGGTCTCGCCGGCTACGATCCCTTCCACATCCGCGAGAGCCTGCGCGAAATTGAGACCGCGGTCACGCGGTACGGCTTTCGCGGGGTTTACGTCCACATCTACGGTTTCGACATTCCCCTGCACGACCGCAAGATGTATCCGCTTTACGCCAAGTGCGTGGAACTGGATGTGCCGGTTTCGCTGCAGGTGGGGCACGTGCTGGAAGCCATGCCCAGCGATTGCGCCCGCCCCATGCACCTGGACCGGATAGCCTGCGACTTTCCAGATTTGAAACTGGTGGGCGCGCACACCGGCTGGCCCTGGGTGGAGGAGCTGATTTCCGTCTGCTACAAGTGGGATAATGTGTGGCTGGGCGTGGACGCCTGGATGCCCAAGTACCTTTCCCCGCCCATCCTGCAGTTCATCAACAGCCGCCTGGGGCAGGACCGCTGCCTCTGGGGCACCAATGGTTTACCGTGGCAGGAAAGTCTGCAGCAGATTGATCAGCTCGGCCTCAAAGCGGAAACCAAACGCAAGCTGCTATACGAAAACGCCGCCAAGCTGTTCAAGCTGGAAGAAACACAAACCGAGCTGTCTGCCATGGGCGCCCACGCCCACGGTGCCACCGTCAAATGAATCTGGCCGGCAAAGTCGCGATTATAACCGGCGGCGCACGCGGTATCGGCGGCGCCATTAGCCAGGCGCTGGCGAAAGCGGGCGCCGATGTTCTCATCGCCGACCTGCGCCAGGAGGAGGCCCAGGCGACCGCCTGCCGGCTGCGTCAGGAAACCGGGCGGCGGGTGGAAGCTTACGCCGCCGACGTCACTCGCGTGCAAGACATGCAGGCCGCGGCCCAAGCAGCGGTGGACCGCTTCGGCGGGCTGGACATTCTGGTCAACAACGCCGGCTGGGACCGCCTTATGCCCTTCCTCAAAAGCACCCCCGACTTGTGGGATCGCATTATCGCCATCAACTACGTCGGGGTTTTGAATGCCTGCTACGCCGTGTTGCCGCACTTGAAGGCGCGCGGCCACGGCGCCATCGTGAACATCAGCTCCGACTCGGCACGCGTGGGCTCGCTGGGCGAGGCCGTCTACTCCGGCGCCAAAGCCGCCGTGGTGGCCTTCTCCAAGACTCTGGCCCGCGAGCATGCCCGCGATGGCATTCGCGTAAACGTAGTTTGCCCCGGCCTGGTGGACACGCCCTTGCTGGAGGAAATCAAGGGCGAGGCGTTCGGAGGCAAGGTTCTGGGCGCGGTCACCGGCGCCATCCCGCTCAAGCGCCTGGGCCAGCCGGCGGAGATTGCCCCCGTCGTCGCCTTCCTGGCTTCTGACGGCGCCGGCTACATCACCGGTCAGGTCATGAGCGTGAACGGCGGCCTGACCATGGCGGGATAGCGAATTCCGGCCGCAGCAGCGGCCTTTTTTGGCGGATATGATATGGAACGAACGTTCGACAAATGTGCGGAGCTGATCGCCGACCTGGACTTTCTCGCCGTGCGCCAGTGGAAGGCGGAACATCCCGGCGCACGCGCCATCGCCTGTTTCCCCGTATATGCGCCGGCGGAGATCATTCACGCCTGCGGCATGTTGCCCGTGGGCCTTACCGGCGCCGGCGACCAGCTCGACATCCAGCATGCCGATGCCCGCTTCGGCTCCTTTATCTGCTCCATCGTGAAGACCACCATGGAACTGGGGTTGACTGGCCGCCTGGACCCCTTTGATGGCTTTCTCTTTTCCTCCATCTGCGATTCCGCCCGCAACCTCTGCTTCGTGCTCAAGCGCAGTTTGCCCGGCCGTTACATTGATTTTCTCCACCTGCCGCACAATTCGGCCACGCCCGCTACGGTGGACTTCCTGGCCAGCGAGTACCGGCGGCTGATCGCCAGCCTGGAGCAGATGAACGGCGGCGGCTTCAGCGAAGACCGGCTGCGGCAGTCGATTGCGCTCTACAACCAGAACCGCGCGCTACTCCGGCAACTCTCCCGCCTGCGAGCCGAGCATCCGCACCTGCTGCGCGCCTCGGAACTGTACCTGCTGTTCCGCGCCGGCAACCTGCTGCCGGTCGAATCTCACACCGAACTGCTGCGCCAGATACTGGCTGCCCTGCCCGCCCGCTCGGCCAGGTCCCGCGACTCGTTGCGGGTGGTAATCGAAGGCGCTTTCTGCGAGCAGCCGCCGCGGGATCTGATTCGCCTGATGGAGGAGGCCGGCTGTTACATCGTGGACGACGATTTTGTGCTGGGGAAACGCTGGTTCACCGGCGACGTGCCCACGGAAGGCGATCCCGTAGTCGCCTTGGCGGAAAGCTACATTAGCCGCGCTGTCTACTCCTCCGTGCGCCACGATCCGGCGCGGCCGCGCACCGCTGGACTGCTGGAGAAGGTGCGCCGCAACCAGGCCAATGCGGTTATTTTTCTGATTGCCAAGTTTTGCGAGCCCGCCTACTTCGATTACGTGCTCTTCAAGCGCGAGTTGGAGGGCCTGGGCATTCCCCACCTGCTGCTTGAGTTCGAGGAAAAGCTGTTCACCTTTGATCGTGTGCGCACCGAGGTGGAAACGTTTGTGGAGTCGCTGATGTTTGTATGAAGTCAGCATTCAGCAGTCAGTTTTCAGCATTCAGCCGGTGAGGCTTCGTGGAGAAATCAGGAACGTAAAGCGTACCAGCAACAAACGTCCAGGGGCTGAATGCTGGTGGCTGAGTGCTGATTGCTGACTGCTTAAGCCGCAACCAGGAGCTAAGAAGATATGCCCGCAAAACACGAATACCGCGGCCAGATTCACCAGCGCCAGAAGCAGCTCATGCTCGACTGGTACGAGCGGCTGGAGCAGTCGGCGGCCACCGGCCGCCCGCCAGCGGTCTCCCTTATGATTTCCGGCAATTGCGTGGAACTTCTGCAGGCGTTCAACGCCGTGCCCATCTATCCCGAGATTAACGCCCTCCAGCTCGCCATCCGACACCAGTCGCTGGAACCCATTCTCGCCGCGGAAGACCTGGGTTATGCTGCCGACAATTGCGCTTACGTGAAAGCCGATATTGGCGCCTATCTCAAAGGACTCACGCCCACCGGTTCGCGCCTGCCGCAACCCGCGCTGGTGCTGTGCAATTTCGTGGGCTGCAACACTTACCTCAAGTGGTTCGAGCACGTGGCCGCCTTTACTGGCGCCCGCCTGTACACCATTGACGCGCCCTTCCTGCGTGAAGACGAGCCCGCGCCCGCGGATGTGCAGTACGTGGTGCGGCAGCTGAAGGAGCTGGTGCCGGTGCTGGAGTCAATTTCCGGACGCAAGTTTGATCTGGAGCGCTTCCAGGCGGCGGTGCGCTGCTCGGCGCGCGTCGAAGAGCTGTGGTCGCAGATCAAGCACCTGGCCCGCCGTTTTCCTTCTCCCTTCGACGCTTACTTCGACGCCATCACTCTCATGGGCCCGCTTTATGTCTATCGCGCTAGCCCGGAAGGCGTGGAATTCTTCGAAGTTGCGCTGCGCGAGCTGCAGGAAAAAGTGGCCAACGGCGAAGGCGTTTACGACCAGGAGAAGTTTCGTGTGGTCATGGAAGGGCCGCCGCCCTATCCCTACTTCCGCACCTTCCGCGATATGTTCGCGCAATGGAAGGCGTGCGCCGTCGCCTCCACCTATTCCACCGTGGGCGGGCTATGGGAGTTTGGTTTCCGCCACGACCCCGAAAAACCGTTCGAGTCTGTGGCCATGCACATGCTCGCCCAGAACGTCACCAACCGCAATTACCTGCAGCGCTATGAGCAGGTGAAACGCTACGTGGAGGAGTGGAAGGCCGACGGCGTCATCATCCACTTCGTCAAGAGCTGCCGGTTATTTTCCGCCGGCCAGGGTGATATGCGCGATTACTTCACCCGCGTACTGGACGTCCCCACACTCTACATCGAGTCTGATCTGGAAGATCCGCGCTACTTTGCCGAGGCCCAGACCAAGAACCGGATTGACGCATTTTTTGAGGCGCTGGAACACTCGAAATTGGCCGCCGCCCGCGCCTGAGGAGCCATTATGCGATTTGCCGCCGGAGTAGATGTCGGGTCCACCCAGACCAAGGCCGTCATCATGCAGGAAAACGAGCACGCCCGCATCGTGGCTCGGGTGCTCGTGGATACCGGCGCCAACGTAACCAAGGCAGCGGAGCACGCCTTTCACAATGCTTGCCGTCAGGCCGGACTGGAGGCCCGCGAAGTCGGCTTCGTGGTGGGCACCGGTTACGGCCGCTACAAGATTTCTTTCGGCCATACGCAAATGACCGAGATCAGCTGCCATGCCCGTGGAGCCCACTACTTGTTTCCCAACACCCGCACCGTAATTGATATGGGCGGCCAGGACTCCAAGGCCATCAGCGTGGGCGAAAGCGGCGAGGTGCGCGACTTCGTGATGAACGACAAGTGCGCTGCCGGCACCGGCCGCTTTCTCTCCAATGCCGCCGACGTGATGGGTATCAGCCTGGACGAAATCGGGCCGCTCTCGCTGCAGGCCACGAAGCCGGTGAAAATCGCCACCGTCTGCACGGTGTTTGTCGAGTCCGACATTCTTTCCTACTTGGCTCAGGGCAAGAAAGGGGAGGACATTCTGGGAGGCGTGCACCAGGCCATTGCCAAGCGCACTATTTCCCTGGCCCGGCGCATCCCGCTTGACCCGGAGGTCACCATGACCGGCGGCGTGGCCCGCAACACCGGCATGGTGTGCGCACTGGAAGAAGTGCTCAGCCGCAAGCTGCAAGTCAGCCCGGAGGCGCACTTCACCGGCGCCATCGGCGCCGCCCTGTTTGCCCTGGAAAAGTTGGACCAGAGTTTCGAATTTGGCTTGTGGAGAACCGAACATGCAGCACACGGCGGGAATTGACATCGGCACCGCCCTCACCAAGGCGGTCATCGTCAGCGGCGGCAATGGCGAAGCGCCCCGGGTGTTGGGACAGGGTATGGTTAAGACCGGAGTGCACCTGGAGAAGGCGGCGGCAGCGGCGCTGGTTGAGGCTCGTGACATGGCCCACCTGGGCCCACGCGAAACTTCTTATGTCGTAGCCACGGGCTTTGGCCGCTACACTCCCAGTTTCCGCGACACCCAGGTGACCGAAATCACCAGCGCCGCCCGTGGCGCATGGTTTCTGTTTCCGGAAGCTTCCACCGTGCTCGACATCGGCAGCCAGTCCACCCGCGCCGTCGGCCTGACCAACAAAGGCCGCGTGCGAGCCTTCAAGACCAACGACAAGTGCGCCGCCGGCTCCGGCAGCTTCATCGTGCGCGCCGCCAAGTACCTGCAGGTGGACATGAGCAAGGTGGGCGAACTGGCGCTCGCGGCGGAAAATCCCCAGCCTATTTCCAGCATCTGCGCCGTGCTGGCGGAGAGCGAGATCATCAACCACGTCAGCGCCGGCGTAAGTGTGGAAGACATACTGGGCGGGATCTACGACTCGCTGGCCAGCCGCGCCGGGCTTCTACTGAAGCGCGTCAATTTGGCCGGGGAATTGACTTTTATCGGCGGCGTCGCCCGCCAGCGTGGCATGGTCAGAGCCCTGGAGCAGCGCCTGCAGGTGAAGGTGAATGTTCCTGAGGACTGCGAATACGTTTGCGCGCTGGGCGCCGCTTTGCTCGGTCTCACCCGCCGGGAAAAAGCGGCGGCCGCAGCCACCACCGCCAACCCATAAAACAATTTCACTCGCCGCAGACCAACGCGAATTAACGCAGATCAATTGTTTTCTCCTTTTTCGCCCGACTGTGCGGGCGCCACAGCTTGATGTCCGGCACGCAAGTTTCTTAGCTCTGTCATCTATTGTTAATTTGTCATCCTGAGGAAGCGCGAGCGATCCCGCTTTGCGGGAGAGTGAGCGCGACGAAGGACCTGCTTTGTTCTTCCTGTCGGGGAATGGCTTCAGCCGTTGTCGCGCATGCTCTTCCCCGCACGGATTAATCAATCATTGCGTTTCGTATCGCCGCTGGAGCACAATGCTGCTCCGCGACTCACGCCATGATGAAACGCTTATTCCTGCTCGCCGTCACTTTCCTGTTTGCGATCTCGGTTTTCGGCCAATCACCAGCCCCGGAACCGGCTTTTGACGTTGTCATCCTGCACGGGCGCGTGATGGATCCCGAATCAGGCATGGACGCGCTGCGTAATGTGGGCATCAGCGGCCACCGCATCGCCGCCGTCACGGAGGACGGCATTCGCGGCCGCCAAACCATTGATGCGCGCGGCCTGGTGGTGGCGCCCGGCTTCATTGACCTGCACTCCCACGGGCAGGACGCGGAAAATTACCGCTACAAGGCCATGGACGGCGTCACCACCGCCCTGGAGATGGAAATCGGCGTGGGCGATATAGACCAGTGGTATGGCGAGCGCCAGGGCAAGGCGCTCATCAACTACGGCGCCACCATCGGCCACGTTCCCACCCGCATGCGCCTGATGGGCGATTCCGGCACCTTTCTGCCTCACGACAAGGCCGCCACCACAGTTGCCACCCCGGGGCAGATCGCGGAAATGAAACGCGACCTAGAGCATGGTCTGGAACGCGGCGCGCTGGGCGTAGGCTTCGGCATCGGCTACGTGCCTGCGGCCACCCGCTGGGAGATCATTCAGATGTTTGGCGCGGCGGCCGAATATCACGCTCCCGCTTTCGTACATTTGCGCAACGGAAACGATCCCGACAGTCCCATGGCTTCGCTCGAGGAAGCCCTTGCCGCGGCCGAAGTCACCGGCGCATCCCTGCACGTGGTACACATCTCCAGCACCGGCCTGCGTTCTACCCCGCTCATGCTGGCCTCCATTGAAGGCGCCCGCAAGCACGGCCTGGATGTCACCACCGAGTGCTATCCCTATACCGCCGCCATGACCGACCTGGGCTCGGCGATTTTCGCTCCCGGCTGGCAGCAGGGCATGGGCATCACCTATCACGACCTGCAGTGGGTAGCTACCGGCGAGCGCCTTACGCAGGAGACTTTCGAGAAGTACCGCCAACACGGCGGCATGGTCATCATTCACGCTATCCCCCCGGACATCGCACTGCTGGCGGTTTCCAGCCCGCTGACTATGATCGCCAGCGACGGCCTCATCATGAACGGCAAAGGCCATCCGCGCGGCGCCGGCACTTATGCCCGCGTGCTCGGCTATTACGTGCGCCAGCAGCACGCCCTTTCGCTCATGGACGCCCTTCGCAAGATGACCCTCATGCCCGCTCAGCGCCTCGAAGTGCGCGCCCCCATGATGAAAAATAAAGGCCGGGTGAAAGTCGGTGCCGACGCCGATCTGACCGTTTTTGACCCCCGGCGAGTCATCGATAAAGCCACCTATGAGAAAGTGGCCTACTCTGAAGGCATCGAGTATGTGCTGGTGGGCGGCGTTCCCGTGGTCAGCGCCGGCAAGTTGGTGGAAGTAGTCACCCCCGGCCAAGCCATCCGTGCTCCCATACAGTAGTCAGGCCCAGTGATGCCCCTGTGGGGACAGGCGCCCGCCTGTCCAGGCGAGCGTAGCTCGCAAAAACCTCCGCAGGACGGTTTCGGAAGGGTGCAGCCTTAGCTGCGCCGTATTGGCCCCCTTCTCCCTTGTCATCCTGAACTGCGCGACCGATCCCGCTTTGCGGGAGAAGAAGCGCAGTGAAGGACCTGCTTTGCCTTCCCGCCCCCCGCGCCCTGACCCGTGCCTCCCCGGTATAATTGAGAATTCGAATGTCTTCGACCACTTCAACTGAGAAGCTGGCTAGCCTGGGCCTCCGCCGCGGGGAGTACGCCGGCGCAGAAACTGCGCTCGTCTTTTCCGACGCGGCCAGCGAATTTGCCGCCCTGCGTTCCGGTTGCGGCGTTTACGACCTCAGCTGGCGGCGCCATTTCCTGATCTCCGGCCGCGACCGGGTGCGCTGGCTGAACGGCATGGTCAGCAACAGCGTCCGGGACTTGGCCGCCGGCCACGGCGTTTACGCTTTTGTGCTCAACCCCCAGGGCCACATTGTGGGCGACCTTTATATCTACAATCGTGGCCACGACTTCGTGCTTGAGACCGATGCCGCCCAGGCGGAAAAGCTCTATTCCCACCTCAAGAGATTCATCATCATGGACCAGGTGGAGTTCAAGGCCGCCGAAGAGCTGACCGGGCTCGGGCTTCAGGGCCCCAAGGCAGAGGAGACCCTGCGCCGCGCCGGAGTCGAGGTTCCGCTTCTGCAGCCCCTGCAGTCGGCCGACGTGCAATGCGGAAGCGTTCAAGCCACTCTGGTGCGTGGCGATCACCCGCTCTCGCCCAACTACGAGCTATGGGTAACTCCAGCCCAGGCGACTGTCCTGTGGGACGCGCTGCTCCGAGCCGGGGCTACCCCCGTGGGCGCCGAGGCTGTGGAACTGGCCCGCATCGCCGCCGGAATTCCCCGCCACGGCCAGGACATCCGCGAGCGTGACCTGCCCCAGGAAACCGGCCAGATGCGCGGTCTAAGCTTCACCAAGGGTTGCTACATTGGCCAGGAGATCGTGGAGCGAATCCGGGCCCGCGGCAAGCTCCATCGCGGGTTTACCGGGTTCCGCATTGTGGAAGGGCCGCTGCCCGCCACCGGTTCGAAGGTGCAGTTGGGCGGCAAGGATGTTGGGGAAGTGACCAGCACCGCCATGCTTCCAGCCCGGGAGAAAGAAATCGCTGTGGCGCTGGGTTACATTAGAACTGAGGCCGGCGCTCCTGGCACAGTGGTCGAACTCGGCGCCACAAAGGCCCAGGTCGAATCCTTGCCCTTTACGTTTTGAGTAGCTGGAAAGATGCCAATTGTATGGCCGAAAAGAAGCCTGAATTCACCGTAACCGACCGCCGCCTCTTCACCTCCGAAGGCGAACTGCGCCCTGACGCCGCCGACGAGCAGCCCGCCGCTAAACCGCCGTCCGAATCAAAGCCGGCCACGGAGCAGTCCAAACCGGCAGAGCCCGCGGCGCAAACACCGCCCCCGCCCAGCGCTGCCGAGCAAAAGGTTCAGGCGGACGCCTACTCCCAGTCCACCCGCGACCTCGATGCCCGCCTGAAACGCGAACTCGGCTCCGCTCAAGCCCAGGACCTGCAGATCACCTTTGAGCGCTTCCTCGCTTCCCTGTATATGACCTCTCTCCTGCAACTGGGCCTGGTCCAGGAGCAGGGAGGACGGCCGCAAATAGATCTACTCGGAGCCCGCCAGACCATAGACACCATCGAAATCCTCCGGGAAAAGACCAAGGGCAATCTAACCTCGGCGGAAGAAGCCTTTCTGCAGAACGTGCTCTATGAGCTGCACATGGCCTACATCGAGGTCACCAACGCGCTGGCGCGCGGCGTTCAGGCTCCAGGACAGCCTGGGCCCAAGCAGCAATGAAAGCTGTACTCACCGTGATGGGCAGCGGCACCTCCATGGGCGTGCCCACCATCGGCTGCGACTGTGCGGTGTGCACCTCCCCCGACCCCCACGACCGCCGCACTCGCCCTTCCGTGCTGCTGGAGTACGACGGCCACATAATCCTCATTGATACCACTCCTGACTTTCGTGAGCAGGCCTTACGCGAGGGCGTGCGCCGGTTGGACGCCGTCCTTTACACCCACGCCCACGCTGATCACATCCTCGGACTCGACGATCTCCGCCCTCTCAGTTTTCGCCTCGAGCAGCGCATCCCCTTGTACGCCAGCGACACCGTCGCCCGCGTCGTGCGCGGCATGTTCCGCTACATCTTCGACGACGAGTACAGGTACGGGACCATGGCGCAGGTGGAAATGCACACCGTGAATGGTCCGCTGGAGCTGTTTGGCGCGCGTTTCGAGCCGGTGAAGGTTCTCCACGGTGATACCGAGATTTTCGGCTATCGTTTCGGCTCCGCCGCCTACCTGACCGATTTCAGCACCATCCCCGAAGCTTCATTTGCGCAATTGCGGAATTTAGACGTTTTATTTCTGGACGCGTTGCGGCACAAGCCGCACCCCACTCACTCCACGGTGGAGAATTCGGTGCGCATCGTGGAGCGGCTGCGCCCGCGGCGGGCATTTTTCACCCACATCTGCCATGACCTGCCACACGCAGCGACAAACGCTTCCCTGCCGCCGCACGTGCGCCTGGCGCATGACGGCCTGAAGCTGGAGTTCGAGATTTAGTAGCTGGAAGTCAGTAGCTGGCAGGAGGTCTCGGAGACTGGAGTAGAGAGCGAATGATCATCTCACCAAGCGCGAACTGGCCACTGACCCCTGACCACTGATCACTGCCTTGAAGACCTTCCACCATCTCGAGGAGCTTCCCCTTGATCTTGGCCGCACTGTGCTTAGCGTCGGCAACTTCGACGGGGTGCACTGCGCTCACCAGCATGTCCTGGGAGAGGTGGTGCGCCGCGCCCGCGAACTCGGTGCGCAATCTATAGCGGTAACCTTCGACCCGCATCCCGCGCGCATCCTCCATCCCGATGCGGCGCCGCCTTTGATTACTCCCCTGCCCCTCAAGTTGCGCCTGCTGGCAGCCACCGGCCTCGATGCCGTATTGCTGCTGCCCTTCACCCGCGACCTTTCCCTGCTCACTCCCCGCCAGTTCGCCGAAGAAATTCTGCACCGCAAGCTGCACGCCCGCGAGGTGCATGAGGGCTTCAATTTTCGCTTTGGCCGCAAAGCCAAGGGCGACGTGCAGCAACTGGCCGAGTTCGGCCGCGAGTTCGGATTTGAGGTCCAGGTCTACCCCGAGATGTGCATCCGCGGCCACTCTGTATCCAGCAGCCGGGTACGCCAGTTAATCGCCGCCGAAGGCGATGTCAGCGACGCCCGACACCTCCTCGGCCGACCCTTCAGCATCATTTCCAATCCTGGCCGCGGCCGCGGTTACGGCGCCAAATACACGGTTCCCACCATCAATCTCAGCCGTTATGAAGAGCTCGTGCCCCGCGATGGCGTTTACATTACCCGCACCCGCGTGGCGGAAGAGTGCTTTGATTCCGTGACCAACGTCGGCAACCGTCCCACCTTCGGCGCAGAGTCTTTCGCCATCGAAACTCACCTGCTCAACTTCCATCCCCTGGAACTCACCCCGGAAACGGAAGTTGAATTGTTTTTCCTGCGCCGGCTGCGCCCGGAGATCAAATTTCCCTCCGTGGAAGAGCTTCGCGCCCAGATTGCCGCCGACGTGCGCACCGCCCGCCGATATTTTCAGCTCCTGCACAACAGAACCTAGAAGTATGTGACGCGGGCGCCTTCGCCCGCGAGTACAATCCCCCTCCATGGCCGGCGCCGCCAGCTTCTCACTCTCCACCATCTCCCGCGGGCAACGCCGCACCCTGATCGCCGCCGGCCTGGGCTGGATGCTCGATGCCTTCGACGTCATGCTCTACGCCCTGGTGCTCACCCACATCATGCGCGATCTGGGCATGAGCAAGGGCACCGCTGGACTGCTTAACACCCTCACCCTGCTGGCTTCCGGCATCGGCGGCGTATTCTTCGGCTTCATTGCCGACCAAATCGGCCGCAAGCGCGCGCTCATGGCCACCATCCTGACTTACTCCGTTTTCTCTTTCGCTTCCGGCCTCTCCACCACCATCCTCATGCTGGCCTGCTTCCGCTTCGTGCTGGGTTTGGGCATGGGCGGCGAATGGAACACCGGCGCGGCGCTGGTCGCCGAAACCTGGCCCGGCGAGCAGCGGGCCAAGGCACTCTCCATCGTGCAAAGTTCCTGGGCTATTGGCTACGCCCTCGCTGCCCTGGTCGCTGGAATTGTGCTCCAGTTTGCCAACTGGCGCGCCGTGTTCTTTGTCGGCGTCATACCTGCGCTGGTTGTGTTCTGGATTCTGAAGAAAGTGCCCGAATCGGAAATGTGGGAGCAGCAGCGCGAGTCATCGCTCAAGCGGCCGGCAGACTCCCATATTGCGCAGGCGAGAGAGGATTCGTTCTTCCATCTCTTTTCCCGCTCCTATGCCCGCTACACGCTAGCGCTGCTGTTGGTTAACTTTTTTGGCCTTTTCGCCTGGTGGGGACTGTTCACTTGGATTCCGCCCTACCTTTCCCTGCCAGTCTCCCAGGGCGGACGGGGTTTTGGCGTGATGAGCACCACCGCCCTGCTGTTGTTCCTGAACCTTGCGGGAATGTTTCCCGGATATCTGACCTTCGGCTGGGTGGCCGACCGCCTTGGGCGTCGTAACGGATTCATTTTCTATACCTTGATAGCAGCACTTCTAGTGCCGCTTTATGCCATGGCGCGCTCGGAATGGGTGCTGCTGTTTCTCGGGGCGCTGGTCGCGTTTTTCGGCACCGGATTTTTCTCCGGCTCAGGAATTATTGGCAGCGAGATTTTCCCTACCCGCCTGCGCGCGCGGGCTCTGGGCTTTACTTACAACGGAGCGCGAACCCTGAGTGCGCTCGCGCCGTTCGTGATTGGCCGCGTGGGCCAGGCGAAGGGTCTAAGCTGGGCCTTTTATCTCTGCGCCGCCTCTTTTCTGCTGGCGACCTTGTTTGCCTGGCAGCTGCCCGAAACCCGCGGCAAGCAGCTCGAGTAGCCACAACCCGCCGAGGTTCCGCCCTCGGATCGAATGAATTGTAGAGACGTTGTTTGCAACGTCTCAAATTGCCATTCAGATAACCACTTACGTCTCAAGCACGAGGAATTCTGCACTGCCATCCGCATGGATCCGCGGAGAGAGTTGCAGTTGCGGCTTCTACCATATCGCTGTCGTGATAGACACCCCCGGAAGCTTCAGCGGTAGCGTGCGCCCGTTGGCCGCAATCGCAACCTCCACATCTTCCTTGCGGCTGTTCATCAACTCGCTGACGACCTTCCCTTCCGGCGTTTTGAATGAAATCACGCGCACTCCGGGGTAGCTCCCGGTGGTTTCAATGCGCACCGCTCCCGGCCGCACAAACTTGCTGAAATGCGCCAGGTAGTAATACAGGCCGGTATAGGTGACCCGGCGGGTTTGCCGGTTGATGATCACCACCGGGTGCTGGATGTTGGGATCGGGATTACCGTGAATGTATGACACCGACCACGGCCCGCCCTTCTCATCCAGCACCGCGTTCCAGTAAATCCAGGCGGAAGCATAGTTCTCCAGGTCGTTGAAAATCTGCTGCCCCCAGTAGTCGCCGTCAGCAAACTCGTAGCGCGGCAGAGCAAACGATTTCGGAGTACCCGCCTCGTAGGCATAACAGACTTCGGTCATCCACAACGGCAGGTCC
>DATJEH010000113.1:0-84875 GCA_035496875.1 Terriglobales bacterium | reverse complement strand
GTGGCGGCGATCAGGCGCACGTCCACCTTCAGTGTTTTGGTCCCGCCCAGGCGCTCAAACTCGCGTTCCTGCAGCACGCGCAGCAGTTTGACCTGGGTGGCCGCGGGCACGTCACCGATTTCATCCAGAAAGAGCGTGCCCTTGTCCGCCAGTTCGAATTTGCCAGGCTTGCTGCCGGTGGCCCCGGAGAAGGCGCCCTTTTCGTAACCGAATAGTTCGCTCTCCAGCAGGTTTTCCGGAATGGCGGTGCTGTTGATTTTGACGAACGGCCCCGCCTTGCGGTTGGAATGTTCGTGGATGGCGCGCGCCACCAGGTCTTTGCCTACGCCGCTTTCACCCCCTAGCAGCACAGTGGCGTTGGTGGGTGCCACGCGCTCCACCATGGCCAGCACCGCTTGCATTTTGTCGCTTTTGGCGATGATGTTTTTGTACTGATAGCGCTGGCCAAGCGCCTCGCGCAACGAACGGTTTTCCTCGCGCAGGTTGTGGGCGTCCAGTTCCTTGCGCACCACCAGCGTCATTTCTTCCAGCGAAAAGGGCTTGAGCACGTAATCGCTGGCGCCCATCTTCATGGCCTCCACCGCCGACTCCACCGAGCCATAGGCAGTCATCATCACCACCGGCAGGGAAGCGTTCACCCGCTTGATGGCTTGCAAAAATTCCAGGCCGTTCATGCCGGGCAGTCGGAAATCGGTGACCACCAGGTCAATCTCCTGCTGGCCCAGCAGCTTCAGTCCGCTCTCCGCGTCCGACACAGCGTGCGTGGTGAACCCCTGCTCGCCCAGGTTCAGCTCCAGCAGGCGCCGCATCTTGGCTTCGTCTTCGACAATCAGAATTGAGGGCATAATTCCTCAGTTGGTGTTGCAGGGAAGAAACACGTAAAAACACGCTCCTTCGCCGGGCCGGCTCTTCAGCCGGATCGAACCGCGGTGGTCGTCCACAATCTTGGCCACGATAGAAAGTCCCAGGCCAACTCCGTTCTCCTTCGAAGTAAAGAAGGGATTGAATATCTGTTCGCGCAATTCCGCCGGGACCCCCGGCCCGGAATCCTGAATCTCCACCGCCACGCCGGACACGTTCTCAGCCGAGGCTGGTCCAATGGAAACGCTCAGCTTGCCGCCGGCGCCGCTCATGGCTTCGTAGGCGTTGCAGATCAGGTTAACGAACACCTGCTCGCAGAGTTGCTCGTCGGCCAGGATTTTCGGGAGGTCGCTCGCATACCGGCGCTCCACGGTGACGCCTGCAGAAGGAAACTGCGCCTGCACCGAGTCCAGCGCGCGATCCAGCAGGTCCGGGGCGCTGACCGGCTGCAGTTGCAGGCGCGAGGGGCGCGCAAAATCCAGGAATCGCGCCACTAGGGCATTGAGCCGGTTAACCTCCGAGGAAATATACCCGGCCAACTCCTGCGCCAGTGGAGAAACGCCCTGCACCTTCTGGCTCAGCATTTCCGCTGATCCCTTGATTACGCCCAGCGGATTGCGAATTTCGTGCGCCAGGCCGGCGGAAAGCTGGCCCAAGGCTGCCAAACGTTCTGAGCGCCGCGCCTCTTCCTGCGCCTGCTTCAGCTGGCGGTTTGATTCCGCTAAAGTCTCCGAAAGCGCCTGCGATTCCTTCAGACGACGCCGGTTCTCCATCACGAACTGGTTGACCAGGATGGCGGCAAAAAAGAAGAACAGGATGCGGATGCCCAGTTCCACCTCGCCGGCCGGAGTGAGTTCGTACTCCTGCAACACCGGGATCAGGTAGGAGCAGTAAGCCGCCGAAGCCAGCGCCGTCCACAACAGGGTACCGACGGGGCCGAAGTAGATGGCGGCGGTAATAACCGGCAGGTAATAAATGGGGTAGTAGCTGCTATTGATGCTGACCGCGCCGCCAGTATGCGCGATCAGCAGGCTGGATAACGCAATTTTGAGCAGAACGCTGTAGCTGGGCCCGCGGCGGGGAAGCTTGCCAATCAGCTGCGGCTCGAAGATCTGCACCAGGGCGATGGCCAAAAGCGTGAGCTGCTTGTGAATCTCGCGCACCGGAGAGAGCAGGGCCAGGCCGCCCAGAAACACCAGCCAAAGGACATCAATGCCTCGGATCTTCGATAATGAGCCCTTGAGCATGGGTAATGTCTGCTCTCAATGTAACCCCTGGCGGGCCGCTTCGACTCGTAACTCGCGAGAAGACACCCCAGAAAAACTGGACTGAAAATGATGACGAATCCGTGCTGGGCTATCCGGGCTGGGGTTGACCGGGGTGGGTTTTTTCGCGTCGAACGATCGTAGCTTTCGCCTCGGTTCCGTCCGGCCATATGACAATTAAGCCGTCACCATCAATTCGTACAGGAATACCATGGCATCTCGTTAGGGGAGAAAGCTTGCCATCCCGCTTCAGTGGTGGGGTGTAGATAGCGGTGTACAGCGTGTCATCAAGAAGCACCGACACTGAACGGATGAACCCATACGTCTGGCCGCCATTTTGCTGCCCGCCAATGACGCTAGCAATGTCTATGCCATCGCGAAGGGGAGGATCAACATCGAAGAATACTGCACAAGAATAATCCTTCGGCACCCGCGACCCGCATTTAACTCTGCTGAAATCGTCTAAATGCTGCTCGACGACGTTCTGCTCGACGGGGTGGACCTGCCCAAGAGCCATTCCAGCCAAAAGCAGTGCGAGTACGTTCCGAATCAGCATATGCCGGCTGCTGGAATACTCCGGCTCAATGCGATCAAAGTCAAGCAGGTGCATAACTGACACAGAATCGCCTTCTCACCAGTTGGTGTAGGCTCAGCGGGCCATACGCGGGAGCCTTCGAGCTGGGGTAAACTGTCCCGTCTCCTATCATGCCTGCACGCCGCAAAACCTACGATGTGCTGATAGTCGGCTCCGGGGCTAGTGGCGGCTGGGTGGCGAAAGAAGTCGCCGAGCGCGGCCTCAGCGTGCTCATGCTCGAGGCTGGCCCGCCCCGGGTGCCCACCCGCGACTTCACTGAGCACGTCTGGCCCTACCAGCTGAAGTTCCGCGGCTTCGGCGACCAGCAGCGGCTGCTGCAAGACCAGCCCGTCCAGCGCCTCTGCTACGCCTGCGACGAGTACAGCCACCAGTTCTTCGTCAACGACCATGAGAACCCCTATACCTTTCCCGCGGATAAGCCTTTCATGTGGATTCGCGGGCGGCAGGTCGGTGGCAAGACGTTCTGCTGGGCGCGGGAAAGCTACCGCTACAGCGACAATGAATTCAAGGCCGCCAGCCGCGATGGCTACGGCGAAGACTGGCCCATCAGCTACAAAGAGCTGGAGCCTTATTACGACCGGGTGGAGAGCTTCATCGGGGTTAGCGGCTCGCGCGAGGGCCTGCCGCAGTTTCCTGACGGGCAATTTCTGCCGCCCATGGCGCTCTCCTGCGGGGCGGCGCAGGCGCAGAAGGTGGTGGGCCATAAATTCGGCTGGCGGGTGATGCCTGATCGCGTGGCCGTGCTGACCGTGCCGCATCGTGGCCGTCCCGCCTGCCACTATTGCGATGAGTGCCAGCGGGGGTGCTTCACCGCTTCTTACTTCAACAGCCCTTCGGTTACTTTGCCTGCTGCCGCGCGCACTGGCAGGTTGACACTGGTAAGCGACGCGGTGGTCAGCCACGTGCTCATGAACCGCCACGGCCAGGCCGAAGGCGTGCACTACATTGACCGCGGCACACACCAGCACCGGGAGGCCTACGGACGCGTGGTGGTGCTGGCGGCGGCGGCGCTGGAATCCACGCGCATCCTGCTCAACTCCCGCTCACCGCTTTTTCCCCAGGGCGTGGGCAATCAGGAAGGCGTGCTCGGGCACTATCTGATGGACCATTTCACCGTGGAGGGCGCCGGCGGCATGATGCCCAGCCTGCGCTCCTCGAAACGCGAACCGGTAGGACGGCCCTGTGGCTTCATCATTCCCAAGTACGTAAACGTCGGAATTAACCACAATTCCAATTTTCTGCGCGGCTACCGCTTCGACGGCGATGGCAGCCAGGAGCTCTATGGCCAAGCCTTTCTCCTGCCCGAGTTTGGCGACGAATGGCGGAAGCAGGTGCGCGAAGACATTCCTTATTACTTCGGCATGGAGGCCCAGGGCGAGTGCCTGCCGCGGAAGGAAAATTTCGTCACCCTCGATCCACATAAAAGCGACGCGTGGGGAATCCCGGTCCTGCACATCGTCTCCAGTTACGGCGAGAACGAAAATGCCATGGCCAAAGCGATGCGCGCTGACATCAGCGCCGTTCTCGAGGAGATGAACTTGAGCGAGATCACCCCGCCCGGCGAGCAGCTCAGCGTGTTTGGCAAGAATATCCACGAGTGCGGCACCGCGCGCATGGGCAACGATCCCAACACCAGCGTGGTGGACCGCAACTGCAGGGTGCACGGTGTGGGCAATCTGTTCGTGAGCGACGGCGCAGTATTTGTGACTCAGGGCTGCTATGAACCCACGCTGACCATCATGGCAATTTCGGCGCGGGTAGGCGAACACATTGCGGACGCGACCCGCCGGGGGGAATTATGAAGCGGAAGCAAGATGATCCGGTGGCGGAAAAAGCGGCGCCCGAACTTACCCGCCGCGAGTGGCTGCTGCGGCTAGGCGAAATTACAGCTTTGGCGGGAGTGGCGGGGCTGGTGCCGGAAATGGCCACTACGCTCGCCGGGGCTGGGCAACCGGTGGCTGTGGCCCTGCCGCCGGGTCTCTACGAGCCCTCGCCCAAGCACCTGATTCACGCTTTGTCAGGGCAGGGTGCTGCCGCCATCCCCCCGGGTAGCGAGACGGATTACGTGCAGCCGCGGCCGGGCCCGTTTCATCCCCAGTTCTTTTCTCCCGAGGAGTTTCGCGTGGTGACGCGCCTGGTCGAGGTTCTGCTGGGAACGGTGGATGCGAGCGCCCTGGCCGAAACTGCCGAATGGATTGACCTGCGAATTTACAGCGCGGCTGGAGCGCGTGAAGCCGCTCGCCGCCTCGATCCGCTGCATCGTGCGCTGGCGGTGGCTTATTACGGCGAAGCAAGCGTATTGGAATTGGAAACTTCCGATCCTCAATCCGCCGCCCGCGCCGGCATGGGCGCGCTGGAAGAGCATTGCCAGGCGCGGTTCGCGCACGCTTTCCCGGAACTGCCCCCTTCCGGGCAGGTGGATGTAGTCCGCGAAATCAGTCAGGCGCCGCAGGAAAGCCCGCAGCGCCGCTTCTACGACCTTTTGCACCGCGAGGCCATTCGGGGCTACTACACTTCGCGGCGGGGCTTAAGAGAACTGGATTACAAGGGAAATTCCTACCACGTGCAGTGTCCCGGATGCGAAAAGACGTAGTTTCGAGTTTCCCGTTTGGAGTTTCTGGCTGTTGTTCCAGGGTCGGCTGTGCGTCTCCTGCTAAATTCCTAACAGCGTCATGTTGAGCGAGGGCGCATGCCCGAGCCGAAACACCCCTGCGCAATATCTTTCGCCGCACTGCTGGAAGGAGTTTCCAGAAATGCCCCTGGGGGCACAGTGGCGCAAGCGAATCGGCCGGCTTCGCTCAGGATGACAGTTCTTGGAATGAAACTCGAAACTGGTTCCAAAGAAGTAGCGGGTCCGGGACTCGCGTCCAGGACCCGCGCACCTCTTCGGCCGAACAAACTTCTTTACTGCTGGGGAACAGCGGCAGCAGGCGCCTGGGCTTGGGGCGCCGGCGGCTGCGCGTTGGGCGCGCTGACGGTTTGCGCGTTCGCTCCGATCTTCGTTCCGATCACCTCGCCGGAAACAATCAACTCCACGCGGCGATTGAGCTTCCGCCCGGCGGCGGTGTCGTTGGCGGCCACCGGATCAGATTCGCCCAGTCCGTGCGCGACCACGGTGTTGATGTCCACGCCCTTGTCCACCAGGTAATCGCGTACCGTGCCTGCGCGTTTTTCCGAGAGCACCTGGTTGTATTCCTCTGTGCCTGTGCTGTCGGTGTGGCCCTCAATTTCCAGCCGCAGGTCGGGATAGGCCAGAATGATG
Organism: Terriglobales bacterium; assembly: GCA_035496875.1. Taxonomy (GTDB): domain Bacteria; phylum Acidobacteriota; class Terriglobia; order Terriglobales; family Acidobacteriaceae; genus JAICWP01. Next base: position 78,892 of record DATJEH010000113.1, on the reverse strand, counting down.
CCGGCAATGCGGGCCAGGCTCTCCCGGGCCGCTTCCTTCAAATTGTACCGATTGGTGGCGAAAAGCACGTCGGGCATGCTGACCACCAGTCCACGTGGCGTATCCTTGGTTTCCAGCACCTGATTGAGCTGGCTGAGCAGGCGCTGGCGAACTTCTTCCTTCTGGCGGATAGCTTCGTCGGCGGCCTGGCGGGCCTTTTCGGCATCGGCCTGCGCCTGTTGTTGTGCGGCTAAAGCGGCGGCGCGCGCCGTTTCCGCTTCCTGCCGCATCTGGTCGGCTTCTGCCTTGGCCTTCTCCGCTGCCAGACGGTCAGCTTCCGCCTGTTGCCGCAGCCGCTGCTGTTCTTCGGCATCGGCCTTGGCCTTGGCCGCGCGCTCGGCTTCCGCCTGGGCTTCGGCCTGGGCCTTGGCTGTTTTCTCCTGCAGGGCGCGCTTTTCCGCCGCTACCCGCTCCTGCTCCTTGAGCTTCAGGGTGAGCACGCGTGCGTCTTCCGACATTTCGGTGGCGCCACGGGCCACGGTGCCGATGGGGGTCAGCCCTTGCTTGCGCTTGAGGTAATCCTCGGCACGGGCCAGGAAGTCTTCCGCCTTGCTCATGCTGTCGCCGGCATACTGCTCAGCCCCGGCAGCCTTGGCGATGGCCACGGCATTGCGAGCTTCCAGCAGTTCCAGCGGAGTGTTGGGAGCGGCATTGGAGGCCGGCAGGTCGGCGGCTTTCACGTCAATGGTGTACTGGCCGCCCTCCAGCATGTCGAACTTGGCGTTGATAGGTTCTTCCCAGCCCTTGGTTTGATACTTGATCATGTTCTCTACTACCACCAGGTTGCTGGGATAAGTCACGGCGAAGTAGGGCTCGGCCGTAACAATCATGCCGAAGGCCTGCAGGTCGGTGGTCACCTCCAGCTTGGCCTTGCCGTTATCCAGCAGCACCTCGCCCAGATTGAGCGGGCGTCCCTCCGGCGTAATGGCCCACAGCACGTAGGTGAGATATTCCGAGCCGAACTTGGTCGCCGGCATCATGCGTTCGAGCTCGGCATTGATCTGCAACCGTCCTGATTTGCTGTCCACCTTGGCCTTGCCCTTGGCCAGCGGCATCAGGTCGGTGCCCTTGAAGTCCACCATAGTGGAGCCGCCGCGATGGCGGTAGTTCACCGCCTTGGTGGTGCGCGAGACCACATTGACGCGGAACACTGGCGTCTGGTCCATGGGCTCGACTTTCGTTGCATCCTGTCCCTGGGACGCTGGGGCGGCGGACTGGGCTGGCGTTTGCGCCTGGTCTGCTTGCGCCGGGGCTGCATCCTGTTGCGCCCATGCACACGCCGCCAAAAGTAGTACGCTTACGAAAACGGGGAATTTTTTCATCGCGGTGCTCCTCATCTTTTCAGTCACAAAGCCGGCAGCGATGTGCCGGTCGAGGACGGATGTAGGCTTACGGTTGCGGATAAAGGTAATGGTTTTGAGGTTACCGCAAAAGATTACAAACGTAATGCTAGCTTTCCGTACCCGCACCTCAGAGGTCAATCCCCGTTAGCCGGCCTCTGGTCACAAAAATGAGCGGAACATGTGTGGTTCCGGCGTGGCTCGTCCGCTTTCCGCAAATCCGGCGTTTTCTATCCCTCGCGTTCTTTATCGTGACCCGAGAAATAAGCTCTAAATGCTTCCAAATTGCGGAGATTCCTGGGCTGTTACGGAAATCCATACGTAAAGTTTCTGAAACAACCTCGTTCTATGACGGTGTTATCGCTGTATCTGTTTGAAAACGTTAACAACGCTTCCTTTTAACTACTTGGAACCTGCGTTGCTTAACAGAGCCCGACTGATTTGTCGGCCTTTTTCGTAAATCCCAGATCGGTTCCCAGGCGGACTATCCCAAGCGATCTCGGGTCTCGTGAGAATGATTGTCAACTTAGGAAAGGCGGGTGGCACGATGTACTCTCAACAATTGTTAGGTCGCAAGCTTGCCCGATTTGGCGGCTGGCTGCTGGCGCTAACTGGGCTGCTGCTTCTCAGTGTTCCGGTGCTGGCTCAAAGTACGGTTGGCACCGGCAGTATCGTGGGCAGTGTAACCGACCCCTCGGGAGCGGTAGTAAGTGGCGCGAAAGTTACCGTTACCAACGTTGCCACCGGTCAAGTTGTCAGCACAGGGACAAATTCGTCGGGGGCTTACAACTCCGGCGCCCTGGTTCCGGGCAGTTACAAAGTGCAGGTCTCAGCCAAGGGCTTCAGCAGTGTCAACCTGCCGGTTACCGTGCTGCTCGGGAATACGTCCACGGCCAATGCCCGGCTCCAGATCGGTCAGGAGAGCCAGGTCGTCGAAGTACAGGCCTCGGAAGTTCAGGTCAACACCGAGCAGCCTACCGTTCAGGGTGTACTGAACGCGCAGCAGATCGAAAATTTGCCGGTGAACGGTCGTAACTTTCTTGACCTAGCCCAGCTCGAGCCCGGCGTGCAGATCCAGGACGGGCAGAATTTCGATCCCACCAAGGCCGGCTTTTCCTCAATTTCATTCGGCGGCCGTTTCGGCCGTACCGCTCGTATTGAGGTGGACGGCGTGGACGTCTCGGATGAAACCGTAGGCACCACCACCACCGACATTCCGGCCAGCGCCATTCAGGAATTCCAGATCAGCCAATCCAGTCTGGATATGTCCACGGAGCTGACCTCCTCGGGCGCGGTCAACGTCACTACCCGTTCTGGGACCAACGCTTACCACGGCGAAGCATTCGGCGGCTTTCGTGACAGTTCCACCGCCGCCAAGCTGCCGGCGCCTCCGGGATTCGATGCTCCCTTCCAACGCAGTCAATACGGCGGCCGCTTTGGCGGGCCTATCATGAAAGATAAGATGTTCTTCTTCATGGATGGCGAGCGCACCGTACAGCACTCGCAGGTTCCTGTTCCTATTTCCGATCCCTTTCAACAGTACTCCGGAACCTTTGCCGCTCCCTTCCGTAGTGGCAGTTTGCTGGGTAAACTGGATTATCAGCTGGGAAAAAATGCCCACGCGTTTTACCGCTTCACCTATTTCAAGAGCGTGCTGGGGGCCAACTTCGGGTACGGCTACTCGCTGTATGACACCTCTAACATCACTCGCGACCATGTGATCGGCCTGGATTTCAGCACCGGTACCTTTACCCATGCCATTCGTTTCTCCTATCTGAAGTTCCAGAACCAGATTCAGGACGCCGTTATTGGCAGTTCCTTGCCATTCAATAACCTGGGGATGGAAATCTTCATGGGTAACACCGGCTTGATTGCCGGTCCCAACCTGCTGGCTCCGCAGAGCACGCCTCAGAGTAATCACCAGATCCGCTATGACGGCAGCAAGCCCCTGGGTTCGCACATCCTGCGTTTCGGACTTTCCTACAACCACATCCAGGGCGGCGGTTTTGCCTCCTTCTTCAAGAATGCGCCTTTAGTCGAGCCCAACACGGACAGCGGTGAAATCGCCGCTGCCGCCAGCGGGCCCTTCCCAGGTGGCTCCTCCAACCCATTGAACTATCCCGCTGACTTTATCCTCATGGGCAACGGTCTGGGATTTTCTACAAGCAAACCTTCCTTCCAATTCCCGGCGGGTGGCTTGGGACCGGATAACCGTATCCTGACCTACCTGGGTGACTCCTGGAAAATCAAGCCCAACTTTACTCTCACTTACGGTCTGCGCTACCAGCGCGACACCGGGCGCACCGACAGCGACTTCCAGGCCATTCCGGGACTGAACCAGCTGTTCCCGGGTCTGGGTAACAAGGTCCGCCAGCCCAATACCAATCTTGCCCCCCAGGTGGGGTTTGCCTGGGATCCAACCGGTACGGGGAAGACCTCTATCCGTGGCGGCATCGGACTATTTTTCGAGAATGCCGTATGGAACAACGTGTTGTTTGACGGGCCGCCGCGCGAGGCCACCGGCGCATTTTTGGTGTTCCTGCCGCCTTGCGCCGCTCCTGGCCAAGCTTCAGGCTTACCCATTCCGGGGGGCCAGTTGCTGGCTGGTGCGAGCGTCTGCGGCACCTCGGCTGGTCCGCCCTTGATTGGCAATGCTGCCGCCGCCATCGTTGCTCTTCAAAAACAATGGCAAGCACTGACCCCAATTGACCTCAATGCCCCCAACCCGAACTATACCCAGACCAACTTGACGCAGTGTCCGCAGGGGATTGGCTGCTTCTTCCCAACCGGTGCGTCAATGTTCGATCCCAACTACCGGTCCCCCCGTTCGGTGCAGATGAACATCGGCATCCAGCGGGAGATTCGCCCGGGCATGGTGATCAGCGCGGACTACATCCGCAACGTGCAGACCCACTTCCTTTTAGGTGTGGACGTGAACCACGCCGGAGATATCCGGTACTTCAACAAAGCCGGAGCTTTGGACGCGATCAATGCGACCAATGTGGGCCTTAATTGTCCGTTAGGTGTAGCGGGAATTGACTGTGCCATCAACAAGGGCGCGACCATTGCCGACTATGCCGGGAACGGGCTAGGTTCATCGGCTGACATGGGCGGGGCTAGTTGCCTGGTAGCTCTGGGTAATCCCTGCGCCTTCGGCGGCATCAACCCTGCCGCTCCACCTCTGGGCTTTCTCGAGCCGATTGGCCGCTCGGTTTACAACGGTCTGCAGGTGAAGTGGACGGAGAACGTCAACCGGCCGGTCCGGGGAGTGCGCGCCTTGAACTTCCAGGTGTCGTACGCTCTTTCCCGCTTTGAGAATTCCGGCGGTGGAGTTAACGCCGGCAACCCGGTTACGGCCTCGAGCGGTGATCAGGACTTCGTGATTCCCGCCCTGGACAACAATCAGCCCAACCGTTTCTTCGGACCCTCCGTGCTCGACCGCACCCACCAGGTTTCCTTCGGTGGCTATGCTCAGATGCCCGGCGGATTCGAGTTCAGCATCATGTCCCACTTCTACAGTCCGTTAGCCACCACGCCTACGGTTTCCAACACGTTCATCGGTGCGGGCGAAATCTTCCGTACAGATTTCACGGGTGATGGAACCACCCAAGATCCGCTCCCCGGAACCCATGTTGGTAGCTTCGACCGTGGGGTGAACGCCAGCAGCCTGAACAATCTGATCACCGCGTTCAACGGTACGGTTAACCAAGTCACGCCGGCTGGGCAGGTGCTGATCCAGAACGGGCTGTTCACCCTGGCCCAGATGCAAGCTCTGGGCGGAACCATCAACGGCGGCGCTCCGCTGACCCTGGCCCCTTCCAATCAGGTCAATCTGGATTGGCTGCGTGCCTTCGACATGACTCTGTCCTGGAACTACACCATCAAGGAGAGGCTGACGGTACGTCCCAGCATCGGCTTCTACAACCTGCTTAATTTCGCTAATTTCGATCTGCCGGGCAGCATGCTCTCCGGAGCACTTACCGGAGGTACGGGCTCAATCAACGGCACCGACTACGCCGGCCACTTCACCAACCGGGCGGGCGCAGGAACGGGACTGAATTCACTGGGTACCCCAAGGCAAATTGAATTCGGGTTGCGGGTAACCTTCTAAACCGCTACCCGGCTCGAAACGCTGACCGCCAGTCTCGGAGGCAACTCGGGACTGGCGGTTTTTATTTATGGGGAACGATGTCTTGCCGCGAAGCTCAAGGCGCCGCGCTTTTGCTCGCTGGGGTGTGATCTCGCGGCGTAACTGTCTGGCCAGTTTTTCGATTTTTTTCAGCCGCCAACGCCATACAACTCAGGATAATCACGCAGGGAAGCCACAGAGGACTTTCACGGTACACCTCTCACCGATCGACAAATCTTACCGCTTGTTGGCGGCAGCAATCACAAAGCTTGAGATCCGGCGTGTTCGCTTCGGCGGCAGTTCTCAGGGATGGTCGAGCAACTGCAACCGTTGTGCCTCCGATTGCTCGTGCTGCGCTTTCGCTTCATCCCCTAACACGGTATATACATTTCCCAGAAACTTGTGTGCGTCCGCCGACTGCGGCTGCAGTTGCACCGCTTTTTTCAGATAGGGTAACGCCTCGGCGGCATGATTCTGGACAGCGAGCAGCCGTCCCAGCAGCAGATTCGCCCGGTAATTATCCGCATTAAGCCGCAGTGCAGCCCGGTATTCCTTCATGGCCTGCGGAATGCGGTTGCTTTCTTCGTAGGCGGAGCCCAAATAGAAATGCAGCTCGTCTGAATTCGGATCCTGAGCCAGCGCAGCCTGAAGCTGTTTCGCCGATCCCTCCCAATCGCCCGTTTCTCCCATCGCCGCCCCCAATTCGTAGTGCGCTTCCACGGACTGCGGGGTAAGCTCAACTGCCTTCTGCAGCCAGGGCATGGCCTTGGCGTATTCCCCCAGACTATTCCAGGCGCGGCCCAACTGCAGATTGGCAATGGCGATGTCGGGCTGCGCCTTAAGCACCTGTTCCAGAAGGGGGATTGCCTCGCTGTAGTGCTGCTCATCCGCCTCTAACAAAGCCTGGTGCAGCGCGTTTGAGATCCCAACCTTTTCCTTCGGGTCGGGACCCCTTACCTTTTCTCTCGCCATAGGCTCGCTCGGGCCGGAAGCCACGTAGCCCAGGGCCTGCAGTTGCTCCGCCTGCCGCGGTGTGAGTACGGGTTGCGTGCCGCCCGCGCGTGTGGTCTTGCGCCGAAAGGCTTGCAGTTGCGCCGCCATTGCGTCCGCCACGGCCGGGGCAGTCCTGGCCAGGTTGTGCGACTCTTGCGGATCGGCCGATTGGTCGTAGAGTTCGCGTTCTGGGGCATCAATATACAGGTACTTTCCCGCCCGCCAGGAGCGCAAGGAACTCCAGCCAAACGCGCGATGAGGATAGTCGGTCTCGGCGTACTCCGGCCGATCGGCTGCCGTTGGGCGGGAGGCTGCGGTGATCGCGCCGGCGGCCTTGGTACTCACCTTCATCAAGGGCAGCAAGGAACTGCCCTGCATGGGCTGCGGCGCCGTAATCCCAAATTTCTGCAGAATGGTGGGTGCTATGTCCACCAAGCCCACTCGGCTCTCAACCAGGAGGTGAACCGAATCCGCGCCCGGTAGCTTGATCAGGAGCGGGACATGCAGAGTGTCGCCATAAAGAAACAGGCCATGGCTGATTTCGCCGTGTTCCCCAAAGGCTTCGCCGTGGTCGGCTACAACAACAAACAAGGTTTGCTCATAGATGCCGCGTGTGCGCAGAGCCGACAGCAGCTTGCCCACGGCGAAATCCATGTAGGCAATCTCCCCGTCGTAGGGCGAGGCGGCGAAGCGGGCCTTAAAGGGCGGAGGCGGATCATAGGGGTCATGCGGGTCATAGAAATGGAGCCAAAGGAAGAAGGGGCCGCGTGGGTGCTGATTTAGCCACCCCAGGGCGTGTTCCACCACTGCCATTCCGCGCCGTTCGACACTGTGGTAGCGATCTTCGCCCGGCCGGCGACCGTGAAATGGCGCGTCGTAAATGTCAAAACCTCGGTCAAATCCCGGAGCTGACGCGCTCTTCGGGTCCAGCACTTGCGACCCGACAAATGCGGCGGTGTGGTAACCGTGTCGGCGAAGAATCTCGGGGAGGTAGGGCAAATCCTTTGCCAAGGGGCTTCCCAGATCGCGCACATGATTGAACTGGGGGTAGGTTCCCGTCAGGAGGGTTGCATGCGAGGGCGTAGTCAATGGAACCTGCGAGTAGGCGCGGGTAAATACGGCAGCCTGGCGGGCAAGGGCATCCAGGTTGGGCGTGAGCCCGCGTTTGGAGCCGAGAAAACCCATTCGGTCGGCGCGCGTCGTATCCAGCGTGATAAGGACTATGTTGGCCGGTTTGGCCCAGCTTGTGAGAGAACTGCTGACCGCTAGGAGCATTAAGGTCAGCCACTTGCAAATGAGTCTGGGAGCCCGAACTTCCATTGAAAACCCGCGAGATGAGGATTTTACACTGGCGGGCGGTTGTGTTTGTCGATTTGGGCAGAACCACCGGCCGCTCCCTCCATTTTCTACTGCTTACACATATTTGCGGATAGCGAGTTAATCGCAAACGTTTGAAGGCAATCGCAAAACGGGGTTATAATCCCCCGCCAAGGGAGGGCAGCCATGGCCCTGGGCGGTCAGCCTTTTGGCGGTGCATGCTACGTCACCCTGCGAGGTACCGGCTATTTGCTGGGCGGTCGCGGCAACATGAAGGTTTCCTACTCCATTGACATGCAACACAGCTTGGAGGAGCGTTCGCCCCTGCCTCCGGTGCTTCGTTCACAGGCCTGGGGAGTGATGGATGCAGACCAGGTCGCGCTGGTCAGCATTCCGGAATCCCAGAACCCGCGGCTGCGGCTGCAGGATGGGCGGGTGGTAAAAATCCGCTTCATTTCCGGCAATCACTTCGCCTTAGTCGGAGATATTGACTGACCAGCCCCGGCCGGCGGCTGAAAAGAAAAGGCGAGCCGCGAGGCTCGCCCCCTTCTTCTGCAACTCTGTTCTTGTCAGTCAAGACTATGCCGCCTTGGCTTCCAGATTGATGCGCTCCGACAGGCTGTTCAGAATGCGGTCCGCATCCTTCTCTTCATCCAGCGTTTGCTGCAGCAATTGCGCCCAGTCACTGTGGCCCAGCAAGCGGGCGTAAGTGCGAACCGTGCCGTACCCGGCCATCTCATAGTGTTCCACGCGCTGGGCGGCGGAAATGATCCCGGCGTCGCGCACCTCCGGTTCGGCATCTTTCTTGATCAGATCCTCGCCTTCCTTAATAACACCTTCCATGCCTTTGCACTTGTGGTCCTCGCGATCCGCCTTGGGAAGTTGGTCAAAAATCTGGTCCAACCGGCGAACGTGGCCGCGGGTTTGCTGCAGGTGCTCGTCCAGCGCCTTCCTCAATTCGGGCGAAGAGGTCTTCTCCATCATTTTGGGCAGGGCTTTGACAATCATGTTCTCGGCTGAATACAGGTCCTCCAGTTCTTGGACAAATAGCTCGCGTAAAGATTCGAGTTTCATGCTTCCGCTCCTCTCTCAAGTTCCTGGTTTTAACAACAGGTTTGCGTATGGGACACCGTTGGGCTTGGTTAGTTGGAAGGGGAAGGTCAAACTGCGGTTGTCCCTGGGTGCTCTGGGCAACTTCGGGCTGCGGCTAAGCTGGGGTGCAGCCCTCACGGGGTGCCACCCTCTTGGATGTGCAGCTATTCTTCGCCCAGTAGGTCGCCCAGCGTGGGCTTGTATTTCCGATCCTGCGGCTTCTTCTGTTGTGGCTCGCGGCGGGTGGGAGGTGGGGTGCCAATCTTTTCCCGGGCTGCGGCTTTTACCGCCTGCACAGCTCGAAATCTTTGCCGCTTCCTCTTGCGCATGTTCAGAGTTGTACCGGGCCTGCCCAAGCAAGGCGCGACGCCACTGGCAATTATGCAATAATCACAAGCGATGGCACTCGACGAGCGCGCTTTTTTTGACGAAAAGCTGGAAATGAAGCCGGCAACCCTCAATTGCCCCCATTGCCGACAATCGGCTGAATATGAGCTGGGCTGGTTCGTGCGTACCAAAAAGGCGCAGATACCACGCGGCGCCGACGAACGCGACCGCGCCCGCTACGCCAAGCTGCGCTCCTACATGCTGCGCCGCGACGACGTGTCCGCCTGCAAGAATCCGCGCTGCCGCAAGCGCTTCGAAATTTCCGGTGTGCAGTCGGTAGTGTTCCTCGAATAGGGCCCAAGCGCACCGGTCTTTACCCCAGATCGACCCCGCACGAAATGCACTGGCCCATTATGGGACTAAACTGATTTCATCCAGCCCTGTGTTTCTCAAAAGCATCTCACGTAATTTATACTGACAAGTTTTCCCAGCCTGCTTTGGCTGCAAGAGCGCTGGGCTGCCTCCGTAAGTGCAGGTTTCGTCGAGGTGAGCATTGAAGATCCTGGTCTGTATGAAGCAGGTGCCGCAGAAAGATGCGCCGCTCAAGCTGAACGAGTCCGGCACCTGGATTCGCGAGGACGTCTCCTACGAGGTCAATGAGCCGGACGCCTACGCCCTGGAAGAGGCGCTGCGGCAGAAGGAGAAGCACGGAGGCGAGGTGGTGGTGATTACCGCCGGCCCGGCGCGCGCCCAGCAGGTGCTGCGCGAGGCTCTGGCCAAGGGTGCGGACCGCGCCATTCACCTGGAAGACCCCACCTTCGTGGGCCTGGACGCTGTCAACATCGCCCGTGCCTTCGCTGCCGCCATCAAGGACGAGCAGTTCGACCTGATCTTTACTGGCCTGCAGTCGGACGATTATGGCTACGCGCAAACCGGCGTCATCCTGGCCGAGTTGCTGGGCTGGCCGCACGCCACCATCATCATGCAGATTGAGAAATCGGATGGCGGAATCAAGGTCAAGCGCGAGCTGGAGGCCGGCTACTTCCAGTTTGTGGACATGCCCTTGCCCGCGGTGCTCACGATTCAATCCGGCATCAACAAGCTGCGCTATGCCACGCTGATCGGCATCAAGCAGGCCAAGAACAAGCCGCTGCGCAAAGTGGCGTTGGCAGAAGTCCAGAGCGCGCTCTCCCCCAATCTGCTGAAACTGGAGCGCCTTTACATTCCACAAAAGACGAAGAACACCGAAGTGCTGCAGGGCAGCGCCGGGGAAATCGCCAAGAAACTCACGGAGAAGCTGCGCAATGAAGTGCGCGTGCTGTAAGTGTTGTGCGGATCTGGCGGCATCAATTTTGAAGAATGAGTGCTGGCATCGCGATGTTTCCGCCGGCATCCATGCAGGAGACTATGGGCTACTTTATCAAGTCGTATAAAGATCGCGGCGACCAGGCCATGGACACGCAGCGCCTGGGCGCAATCCTGATCACTATCGGCTGGCAGATCCTTGTTTTTGATTCTCTGGTCGGGGTTTGGATCTGGGTAGGCTTCCGCACCGGGTCGTTTTTCTGGTTCTGGTGGGTGGTTGGGACCGGAATCGCGGCCCTGTTTCTGCTGTGGTTTGGCAACCACAAGCGGGCGGTGGGTGAACGCATGCTCGGGGAAACCGTACGACGATAGCGGCGCCGGCGCGATCGGGAGCGTATTGGAAGCGGCTTTCCCCGAGGCTGCTCGCCGGCAGTGCCGTGTTGTGACCTGCAAACTGGAAATCTTTTATGGCTGATACCATTCTGGTAGTAGTCGAGCAGCGCGAAGGCAAGCTGAATCGCGTCTCCTGGGAAACCCTCACCGCCGGCCAGGCAATTGCCGCGCAAACCGGCTGGGCGCTGGAAGCGGTCGTGGCCGGCAGCAGCATTGGCAACATAGCCACCGAGGTTGCGGGTAAAAAGGTGAGCAAGGTCTACGTGCTCGACTCCTCCAAGTTCGAGCCTTATACGCCGGACGCGTTTGAATATGGTCTGAAGCAATTCCTCTCCACCCGCCAGCCTCGCCTGGTGCTGATGCCGCACACCTACCAGGTGCGTGATTTTGCCCCCAAGCTGGCCACCGCGCTGGGACGTGTGCTGATCAGCGACTGCATCGGCTACAAACATGAGAACGGGAAGCTGCTGTTCACCCGCCAGATGTTCCAAGGAAAATTTGCCGCCGACGTTTCCTTCAGCGGCGAGCCGCCGTGGTTCGTGACTTTCCAGAACGGCGCCTTCCGCGGCGACAAGGTGGAAGCCGGCGCTTCCGCGGCGCCGGTGGAAACGGTGCCGGCTGATATTCCCGATGGAGTGGTCCGCAACCAGCCGCACGAAACTTTCAAAGAAGCCAAGCAGGCGGTGGACCTGACGCAGGCGGAGATCATTGTGGCCGTGGGCCGCGGCATCAAGGAGCAGAAGAACATCGAACTGGCCAAGCAACTCGCCGAGGCGCTGGGCGGCGAGATTGCCGCCTCCCGGCCAATCTGCGACGCCGGCTGGCTGCCCATGGACCGCCAGATCGGCTCATCGGGGCAGACGGTCGCGCCCAAGCTCTATCTGGCCCTGGGCATCAGCGGCGCCATTCAGCATATTGTGGGCATGAAAGGCTCGCGCACAATCGTGGCCATCAACAAGGACTCCGAAGCGCCTATCTTCGAAATTGCCGACTACGCCGCCGTCGGCAACCTGTTCGAAATAGTTCCTCCGCTGATCGAAGAAGTGAAGAAGGCAAAAACGGGAACGTAGAAACAAGTTTCAAAGTTTCACAAGTTTCAAGGTTTCAGTGTGCAATGCTCATTTTTCGCAAGCCCCTCACGAACGTAACCCGCCCCCAAATGGAGGCCGACGTGGTCATTGTCGGCGGCGGGCCTGCGGGCATGGCCTGTGCTCTGCGGCTTTCGCAGCTCATGGACGCGCACAACGCCAGCCATCCTGATTCGCAGCTCAGCAAGGAAAATATCTACGTCCTGGAGAAAGCTCGCGAAATCGGCCAGCACTGCCTTTCCGGCGCTCTGCTTGACCCGCGCTCCATGCGCGAGCTGCTGCCTGGTTTCGAAAAGGAAGCGCCCATTGAGGCGGAAGTCAGCCGCGAAGCAGTGTACTTTCTGACCCGCAACTCGCAATTCAAGCTGCCCATCACGCCGCCCCCCTTGCGGGACCACGGCAATTACGTGATTTCTCTGAATCGCTTCGTGAAGTGGCTGGGCGGAAAGGTGGAACAGGCCGGCATCACCGTGTTCACCGGCTTTGCCGGCTCCGAACTGCTGGTGGAAGGCGAGCGAGTCATCGGCGTGCGCACTGATGACAAGGGCGTGGACAAGCAGAACCAGCCCAAGTCCAATTTTGAGCCCGGTTACGACCTGAAATCCAAGGTGGTCATCCTGGCTGAGGGTACACGCGGGTCACTCACCAAGCAACTCATCGGGCGCTTTCAACTGGACCGCGACCGCAATCGCCAGACCTACGGACAGGGCGTGAAGGAATTATGGGAGGTTCCGGTCGGGCGGGTTGCGCCAGGCCAGGTCATCTACACCATGGGCTGGCCGCTGACTTCGAAAGAATACGGCGGCGCCTGGATTTACGGCGGCAAAGACAACATCGTTTCGCTCGGCTTCGTCACCGGCCTGGATTACCCTGATCCGCGCCTCGATCCGCAGCGTGTGCTGCAGGAATTCAAGCGCCACCCCCTGGTTGCCAGGCTGCTCGAAGGCGGCAAGATGATCCGCTATGGCGCCAAGTCTCTACCCTATGGCGGCTGGTGGTCCGTACCGCCGGTCAGCGGCAATGGCTGGATGATCCTGGGCGACTCCGCCGGTTTTCTGAATTCGCAACGTCTTAAGGGCATTCACCTGGCCATCAAGAGCGGCATGCTGGCCGCCGAGACCGCGTTGGACTGCATGCTGAAGAGTGATTTTTCCGCTGCCGCAACCGCTGCCTACGCCCAGCGCGTCGAGAACAGCTGGATAAAAACCGAGCTTTGGAGGGTGCGCAATTTCCACCAGGGTTTCGAGCACGGCTTCTGGCACGGCATGGTCCACGCCGGACTGCAGCAGTTCACCGGCGGACGCGGCCTGCATGCGCGCTATGCCGCCAATTTTGGACATGCACGCATGAGAAAGATGGCGCAGCTGCCCGCCGATGGCGGCGACGAAGCCCACCTGCTGGGCGATGCCAAAGGCGATGGCAAGCTCACCTTCGACAAACTCACCGACCTCTACCACTCCGGCACCAAGCACGAGGAAGATCAGCCCGCACACCTGGTTATCCACGACACGCAAATCTGCAACCTGCGCTGCGTGCAGGAGTACGGAAACCCCTGCCAGCATTTCTGTCCGGCTAATGTGTATGAAATGGTCGAAGCCACGGATGTGCCTTCGGGTAAGCGCATCAGCCTGAATCCTTCGAACTGCGTGCACTGCAAAACCTGCGACATCATGGACCCCTACCAGATCATTACCTGGGTTCCTCCCGAGGGTGGCGGCGGGCCAAATTACGACGGAATGTGACGGCGCTTTGCGGGCGTGAGCGAAGCGGGAACCCGCAGCCGTCATCTTGAAGGGTTCTAGTCCCGAAGGATCTCGCGCCAATCTGCCAATGGGCGTTCTCAGCGCCTCGGCGGTGAATTGATTTCCGTGTACCGGAAACATTCCGCCAGGTGGTCATTGACCATGCCCACCGCCTGCATGAAGGCGTAGCAGATGGTGGAGCCCACAAAGCGCAGGCCGCGCTTCTGCAACTCTTTGCTCAGGCGGTCGGAATCCGCGGTGCGCGCCGGCACCTGCTTGGAAGAGGCGAGCGCCTGCTGCCGAGGAGTTGGGGCAAACTGCCAGAGAAAGCGCTCAAGGCTCCCGAATTCCTTCTGAATTTCCCGCACGGCGCGGGCATTTTGGATGGCAGATGCAATCTTGAGCCGGTTGCGCACAATACCTTCGTCGGCCAGCAGCCGTTTTACCTTCGGGCCGTCAAACTTGGCAACCTTGTCAATTTCGAAGCTGGCGAAGGCGCGGCGGTAGTTTTCGCGTTTCTTGAGAATCGTGTCCCAGCTCAGGCCCGCCTGCGCCCCTTCCAGCACAATCATTTCAAACAGGTGCCGGTCGTCATGCGAGGGCACTCCCCATTCCTCATCGTGGTAGCGAATGGAAAGCGGGTTCTGCGCCCACCAGCAGCGCTTCAGTTCCTTCATCGGACCTCTCAGCGTCCTCTGCGTCTCAGCGTGAAATTATAAACAGGCAACCAAATTCGCTCCGCAGGACTATAATCATGTAGTTGTTTCCGACCGCTGCCGCCTGTGGGCATACCCTGGCGGCGCCGGCGAGGCTTTCTTGGCACAGCCGAGAAGGCCGAGGGTGCTGGTGGAAACGCCCGCGCCTCCCGTGCTTCGTGAGGAGCGCTTGGAAAGGAAACGATGTCCGGGTCTCGTACCCTTCCTCGTTCCCCCTCCTTGCGTAAGTTTCGAGTTTCAGGTTTCCAGTGGCGCTTAAATGGCTAACTGCTGACTGCTAATGGCTTCTCTGACTGACAAATTCGGGCGCGCCATTACCGACTTGCGTATTTCGATTACCGACCGCTGCAACTACAAGTGTGTCTACTGCCGCACCGGAAACGAGGGCGCCCTCTACGCCGAGTTGCCGTTCTCCGACTACCTGCGCATGGCTCGCATTTTCACCGGGATGGGCATCAGCAAGGTGCGCATCACCGGCGGCGAACCCCTGCTGCGCAAAGGTGTGGTTGAATTCGTACGAGAACTGGGAAAGCTGCGGACGCACGATGGCCAGCCACTCGACCTGGCCATTACCACCAACGGGCACCTGCTCGCCGCTCTGGCGCAGCCCTTGAAGGACGCCGGCCTTAACCGGGTCACCGTCAGTATGGACGCGGTTGACCCGCAAGCCTTCTCGCGCATTACGCGCGTGCCCAACGGGTTCCAGGAGGTCCTGGCTGGGGTACGAGCTGCCGGCCGCGCCGGCCTCAAGCCGGTGAAAGTCAACTGCGTGCTCCTGCGCGGCTTTAACGACGACCAGATTACGGCCTTCGGCCGCTTTGCCCGCGAGGAAGCTGTAGTCGTGCGCTTCATCGAGTTCATGCCCCTGGAAGAGGACCGGGTCTGGTCGCCCGAAATCGTGGTTCGCCTGGAAGAAATCCTCGAGCGCATGGCGGCGTTCCGTCCGCTGGTCGAAATTCCCCGCCACCCCAGCGAGACCGCGCGCCGCTACCGCTTCGACGACGGTGTAGGCGAAATCGGCATAATCGCGCCTGTGTCTCATCCTTTCTGCGGGCACTGCAGCCGGGTGCGCCTTACCTCTGACGGCAAGATCCGCACCTGCCTGTTTTCCATCTGGGACCACGACCTGGCCGGCATGATGCGCCGCGGCGCTGATGACGACCAGTTGCATGACTTTATTCTCGGAGTTATGCAGCGCAAGGAAGCTCGCCACCACATTGGCGAGCCCGAGTTCGTGCCTCCCTCCCGCACCATGGTCCATATCGGCGGATAAGCCCGAACTTCTTCTCCGCGGACCAACACCGATGAACGCGGATTTGAGAGTTGGAGCCATGCTGAAGGCCTTCAGGCCTTGAAGCATCTCGCGTGCAGCACCCAGGCTCTCCCATTGGGCGCGCAAGATGCTTCGGCGCTAGAGTGCCCCAGTATGACGTCGGGGATTAGGAGCATCCGTGTCAATCCGTGTCCGGGAAGTTCTTGTGGCCGAGCGTAGAATGGCCTTTCATGCGGTCGGTTGCCGCCCCATCCCCTGAAGCAGCAGTCCCAAGCCGGCGCGAGATTGGGCCGCGCCTCTGTGTTGTGCTGCTGGTGGCCATCACCGCCGGCGGCGCAGTACTTCGTTTCCTTTATCTCACCCGCAAAAGCTTCTGGCTGGATGAAGGCGTGAGCGTCACCATCGCCCGCCTCGACCTGTCCAACCTGCTGCACATTCTGTGGCGGCGCGAAGCGAACATGGCTTTGTACTATGGCTTGCTGCGGATCTGGCTGCATTTCGGCAGCGGCGACTACTTCGTGCGCGCGCTCTCGGCGCTGATTTCGGTAGCGGCCATCCCCATTCTTTACCTGCTCGGCAAGCGCCTATTCAATCCAATTACCGGCCTGCTGGCGGCCGCGCTTTTCAGTGTCCACGCCTGGCAGGTGCGCTATGCCCAGGAAGCACGCAGCTATAGCCTTTACGTGCTGCTCACCGCGCTGTCCTCCCTGTTTTTCATGGCCGCGATTGAGAAGCCCGGGCGCCGCCGCTGGGCCGGCTACATCGTCTTCACGGTGCTCGCCATCTACAGCCACTTCTTTTCGGTTTTGGTCGTGGTGGCACAAGGGGCTGCTTTTTATTTCCTTCGAGCCGATGACCGCCTCGCCGCTGGGTTCCGCCGCAGCCTGAAAATAATCGGCCTGCTCTTTCTTCCTCTGGCGGTGTTCATCGTTTCACGCGGAACCGGGCCGCTGAGCTGGATTAGCCGGCCTGGGATTGGCGATCTGCACCGCTTCCTGCTCGATCTGGGGGGCAACGGCGGTGATGCCCTCCTGCTTGCATATGTGGCCTGTTGTGCGCTTGCTTTGGCCGCAGGGGGATGGGCGCGCGGGCGGAATTTAGAGCTTGATTCCTGGCGCTACTTGTTCCTGTTCAGTTGGTTACTGGTCCCGGTGGCGATCACACTCATTTTTTCATTGATTCGTCCGGTGTTTCTGCCGCGCTACCTGCTGGCCGGCGTAGCTCCTCTGGCGCTGCTGGCCGCCGCCGGGTTGGCGCGCCTGCGCCCGCGCTGGGTGGCAGCCCTTCTGCTGCTCGGCATGCTGGCGCTTTCGCTGCGCGGAACCATGGCCTACTATCGCGCCGATTTCGATCTCAGCAGGGAAGACTGGAGAGCCGCCACGCAATGCATCGTCAGCTATGCCCGGCCTGGCGACGGCATCTTGTTCCACTCCGCGCAGGCACGCATGCCCTTTGAGTATTACTCTGAGCGGGAGCTGGCGCGTCGCGAAATGCGCGTGATCTTCCCCGACTACGGGAGAGAGAAGAAGCTTTCTTACCTGGACTTTCTGGCCAACGCCAAGAACGCACCTCTAGATACCATTCCCGCTCATTACCCGCGGGTCTGGCTGGTTTTGGCCCACAACCGGCTCAAAAACGGCGAGGCCGATCCCACCACCGCCGAGGTGGAGCGATTCCTGGCGCACAATTATGTGCTGGCCCGCGAACGGGATTTTGAAGGAAATCTCCAGGTACGGCTATACGTCGAACACTAAGCCACCAGGCGGCCGAAATCCCCGAAACAATCAGGCCATGGGCCGCGACACCCGAGATCCGTTTTGCTTATCCGGGCTCTCTGCTACCCACTCCCACACTCGTTTGCCGCTCTGGTTCGCCGTTGAGCGCGCCTCGCCATAGGCGACCAGCCGATTTAGCACGGTCGTGACCGAGGCCAGTGGATCTTTGTGATTTACCAGCACTCCCGCGAATCTCTGTTGCATTTGCGCCACCACTTCGCGCGCCGTCAGCGGCGCCCGCGTTTCGATCAGCACCGTGCGGCAGGCGCGGGTGAAACCGGGCTGGCGGCCGTTTGGTTTGCGGTCCACCAGGGTCAGCAGTTCATCGTCCAGTACGTCATCGCCAAACAGATTGGCTAGGCCGATAATGGTCTGCTTCACGGTCCCGATCCGCTTCATGAGGTCGGCGCGTTGCTGAAGCAGGGCCAGCAGTTCCTGGTGGGCGGTGCGCAGAACTTCCTGCACATATACGTCTCCGCCGCTTAAGCGCAGCGTGGAATTCTGACCGACAGCCATACCTGACTCCTCTTTCCCGGAGCTTAACTACGCTTCCACCCCATCTATTGGGTTAGATACGCGGCATGCCAGGGCGAGGTTCGAAAAATTTGTAAAACCTACAACCCCGTCATTTATGCAGTTAGACTGCGCTTTCACAAAAAGGTCACCTAAATTGCGCTGTGCAATTGGGACACTGCTGCCCGAGGCGGCTCTGGACGATTCACCGGGAAACCCAGTCCCCGAGTCAACAGCCGGCGGTTGTCTTGTTCAGGAGGGGGTGGCAGGAAATTAATTGCTTGACACATGCAAATATATTTGGCTATCCTCTCCTAGTGGACAATTTGCAGCAATGGTCGCAGGAACTCGAACGCCTCTCCCGCTTGCTGGGGAGCCTGGGGCCGGATGAAGTTTGCTGCGAAGGCATGACCACGCGCCAATGTGGGATTCTGCGCACTTTGGCCGCCGGGGAAGGGGCTCGCATTTCCGAGCTGGCTGGCACCGCCGGCATCTCTCCCAGCGCCATGACCCGCGTATTAGAAAAGCTGGAGGCGCGGCAACTGGTCAAGCGCATTCGGGGCGCCGGTCAGGATGGCCGTGCCGCCACAGTGGCCATCACTCAGCAGGGCCGGCACGTGCGCAGCAAGATTGACCAGCTCATGCTCGACCGCACCCGCACCATCCTCTCCGCTTTCCCCTCCGGCTTGCAACCGCAGCTGCTGGCTGCTGTTCGCCTCCTCAACCAGGCGCTGGCGCCCGGCGGCTGCTGCCAGATCCAGGGTGAAGAGGGAGAATTGTCATTTACCTGCGGCCTTGACCGGCGCCCAGCCCGCGCCCCAGAAAAGAGGAAAAAACATGGCCAACACTGAATCGACCGTCAGCGAAAGCGTGCGCCAGCATTATTCCGAAATTGCCGAAGGCAAGCGGTGTGGCTGCGGTACAGGCGATGCCGCGAGCGTCGCCCGCACGATCGGCTATTCCGCCGAAGAGCTCACCCTTGCCGGCCAGGCCAATCTAGGCCTGGGCTGCGGTAATCCCCTGGCTCTGGCCGCCATTGAGCCCGGCATGACCGTGCTCGATTTGGGCAGTGGCGCCGGTTTTGATGCCTTTCTGGCGTGGCGCCAGGTCGGGCCGCAGGGGCGCGTCGTCGGAGTGGATATGACCGACCAGATGCTGCAGCTGGCGCGCAAAAACGCCGCCGACCTGGGCGCCGCCAATGTTGAATTCCGCAAAGGCGGGATTGAGAACCTGCCCGTCGCGGACAATTCCGTGGACCTGGTGATCAGCAACTGCGTCATCAACCTGAGCACCGACAAGCCGGCCGTTTTCCGCGAAATCTACCGTGTGCTCAAGCCCGGCGGCGGCTTCGCCGTCAGCGATCTCGTGCTTTTGCGTCCCTTGCCGGAGGAGGTGGCGCGCGATGTGGAGGCCTACGTAGGCTGCATTGCCGGCGCCAGCCTGCTCACCGAATATGTCGGCATGGCAATGGAAGCTGGTTTCCAGGATTTAGCTATTCCCCAGATCACCAGCTCGAAAAAGCTGGGCGAAGCTTACGGATTGAACTTATCCCAGGCAGTGGGCGGTTGCTGCGGCTCGCTGCCGCTTACCGAGGCCGCCCGGGCGGTGATTTCCGCCAAGCTGCACGGGCGGAAACCCAATTGACGATTCATGATTGAAGATTAACGAATGAAGATCGTTCGATTGGCGCAGGGATAGTGGCTGGCGGTAATTGACAAAACGCCGCGAGTGAAGGGTTTCCATCGCAATCGCAAATCTTCAATTGTCCATTAACGGGGCCTCGCGCCGGCCAGCAGGAACTTGCCATCCTCGCTCTTGGCCGCCAGTTCGATGACGAATCCTCCATTTTCGATGAGCGGATAAAAAGCTTCCTCGTCATACTTGATGGAGCTGCTCATCAGAATTTTTTCGCCTTCCTCCAGCTGCAAGCTGGCCCCGGCCACCCGCAGCTCCAGCCGGCGGGCGGCTTCAAAGAATTTCGCCACCTCGTGAATGCCGCCGCTGCCTCGTCGCAGTTCGAAATGCAACCGGCCGTCGTTTTCCGTCAATCCCACGCCGGCCAGCGGTGAGAAGGCAAACCGGCGGTTCGTGGGATTGTCGTAACCCGCAAGCGTGGTGGCCTCGTCGAAAATCTCGCCATCAAATAGCGCGCGGTCTCCCCGCCCCATGATTTCCCGCAGCCGCGCCGGGAAATGCATTGGGCCGAATGCGCCTAGAGTGTTGCCCAGCACGGCATAGATGGAAGCTACACCGTCATGACTCAGCGCCCGCAGGTGTGCGTCCTCGGCCACATCGAATTTCAGGCCGCGCCGCGAGCGCGACATGCTGCCGGCCCCGCTCAGCGCCAGTTCGAGCAGCGCCTGGCTGAAGTCCGCAGCCACATATTCCAGGGGCGCGCCCGCCTGCGCGTAGGCACGCAACAGAATCCGATCTTTACTGCCTTCTCCGCACCCTATGCTATAGAGCGCCCGTGCCTCTGGCCACATCCGCGCCACGCTGCCGGCGTTGCCCTCCAGCACCTGTAGCGCGCGATTGGAATTGCGATACTCGGCCGACCGGGTCAGTTCCACCCAGGCCCTCACCGAGGGCGGCAACCAGTAAAAGAATTTCTCATCCAGAAAGCGGTCCGCCAGCGCCTGCTGCAGCTGGGCCGCGATCTGGTCTTCGCGGAGTAGCACTTCAATGGCCAGTTTCTCCTGTCCGTCCATAGAGTTGCAGATGCCGGCTGCACCTCTCTGGTGCAAAAAAAGTGGTCCTTTTCTGCTACTCTTTCCCAGTTTTTGCATCTAGGGGGGAGAGACGCAATGTGCTCACAGGAGGATGTGATGAAGATTGTGGAAACCGCAGAAATCGCCCCCACCTGTCATTCCAACTTCAAACTCGTGGAAACAGCCGAAGTCAGCCCCACCTGCCATGCCGATTTCAAGCTGGTAGAAACGGCTGAAATCGCGCCCACCTGCCACTAAACCCAGTACGAGGCGCCTGCGGCGGGCGGCTGAACCTGGTTGTTGGCACCCGCCGGCAGCCGCAGGCTTTTTCTTCTATGCCCGCGATGGTCGAAGGCCGGCTTTCCATCGGCGCTTTCTACAATCCGCATCTGGCACAGGCGCTGTTGCAGGCAGCCGGTGCCGTTGACCATCTGTCTATGGCCGACCCTCCCGAATCTGACGACCCTGCTTTTCCCTCTATCCGCGATCATTTTCCCCTCCTGCTCCACGATTACCTGGGGCAGCTTTCCGACCCTCTCAGCCAGCACGCCCTGGCCCGCGCGCGCCACTTGCAGGATGTGTACCGCGGACCCTGGGTGGCGGAACACTTTCAGTGTCTGCACACGCAGGACGGGGCCCGCACTCTGGATTACGTTTTCCCTCCGCTGTACACGGAGGAATTTCTGAGCCGTTTCGTGGCCAACGCGTGCGTGCTGCGCGACGCGGTGAACGCGCCCCTGGTGATGGAAAATATTCCCGGCTTCTTTGCCCTAAATTACGCCCAGATGACGGAAGCCGAGTTTTTGCGCCGTTTTCTTGACCAGACCGGCTGTGGCCTGTTGCTCGACCTGCCCCACATCTGGCTGGCTGCGCACTACTCGGGTCGCAACGCGCGCGAGTACCTGGCCGATTTTCCACTGGAGAAAGTGGTGGAGTTGCACGTGGCTGGAGTAGAGGAGGACCGCGACCTGGAAGGGCCGTGGATTGCGCCCACCCCGCCCACCCAGGAAATTCTCGGCTTGGCCCTGTGGGTGGCGGAACGTTCTCCTGGGCTGCGCGCGGTCACTTTCGACGCCTTCGCGCCCAGCCTGACCGCCGAGACTCTGCTGCGCTCTGTGGAAGCCACACGCGCCGCTTTCGGACTGTAGAAGGGTGACTGCGCATGAGTGATGCTCGCTCTCGCCAATCCGACCGCGACTTGCAGGACATTGTCATCACCTACCTTGCGGACGCAACCTTGCGGCGCGCTCCGGTTTCTCCGCTACCGCTCTTTCCGGAACAGGCGCAACGCGCCGGGAAATTTGCCCGCTTCCTCGCCCGCCGCTACTATCGCGACCGCCTGGCGCGCTCCTTCCGTTACTCGCGCCGTTTTGCCGCAGCGGCCGAAACGCTCGTGGATACCCCTGCCTTCGATGTCTTTCTGGACGATTGCGTGCTCGGCTCGGCCGCAGCTGCCGGGCGGGTTGGGGATATGGCCGTTGACTATTTAAAGTCGTGCCAATCTCCTCACCCCTGGTGGAGCGATTTGCTGCAATATGAAGGCTTATTCTTCCTGCAAACCGCCACCACAGAGTCGGTGAGCCCGGCTAAGTTTCCGCAGCCCGCCGCTAGCGCGCGCTGCCGCAAGTTTTGCTGGAACCTGCCTGATCTCTTGCCGGAGCTGAAAAACGGCCGGCCGATTTCCGGTTTTTTGCGCCAGGAGGTTGTTCTTTCGTTCTCGCGGACGCCGCAGGGACGCATTTACGTGGTTGAGGTGGACGATGCCACCGCCGCTGTCTTTCGCGCCGCTGATTCCCGGCTCAGCGCCTCACAAATTGCAGAAGCGATTTCGCTGTCCCCTGAATTTGTGCAGCAGACCCTGGCTGCACTTGTGCAGATCGGAGCTCTAGTCACTTCGTCCTGAAAATAAGGAGCCCACGCCCGCAGGCCGGGCGCTTGCTACCGCCCAGGCCCACATGTAGGCTCAAATAACTGATGTCTCGCTGTGGGAGGCTTGGCTATCGCTACGCCTAAAACAATTCTTTGCGTGAGCGACCAGGAGGTCGTGCTGCATATCCGCAAGCTGCTGCTGGAGCATGAGGGCTATCGCGTGCTGACCGCTGCCGGCGAGAACGCCGCCATTCAACTCCTGCGCGCGGCGGAGCAGGTGGATTTGGCGCTGCTCGATTACAGCGCCGCTGACGCGCAACCGGTCGTCGCCGCCATCCGCAAGACCAAGCCTGGCCTGCGGCTGGTGGTCATATCCTTCAGCCCTAATTTTCCGGAGAATCTCACCGGTCTGGTGGATGGCTGGGTCAGCAAAACTCGCAGTCCTGACGTGCTATTGCGAAGGATTGAGCAACTGCTGGGCAGGAAACAGAAAGCCGAGCCCTGAAGCGCCGTTTCACGCCGACAACTGCGGGCAGCTTGGCTCCCCGCCACTCAGCACCGACTCCATAAAGTCTCTGTCGTAGCCGACGTGTTCAAATTCCTCTGATTCTCTCACCGGCCCCACGAATCGAAACCTGGCGGCCTCTCCGCAAATCCGGCAACTGGGAAAAGTTTCACCCCGCCACAGGATCGCTTCATGCGTTGGGCGGTGCCCCTGATGGTGTATCCGGTACAGCCCGCTTTGCCCCACCGTTTCTTCGGCGCGTTTCATGCTTTGCTCCCCCAACCGTTTGGCAGGGTACCCTTCTGGTCGCATTCTAGGAATGGCACATGGGTGCTAAGGTTTGCCGGCTCAGCCCCTTAGAGGTTGTTGCCGTCTGAGAAGGGTGGAGCTCTCGGTTCCGGCGCGATTCTGCCTTATAATCGGCTACTTGCGCGTGAGGGAGGCCCATGCGGACGACTCGACGGAAAATTCTGTTGGCGTTGCTTCTAGGACTCATGGTTTCGGGTGTGACCATCGGTTTGGACCTTTCCTTTGTCCGCCTGGACCACCTGCTCGCGCATCTGGTCATTGCCGGCTCCATTGCAGGTCTGTTGACTATTATTTTCACTCTCGCCCTGCAGCTTAAGCAGGAGGAGCAGCACTACATGTTTGCCGCCGAGCGCGCCGCCGTATTGGCGGAGGTCAATCACCATGTGCGCAACGCTATTTTCCCCCTCTGTGTGGCTGTGAACCGCAACGGGGACCCGGATGCCTCCCGCCTGGTCACCGAGTGTGTGGAGCGCATCAATATGGCCCTGCGCGATGCTTCGGTGGACGCTACCGTAGGCCGCTATTCCCGCTCTCGCCCACAGTCCAATACGCAGAAGGCTGCGGCCTAGCCGGGGCGGGCGAAATCCTGCGCCCGCGGAAGCAGGAATGTTCCGCTGCCAACCACCGCATGTTGGGGTACTAACTACTGGGTAGCGGCCGCAGGCTAGCGCCGGCCTTTTTTCCTGCCCGCATTGGCCGCATTGGCAGCTTCCGCAGCAGCCTTTATTTCCTCATTGGCCTGAGCCAGAAACTGCCTTGCTCTCTCGGCGTGGCCCTTCATATCGCCCCGGTTGGCTTTTTGCGCGCGTTCCAAGTACTGGTTGGCCTGTGCCACAAGGCGCTGCGCCTGGGCCAGATTGGGATGTACCTTCGGGTTAATATCCTGTACCGGCTGTTGGGCCAAGGTGATGCCGCAGAACAGCACCGTGATCAAGGTCGCGGTGAACACTCGCATTTTCCTGGTCATGCTCTTTCCTCCAGCGGAGTGCGCAGATTTGGCGCGTAGAGTTTACCATTTTTGTTGTTCTTGTACTGGGACCGCTCACTCGTTTACCAGAAAACACGACACCTGCCCGGAACCCGAGCGCCTCGAATTCAGAAGTGAACTGCCGCTGCAGGGTTGCTTACGCCAGGGCGGTCGCCCCGGCGGCCAACTTGTCCACCGCCTCAACTTCGCCACGGCGCGTCCAGAAATATACCGCGAAGGCGAAGCCCGCCAACGCCAGGGCAGCGCCGAATTCGGTTGTGTACCACAGGGTTCGGCCGGTATTGCGCATGAGGTTATCGAAGATTCCTTGAACGAAAAGATTGTGGCTGGCATGGAGCAGTGCCGCCGTCCACAAGCTGCCCGATTTCAGCCTCAACCAAGCGAAGACAAAGCTGATGGAAACCACCATCACGGTGAAACAGCCGAGCCCATACCAGCGATTGGTTCCGGCGTTGTAATCGGCGAACAGCAGCAGGGGACTATGCCACGCCGCCCAGATGATGCCGCTCAGCAGGCTTAGCTTCGTGAACGACATTTGCTTGGCCAGTTCCGGCACCAGAAATCCGCGCCAGCCAATTTCCTCCCCCAGCGCCGTCGAAAGACTGCGCACCATGCCGCCCGTGGCTGCGAAGACAATGTAAAGCGTGAGCGAGCCCCACGCGGGCATGCCGCGCAGCCCGAATTGTTGGGCCACCTGGCTGACGAATTGCGAATTCCACCCGCCCAGACCCAGCGCCCACACCGCGCCGTAGGCCATTGCGGCGTAGGCAAGCGGGACGAAATAGCCGGCGGCGACATATCTGGCCTGTGGCCAGCCCCACGCCAGCGATCGGAAACTTCGTCCCAGCAACCGGCAGGTTACCAGGGCGGCCAGCGCTGGGCACCACATGCCCACTGGAATCAGCAGACCGAATCCCATGCCCAGGTGGCCGGACCAGATGATGAATATCCAAACCACGGCGCTGAACGCCAGCGTCAGCAGCAGGTACAGGTAAGTCGCCCTTGCCGGAGTGTCTCGCATTCGCTTGTGCCTTTATTGTGAATTGAAAAGAAGGCCCGTTCTCTGATAGTCCTTCAAGTCTCCGTTTTCGCAACACCATTGTGGCACTACTTGAACCGGGTATCGGGTACTGACAACTACTTTCCGGTCGTGAAAGCCAGCGTCAGCAGCGTCTTCTGCTCCATTTCATGCGCCTTGCCGGAGCCGGTAGCCGGACTGGCGCTGCCCGAGCGCTTCACCGAAAGCACATGGCGCTCGTTGCCCGCCAGCCGCCGCAGGCGCGGCAGCACATACGACAGCGCTCCCATGTTGGCCGGCTCCTCTTGCACCCACAGGATGTCCTGCGCCGACTTGTGCCGCTCCAGTTCCGCCGCCAGTTCCGCCTCCGGGAAGGGATAAAGCTGCTCCAGGAAAACGATGGCGGCAGCGCTGTCCTTGCGGCGCTTGCGCTCCACTCGCAGCTCGTGCCCGATCTTGCCGGTGCACAGGATCAGGCGCTCGGCGTTCTGCACTTCCGTATCGGGGATTACCGGCAGGAAACGCAGCCGCGACAGTTCGCTGGCCGGCGAGGCGGCGTCTGGATGCCGCAGCATGCTTTTGGGGGTGAACACCACCAGCGGCTTGCGCCACTTGCGCAGCGCCTGTCGCCGCAGCAAGTGGAAGTACTGTGCCGCGCTGGAAGGCTGGCAGATCTGGAAGTTGTCGCGCGCCGCCAGTTGCAGGTAGCGCTCAATGCGCGCGCTGGAGTGCTCCGGGCCCTGGCCTTCATGGCCGTGCGGCAGCAGCATCACCAGGCCGGAGAGCAGCCCCCACTTGTCCTCCCCCGAACTGATGAACTGGTCAATCACCACCTGCGCGCCATTGGCGAAGTCGCCAAACTGCGCTTCCCACAGCACCAGCGTCTCCGGATAGTCCCGGCTGTAGCCGTACTCGAAGCCCAGCGGCCCCGCTTCCGACAAAGTCGAGTTGTAGATTTCGAAACGCGCCTGCTCCGGGCTCACGTTGCACAGCGGAATGTAGCGGGCTTCGTTCTCCACATCCACCAGCACCGCATGGCGCTGGTTGAAGGTGCCGCGTTGCGTGTCCTGCCCGCTCATGCGCACCGGCGTCTTCTGCTTGAGCAGGGAAGCGAAGGCTAGCGCCTCGGCCATGCCGTAGTCCACCGCCCGTTTGCCCGCACCCATTTCCGCGCGTTGCTGCAGCAGGCGCTTGATCTTGGGATGAATGTGAAAATCCGCAGGATAGCTCGTCAGCTTTTCCGCGAGCGCCGCAATCTCCTCCCCAGGCAGACCGGTATCCACCTCGTACTCAGGCTTGTAGCGCCCGCCTTTGAAATTGGCCCAGTAATCTGGCATGCGCCGCAGACTGGGCTTTTTGGTGAGCTCCTTGGCTTCTTTCTGACCTTGGTCGTACTCCGCGCGCACCTGCTCCGCCTGGGCGCTGGCATCGGCGCCGATGTCCTCGGCGTAAATCTGCCACAGCGGCGGATGCTGCTCGATGGCCTTGTACAGCAGCGGTTGGGTGATGGTCGGATCGTCTATTTCGCTGTGCCCGTGTCGCCGGTATCCGATTACGTCTATCACCACATCGCTGCCGAACTCGTAGCGGTACTCCAGCGCCATCCGCGCCACCCGCATCACCGCGTCCGGGTCCTCGGCGTTGACGTGGAATATGGGAGTATCTTGCCGCCTCGCTAATTCCGCTGAAAACCGCGAGCTGTGCAGTTCCGGGGGCGGGGTGGTGAAGCCGATCAGGTTGTTGGCGATAATGTGAAGCGCCCCCCCCACCGAGTACCCGTTCACTGCGGCAAAGTTCAGCGTCTCCGCCCAGATGCCCTGGCCGGCGAAGGCGCCATCACCGTGAATCAGAATGGGCAGAAACCGTTCCGTGCCCCTTTCCCCGAAGCGAACCTGCTTGGCCCGTACCCGTCCCAGCACCACCGGATCTACCGCCTCCAGGTGGCTGGGATTGGAAACCAGGTGGATATTGATGTTGCGTCCGTGCTCGCTGGTGTATACGCCGGTGGCGCCCATGTGATACTTGACGTCTCCGCCGCCCAGTACGCTGCGCGGGTCCACGTCTTCGAAGTTGGCAAGGATTTCGGCCGGGGATCGCCCCACGATGTGCACCATCACGTTGAGACGCCCGCGGTGGCTCATGCCCAGGACGGCCTGCTCGGCGCCGCGTTCCGCCGCTCCCTCCAGCAATTCATCCAGCAGGGGGATGAGCACCGTCAGCCCTTCCAGGGAGAAACGTTTGCTGCCCAGGTAGCGCGATTGCATCACCTGCTCGAACAGGTCGGCGCGAATCAGCCGCTCCAGAATGTACTGCTGGTCCAGGCTGGGGGCTGGCGATTCCATGCGCTGCTCGATCCAGCGCCGCTGCTCCGGGCCGGAAATGTGCGCGAACTCCGCCCCAATGCTGCCGCAGTAGTAACGGCGCGCTTCCTCGGCCGCGGGTCCGCTCAGCTTCAGTTCGGGATGCGGCTCTGGGCGGAACAGGCCCAGCGGGTCCAGGTCTGCCTGCAGGTATCCCCAGCGCCGGAAAGCCTCGAAAACCCGTTCCCTTTCAGCATCTTGTGCCGGAACGTAGCCCGCCTGCTCCGGCGCGCTCTCCACTTCAAACTTCGCCTCTGCCATAAGTGTTTAGTTTACAAGATGAGAAAAACACGCGGCGGGACTCAGGGGGGAACGTGCTATCGCGCGCAGCTGCAATCTTCCAGGCTGTCATGCTGAGTGAAGGGGGGCAGGTCGCTTGCGAACCGCCCCACGAAGTCGAAGCACCCCTGCTACCTTGCTTCATCCGAAACGGCGTGAGGGAGTTCTTCTTCCTTAGATTTCGGAGAGCCCGCCGGCGACCTCGGGCGTGCACCCTCGCTCAACATGACAAGCGTGCAGAGAAACTGAGGCAAGCTGACAACTGGCAACTGAGAACTGCTCCTACCCGCACTGCCCGCTGCCATGGCACTTGCGCAGCGGAAACGAGCAGGCGCGCGGCTCGGCAACGCGGCCGTCCGGCCCAATGCAGGTCTGCGTGTAAACACACCAGTAGTTGCAGTCGTTGGAGCGCTGCACGGTTGGGTCGGGTTCGGAATCGTAGAACTGGCGTTTCCAGCGCAGCCCCTGGCACAGGTTGGGATTTTCAGTGTTGAACCTTTCCTGTTCGCTGATCATGCCGCGCCTCCCTCGGCCTTACCCTGCGCCGCCTGTAAGATGGCGCGCTTCACCGCCACCCGCGCCAGTTGGACTTTGTAGGCGTTTCGGCTGAGCGGCTTGGCCTGGCTGACCGCGGCCTCGCCCGCCGCCTGCGCCGTCTGCTCGCTGATGGTCTTGCCCACCAGCGCCTGCTCCGCTTCTGCCGACACCCACGGCACCGGCGACACGTAGCCCATCACCACCCGGGCCGAGCGCACCGTATCGCCATTCATGTGCAGAGCCACCGCCGCCAGCGCCAGCGGCCAGTCGAAGGATTCCTTCTGCCGCACTTCGTAGTGGGCGTACTTTCCTCCCGCCGGCGGAGGCAGAAAAATGTCGGTCACAATTTCGTTGGCCCGCAGGTCGTGCTCGCGTTCGCCCTCGGACTGCGGAATTTTGAAGAACTTCTCCAGCGCGGCTTCGCGCGCGCCTCTGGGGCCGCTGATGCGGATGCGCGCGCCATAGGCGATCAAGGCCGGCACAATGCTCGACGGGCTTACGAACAGCGCCGGGCCGTCGTTGCCCAGGATGGCGTGATAGCGGTTATCGCCTTCCGCCACCAGCGACTTGCCGTCCGGCGTTTTCGGCGTCAGGCCGAAACCGGAGCGGAAATACCAGCAGCGCGGCCTCTGGCAGATATTGCCGCCAATGGTAGCCATATTGCGAATCTGCTGGCTGGCCGCTTCCACCAGCGCGTCACCAAAGGCGGGATAGTGCTGCCGCACCAAAGCGTGATCCGCGAGTTCGCCCAGCGAGGTCAGCGCGCCGATCTGCATGCCGCGCGCGCCATAATGCACTCCGTGCAGTTCGCGAATTTCCTTGATGTTGACCACCCGCTTGGGCGTTACCACATCGTCCTTCATCAGGCTGAGCAGATCGGTGCCCCCGGCCAGCACGGCGGCTTCTCCGGACAGCAACTCCGCTACCTGCTGGCGCGTTGTCGGACTGGTGTATTCGAATGCTCGCATTACGCACCTGCCTTCTGTTGCTGTTCCAGCGCCGCCAATACCCGGTCGGGCGTGAGCGGCAGGAAGGGCACCCTCACTCCGATGGCATTGGCTACGGCGTTGGAAATGGCCGCGCCCGGAGAAATCACCGGCGGTTCGCCCAGCCCGATTACGCCCCGGTTGTCGTTGAGCGGGTCGGTCATCATGTGCACCACCAGTTCGGGGATGTCGCGCAGCCCGGCCAGACGGTAGAACTCCATGTTGGGGTTCAGCATGCGCCCCGTCACCGGGTCGAGCACCTTCTCCTCGAAAAGCGAGTAGCTGATGCCCATGATGAGCGCGCCGTAGCACTGACTCTCCGCCAGCTTCACGTTGATGATCAACCCGCAGTCCTGCACTGCAACCATCTTGTTGACTTTGACGATGCCGGTTTCGGTGTCCACGGAAACGTCGGCCATGCCCACTCCGCCCACGCCGCTGTTGATCAAGGCGCCGGGGCCGGGATTTTTCCCGGTCACGCTGACCGGCATCGCCCCCAGTTTGGCGCAGGCCTGTTTCCAGCTCAGCGCCTTGCTGGGGTCGCTCTTTACCCGCACCGTGCCGTCCTTAGCTTCCAGGTCGGCGGGCTGAGCGCCCAGAGCGGGCGCCACTTTGGCGAACAGTTGGTCCAGGGCCATCAGCGCGGCGCGGCGGGTGGAGGAACTGACGCCGCCAATGGTTGTGCTGCCTCCCGAGCCGCCATCCGGCGGGTAGAGCGTGTCGCCGATGTTCAGGGCGATGGCGTTCATGGGGACGCCCAGCGAGTCCGCCGCCACAATCAGGATGGCCGTCCGCGTCCCCGTGCCCAGGTCCTGCGAGCCCATCTTGATGTCCACCGAGCCATCGGGATGGATGGTTAGCAGGCAGTTGCTGGCGTGGCCTCGTCCGCCCCAGGTGTGCATGGAAAGT
Organism: Terriglobales bacterium; assembly: GCA_035496875.1. Classification (GTDB taxonomy): domain Bacteria; phylum Acidobacteriota; class Terriglobia; order Terriglobales; family Acidobacteriaceae; genus JAICWP01. The sequence goes on along the minus strand of DATJEH010000113.1, from coordinate 48,382 downwards.
CCCACCCCCCGTTTGATGGGGCCAGCCGTCTTATCGCCCCGCGGGTGCCACTTCTCCTTCCAACCCATCAGTTCGGCGGCAATGGGGAACTCTTCCTTGTAGATGGGCGCGCGAGGACCCGATATTTCCAGGTTCTTGGTGAAGAACTCCAGCGGGTCCATGTTGAGCTTGTGCGCCAGGTCATCCAGGGCGCCCATGGTGATGACCGCCGCCTGCGGGTGGTTGGGAGCCCGCCAGGCGCGCGCCGGTCCCTGGTTGGTGCGCACCGCGGTGTGCTGCTTGCGCTGGTTGGGAATTTCGAAGACGTAAGGAATCGGCGGCGAGCCCGCTCCTGCCGGCCCGCCCGTGCCCCAGGAATCCGACTGCCAGGCCACTACCGTGCCATCGCGCTTGGCCCCTACCTTCACCCGCGCGAAAGCCGAGGGCCGGGCCCCCGCGGTCATCAGTTCGGAGTCGCGCTCCAGCATGTACTTCACCGGCTTGCCGCCCGCGCTCTTGGAAAGTTGTGCCGTGGCGATGCCCCAGCGGTCGGGCGAAAACTTGCTGCCGAAGCCGCCCCCGACGTGGTCCTGATGGGCGCGCACATTGCCGGCGGAAATCTTGAGCGCCTGCGCGTACTGGTCAGGCAGCCCGGAAACGCCCTGGGTCGAGCAGTGCACGAACAGATGATCGGGGCTGGGCCATTCCGCCGCCGAGCCGTGCGTTTCCAGACAGCAGTGCGTAATTACCGGCGCGCCATAGATGCCTTCCGAAACCACTTCCGCCGCAGCAAAGCCCTTATCCGGGTCGCCCAGCGTTTGCGCCGCCATCTTCTGATAGGGCGGGCGCTGCTGATTGGCTGCCTCAGGATGGTACGGGGCAGCCTTCAGGGCGTTGATAACCGTGTCGGGCACGCCGTAGCCCTTCAGTTCCTTGGTCATGTCATCGGTGACCTGGAAGCTCACGCCGTCTTTTTGCAATCGGCTGATGACTTGCGCCTCCGGCACCTGGTTGCTGAGCGCGTCGTCGAGGTCATCCTCGCTCATAGGGCCGGGAGGGCCTTCGCCGGCCCCTGGCGGCGGTTCAGAATCGGAAATATTGTGCGGCAGCACCTCGTACTTCACCTGGATGGCGCGGATGGCGTCTTCCGCCGCGGGTTCATCCACCGCTGCCACGGCAACAATGTCGTCGCCCTGCCAGAGAATTTCCGTCCCCGCCTTCTGCACCACCTGCACCGCCTTCACGCCCGGCATCTTTTCCGCCGCGCTGGTGTCAATGCTGGTGATGCGGGCGTGCGCATGAGGGCAGCGCAGTACTTTGCCGAACAGCAGGCCCTTGGGGTTGTAATCGTAGCTGTACTTGGCGCGTCCGGAAACCTTCACCGGTCCGTCCACGCGCGAAATGCGCTTGCCGATCAGTTTGCGTTCCGCCGGCGCAGGCCATTTGTATTCCGCCATGACTTACGCTCCCTTCGTCCCCGACATTTGCGCGATTACTTCGCGGATGCCCTTGTAGGTCCCGCAGCGGCACAGGTTCCCGTTCAGGTGGTAGCGAATTTGCTCCGCTGTGGGGTGCGGGTGCTCATCCAGGAATGCCTTGCACGCCATCACGAAACCGGGAGTGCAAAAACCGCACTGCTGGGCATCGTGCTCTATGAACGCCGCCTGGATGGGGTGCAGCTTACCGCCTGCGGAGAGCGACTCGATGGTGGTAATGGGCTGGTGCTGGGCTTCGATGGCCAGCACGGTGCAGGCATACACCGGCTTGTTGTTGAGCAGCACGGTGCAGGCGCCGCACTCGGCCCGGTCGCACACGCGCTTGGCGCCGGTCAGGTCAAAGGTGTCGCGCAGCGCGTCCAGCAGCGTGACCCGCGGTTCCAGTTGCGCGCTGTGCTTTTTGCCGTTGATGGTGAAGCTCATCGCCACCTTGCCGGGGCCGTAGACGGGCACCTTTTCGCCCGCTGCCTCCACCACCTTAGGTGCTACCAGCGGCACCGCTGCGGCAATGCCGGAAATTTTCAGAAATTCTCTGCGGGAAACCCCGGAGGGAGTTTTCTCGTCATCATCAGCCATCTCTGGCCTCCGCTAACGTATGCCAATGACGGCTTAGGGCCGCCTGGGATGAACCGTTGTGATTGGTTGCGGAATGTTAGCAGTTAGGCGGCGCGCGCCGCCCGTATTCCCGTGGGCAGAGCAGTATACAACTCCCCGCTGGCTCTTGTCCGCTTGGCCTAACTTCTTCGCCGCGGAGGAACGCGGATTCATCTAAGAACTCATTCCTGTCATCCTGAACCGAGCGCGACCGATCCCGCTTTGCGGGAGAGGAAGCGCGCGGCGAAGGACCTGCTCTCCTGTCAAGCCCGAAAGGGTTTGCGGCCAGGGCGCCCTCGCCCGCGAACATGTTTCATCAGGGGCCTAGCTCGCAATTCACGCAACACATTGCAATTTACAAATCGGCCCCCGCCCTTCCCTTTCCCCTCCCTTTGGCGGAAAATAGATAAGACACCTCAGGGGTGAGGAGTAGCTCATGAAATTTCGTCTGCTTGCAATGCTGGTAGTTTCCGTGTTTGTGCTCGTTGGTAGCGCCTTGGCCGCCGATCAGATCAGCGGCGATTACATTGAAACCCGCAGCGCCGATGTCTGGACCGGGCCCTGCTTCGCCAACGGCGAGGTCGGCCTGAATGGCCAGGAAGCCATCATGGCCTGGCATGTGCAGCGCGGCGGCTGGGACGGCGTCAGTCTGGCCGGCCATAGTGTGGTCGCGGTGGTTCGCGCCAATGCCACCCTGGGCGATCCCTATGCCGATCCCTATCCCGCCAAGGCAATCCTGATCGTGGACGACGAAGCCACACCGCAGCAACAGGCCGCGCTTAGCAGTTTTGCCCGCCACATGGGCGGCAAGCTGCTGGGCAGCGTGGAGCGCGTAGTGGCCGCGCCCGTGGACTTTGCCGTTTTGCGCGATCACCAGCACCATGGCGCTGCTTTCCTCCGCGCCGGCAGCTTCGTGACCGTGCAGACCCGCGGTCTCAATGATAAGGACCACTTCTGCGGCAACGAGCACACCTACTATCCGCCGCTCACTGAAACCGCGCATGCCATGCCGGTGGTGGCCATGACCGACAAGTACCAGGGCAACGACCTGGGTGAGTCCTGGGAACTCCACGACAAGCGCAGCGCTTTTGTGGGTACGTTCGCTCGCTGAACTCAGCTTCAGAAATGCAAGCGCGGAACTCTCCTCGGTTCCGCGCTTTGCTTTTTGCGACGGCTTGAGGCGGCCAATCCTGACGGAGTATCCTGCTTGTCTCAGGAGGAGAATTTGCGCACTCGCACCGTTGCTGTTTTCGCCACGATTCTGCTGCTGGCGCCGGCCCTGTTTGCCGCTGCCGCAGGCAAAGTCGAACCCATTGGACCGCTTACTGATCCCGCCGCCTCGGATGCGCTCAGAAAGGCCCTGGAGCCGGCCGGCTACCGCGTTCTTCTGGATGATGGCAGCGAGTGGTGCAAAATCTGGTTGCGCGCCGGCGTGCCCTCCAGCGGCAAATCTGACGTCGAGGGCGCGCTTTTTCCGCAGCTCTCTGAATCCACGCTGATCGGCGTGATTTCGTTTACTAAGCCGGCCACCGATTATCGCGGCCAGCAGGTTCAGCCCGGTCTCTACACCCTGCGTTACGAACTCTTGCCCAATGACGGCAACCACTTAGGCGTCGCTGATAACCGCGATTTCGCTCTGCTCATACGAGCGGCCGATGATTCCGACCCCGCCGCGAAATTCGATTTCAAGCAGTTAGTCACGCTGAGCCGCAAGGCGACTGGCAGCGCGCATCCCGGTCCCATCAACCTGGTGCAGCCACCCAGCGATACGGCGCCTGCCATCAGCAACGACGGCCAGGAGCATTGGGTGTTCGCGGATAAATTGAAGATGCAGGCGGGCGAGCCCCTGCTCATTGGGATTGTGGTGAAGGGCAAAGCCGCTGAATAAGTCTCGAGCTTCTAGGTTCATGCAAGTTTCCGGAAGCGTCGCCGCCGTTGTAGTTGCATTCTTCATCCCAGCCTGTTGCGAAGCGCAACATCTGTCGGCGCGTTGCTAAGCTACGCATTGCACGGGCGTTAGCGCCGACGATCGCCCAAACGCGCCAAATACAGCAGTTTTATCCGAGGTGAATCGCAACAACTCGGGGTTGCGTTTTGCCGCTCTAAAAGCGAAACACCCTCAGCCATGATCGCGTAACTCCTGCTGCATGAGCGGGCTGCAAGCAGCCTCGTGTCTCCTCTGCACTTCGGCACGCCGATTGCCTTTAGGTAGAGTGGCGAGTGGCAAGCAAACAGAGCCGCCGCCAGAATCGGCCAGCGCCTGCGCTGGGGAGGTGCCATAATGACCGTCCTACTCGTAATTCTGACTTTCGCCGCTTTGCTGCTGGTGGATCACTTTTACAGCCGCAAGCGCGTCGTGGTACGACCGGAACTGGCGGTTGCTCCTCCTCAGCGCGAAGTGCTCATGCCAGCCCGTTTGCGGCCCAGTCTGGTGGGTGGCTTCCAGGTGCCGGAAAACCTGCGCTACCATCCCGGCCACACCTGGGCGCTGAATGAGAGTCCCACTCTGGTGCGAGTAGGACTGGACGACTTCGCCTCCAAGCTGGCCGGCAAGATCGAGCGCATCACGCTGCCCCAGCGCGGCCAGTGGATTCGCCAAGGGCAGAAGATTTGGAGCCTTCACCGCGACGGCAGCGCCGTGGACATGGTCTCGCCGGTCGAAGGCAGCGTGGCCGAAATCAATGAGGCGGTCTTGCAGGATCCGGAACTGGCCTCCCGGGATCCCTACGGCGAAGGCTGGGTGGTAACCGTGCAATCGCCCGATGCCAAAACCAATTTCCGCAATCTTCTGGGGGGAGCTCTGGCCCGCTGGTGGACGGAGGAATCCGCCAACCGCCTGCAGCGCTACATGCCCACTGCGCTGGGCGCGCTGGCCCAGGATGGCGGCGTGGCCATCGGCGACCTGACCGCTCACATGCCCAACCAGGAGTGGAGCAAGGTGGCCCGCGAGTTCTTTCTGACCTAACCCGATAGAAAGCCGGGCTTCAGCCGCGCCCGCGCGCCGCGTCCAGGAAACCTCCAGGCCAGGACACGGAACGCCAGGCGCGGCTGAGCTTTTCGGCGTGGAGCGTCACCCGTCAGGAAGGGACGGTAAATCGCCATTGTAAACAACAACTTTGCACCGATGGCGGTGCGTTTTCCCAACGGACGATATGGGTTGTTATGGCGACAGTTTACCGCGGGCTGATAATTAACTTGAGCCCTTCAAAATCCGCAAGATCGCCATGATCGTGTTCCAATTCCGTGTTGTAGCCGGCACGCCGTAAAGTTTGTCAATCTGGCCAAGATAGCCGATGGTCTTCATGTGACGACGGTACATGCCAAACACGAATTGTCCTTCCGACGCCATCACTCGCACCAGCCACTCCCCGTCTGACGGAAACGTGACTGGAAGCGACGCCCGAACGCCGCCAGCTTTCGACAGGATGCTTACGAACCGAACAACATCCGTGGATGACGGTTCACCTGCGAACGGATTCCCAGTCTCCAGGCGGATAAGATCGCGGCCATCGCAGAGCACAACTTCCGCTTCGAATGGCAGCTTCCGGCGCAATTCAGCACGGAGCTTTGCCCGAGAGGGAGGCTTACGAACAACAAAGGTACCGGCAGCACCGACGTTCACAACATCGTAGCCGCTCAGTTCTCTTGCCAGGATGCTTGGGCGGAACGTCCTGTGTCCGCCAACATTGACGCCTCGCAGGAAAACGATGAGAGCCATACCGGGAGTATAAGGAAAAACCGGCGGCCGGTACGCTGCCAGGGCTTCGAATAGATCACGCTCCCACGCGGCGCGAATGGGGGCAAGTAATTGTTCAGAAATCCCCGCATCTACGACAAGTGTTGCACTGTTCTCGGTGCGATTCCCAACAGTTCGATATGGCCTATTCTCGCCAGTTATTCTGACCACCACCGAGCGCTTTATCAGCGTGACCCCAGTCACCCCGTTTCGTGACATCTATCACCGTCTTCCGCCCCCTCTAAGCTCGAAACTGGAGTGCGGGGCTGGTGGAGGACTGTCATGTTGCTGGCGTATCGGCTGGTTCACCTCATTGAAGCCCACTCCGACCAACTCGCCGGCACCCTCCTGGACCGGGTTACCAGCAGCGAGAAAACCAGCGCCTATGTCACCCAGGTCCCGCCGCACGAGCTGCGCTCGCGAGTGAGGGAAGTTTACGGAAATCTGGGCGAGTGGCTGCTGGGCAAAACGGAATCGGACGTGGAGCGGCGTTATCTGGAGATTGGCGCCCGCCGCGCCGCTCAAGGCGTGCCCCTGACCCAGTTGATTTCTTCCCTGGTCATGACCAAGGACACATTGTGGGAGTTTCTGCTGAAAGAGGCGGTGGTCGAGCGCCCGGTGGAAGTTTTTGGCGAGCTGGAGCTGCTGCAGGTTCTCGACCAGTTCTTCGACCGGGCGGTTTATTACGTGTCAGTCGGCTACGAGCGTGCCGGCTCGCCGCAGGCTATCCGGACGCACCATGGGGCGGCTTGAATTTGGGAGAAAACGCATGGAGTGGGTCACAGATTACAAGCAGAAGTTGCGTACGGCGGAGCAAGCGGTGCAAGCCGTGCGCTCCGACATGCGCGTGTACATCCATCCCGGCTGCGCCGAACCGGAGGTGCTGGTCAAGGCCCTTATCCAGCGCGCCCCCGAGGTGCAGAACGTGGAAATCGTCCACCTCCTGACCCTGGGCGAAGCCGGCTATATCGCCCCCGAAATGTCCGGCCACTTCCGCCACAACGCCATGTTCATCGGCGGCAATGTGCGCGAGGCAGTGAACGATGGACGCGCCGACTACACCCCCGTGTTCCTCAGCGAAGTGGAAAACCTCTTCGAGACGGCGCAGATGCCGGTTGATATCGCCCTCATTCAGGTCTCGCCGCCGGACGCGCACGGTTTCTGCAGCTTCGGCGTAGGTGTGGATACCACGCTGACCGCCGCCCGTTGCGCCAGTCACGTTATCGCGCAGGTGAACGATCAGATGCCGCGCACATACGGCGACAGCTTTATTCACGTCAGCCAGATTGACGCTTTTGTCGAGGTTTCCTGCCCCCTGTGCGAGCTGCCCAAGCCGGTGATCACCGACATGCACCGCGCCATCGCCCGCAATGTAGCCAGTCTGATCGAAGATGGCGCCGTGCTGCAGACCGGAATCGGCGGCATTCCCGATGCTGTGCTGCCCTACCTTATGGACCGCCGCGACCTGGGCATCCACACCGAACTGGTTTCCGACAACGTGATTCCACTGATCCAGGCGGGAGTGATCAGCGGCGAGCGCAAGAGCTTTCGCCCGCGCAAAATCATTGTCGGCTTTGTCCTGGGCACGCGCGAGCTCTTCGATTTTGTGGACAACAATCCCATTTTCGAGTTCCATCCCTCCGCCTATACCAACGATCCCTTCCGCATCGCCCAGAACGACAACATGGTGGCGGTGAATTCAGCGCTGCAGATTGACCTCACCGGCCAGGTCTGTTCCGATTCCATTGGCCAGTACTTCTACAGCGGCATCGGCGGGCAGGTGGACTTCCTGCGCGGGGCCTCGCGCGCCAAGAACGGCAAAGCCATCATTACTCTCTCCTCGACGGCCAAGGATGGCGCGGTGTCGCGCATTGTGCCCATGCTCAACCCGGGGGCCGGAGTGGTGACCTCGCGCGGGCTCATCCGTTACGTGGTCACCGAATACGGCACCGCCTACCTGCATGGCAAATCCATCCGCGAGCGGGCCAAGGCGCTGATCGAAATCGCTCATCCCAAGTTTCGCGGTGAACTCTATGAGTACTGCGAGCGCACCAAGTGGTTGCAACGCCCGGCCGCGATGGCGGCAACGAGGTGAACATGGCAGCGCGTGGCAAGGTCACGATTGATGTGGAGGAATGTAAAGGCTGCGGCTTGTGCGTGGAATCCTGCCCGCCCAAGTGTCTGGTGCTGGCGCCGGAACTGAGCGCCTACGGGGTACACCCGGCGCGCTACACCGGCGAAGGCTGCACCGGCTGCGGCATTTGTTTCTACTGTTGCCCCGAACCCGGCGCCCTGACTGTGTACCGCTTGCCCGCTGCCAAAAAGCCGGGCTCGCAGCCCGCAACCCAAAACGGAGGCTCGCATGCGCCAGCTCTCTAAAGGCAACGTGGCCATCGTCCATGGCGCCATCCTGGCCGGTTGCCGCGCCTACTACGGTTATCCCATTACCCCGGCCAGCGAGATCGCGGAAGCCGCCGCGCTTTACCTGCCGCAGGTGGGCGGCACCTTTCTGCAGGCGGAAAGCGAAGTCGCCGCCATCAACATGGTGTATGGCGCCGCCGCCGCCGGACAGCGGGTCATGACCGCCTCCTCCGGGCCGGGGCTGAGCCTGATGCAGGAAGGCATTTCCTACCTTGCCGGCGCCGAACTTCCCTGCGTAATCGTGGACGTGGTGCGCGGCGGGCCGGGGTTGGGCAACATTGCCCCCGAACAGAGCGATTACTTCGCCATGGTGAAAGGCGGCGGCCACGGCAACTACCGTAACCTGGTGCTGGCACCCGCCTCGGTGCAGGAGATGGCCGACTTTACCGTGCTGGCCTTCGATCTGGCGGATAAGTATCGCAATCCCGCCGTGGTCCTCACTGACGGCTTCGTCGGCCAGATGATGGAGCCGCTGGAGCTCGAACTGAAGACTGTGCTGGAGCCGGAAAAGCCCTGGGCGGTCAAAGGCACGCCAGAGACCCGTCCCAACCTGGTAACCTCGATTTACCTGGAACCGGACGATCTGGAAGCTCACCAGCGCAAGCTGGAAGCCAAGTACAAGCGGGCGTCGCAGCTGGAGCCGCGCTACGAAACTTACATGGCCGAAGATGCGGAGGTCCTGCTGGTCGGCTACGGCATCGTCTCGCGCGTGCTGCGCACCGCCGTGGAGCAAGCCCGCCAGCAGGGGCTTCGCGTGGGCCTGTTCCGGCCCATCACACTGTGGCCCTTCCCCTCCAAGGCGCTGGCCGCGGCGGCAACGCGCTGCGCCGCGCTGCTTGATGTGGAACTGAGCAACGGCCAGATGCTGGAGGATGTGCGCCTGGCGGTGAACGGCAAGGTTCCAGTGGAGTTTTATAACCGCGTGGGCGGCAACGTGCCCGCGGCGGAAGAGATTCACGAAGAGCTGCTCTCGCGGCTGGCGGCGTTGGCCTGAGGGAAAGCTGACTAGCAAACAAGCTGGCTAGCTGACTGGCTTGAACCGCTCATGGAGCGTTAGTCAGCCAAATAGCTAGACAGCCAGTCAGCTGGAGAGAGGTCTCATGGCGGAAAACGAAAAGTCGGCGGTAGCCGAACCGGAATACGAACTGCTCCATTCCCGTTCCGAAGTGTTCTACGACCGTTTCGAGCGCAAATCGGAACTGAAGCACCAGACGCATTACTGCCCGGGCTGTGGCCACGGCGTGGCGCACAAGCTGGTGGCCGAGGCGCTCGTGGATCTGTGCCTGCAGGACCGCACCATCTTCGTCAGTCCAGTGGGCTGTTCCGTTTTTGCCTACTACTATTTCGACCTGGGCAATGTGCAGGTGGCGCACGGTCGCGCCCCCGCCGCGGCCACCGGCCTGAAGCGCGCCTGCCCCGACAAGATTGTGATTGCCTACCAAGGCGATGGCGACCTGGCCGCCATTGGTACCGCCGAAATCATTCATGCCGCCAACCGTGGCGAGCACATTGCCGTGTTCTTCGTGAACAACGCCATTTACGGCATGACCGGAGGGCAGATGGCGCCCACCACGCTGGTCGGCCAGACCAGCACCACCAGTCCCTGGGGGCGACGTCCGGCGAACGAAGGCTTTCCGCTGCACATGTCGGAACTGCTGGCCACGCTGGAAGCGCCCGCCTACATCGAGCGGGTCGCGCTCTCCGACAACAAGCACATCATGGGCGCGCGCCGCGCCGTGCGCCGGGCCCTGGAGTTGCAGCGGGAGGGCGCCGGTTTCACCTTCGTCGAGATTCTTTCTCCCTGTCCTACCATCTGGAACATGCAGCCGGTGGACGCGCGCCAGTGGGTGGCTGAAAAAATGATCCCCATCTTCCCGCTCAACGTCTTTCGCGATCGCAAGCCCACCATTCCCGAAGGCAAGAATCCACCACAGCGCCCGGTGGCCGAGGTGCTGGGCTTGAAGGATGCCGGCGAAAAAATTGCCATGGCCGCGCAAGCCGGTGCCAAACCGAAACACCATCTGAAGAAGCTGTCCATCAAGGTTGCCGGCTTCGGCGGCCAAGGTGTGCTGCTGTTGGGGCAGTTGCTGGCGGAAATGGGCATGCGCGAAGGCCTGGAGGTGAGCTGGCTGCCCTCGTACGGCCCGGAGATGCGCAGCGGCAGCGCCCATTGCCATGTGTGCCTGGCGCAGGAGCGCATCGGCTCACCCCTAATTTCCCATCCCGACGTGCTCATCGCCATGAACGAAATCTCGCTGCGCAAGTTCGCACCCCAGGTGGCGGAGAACGGGGTCATCTTCTACAACCGCGAGCAGTTGCCGGAAGATTTTGCCGCCCCGCAAGCCCGCGTGCTCTGCCTGCCCGCTACTGAGATTGCCGACCATTTGGGAGCCGGCAAGGTGGCCAATGTGGTCCTGCTGGGGGCGCTGCTGGAGGAAACCGAGTGTCTTTCTTCTGAGACTGCGGTGGCGGTACTCGAGGCCAAGGTGCGCAATCCGCAACTGCTGGAGCTGGACCGCAAGGCGCTGGTCGCCGGCCGGCAGTTCGTGGACAAGGAAGCGCACAACGAAGCCATCAGCCAGCCCGACGGATTTGCCTACTGAAACGTTCCTGAAATGTCATGCTGAGCGGAACAGGTCGGTTCGCTTTCGAACCGGCCCGTGGAGTCGAAGCACCCCTTTCTAGTGAGTACCATGGCTGCGGTCCCATGGAGTTCTCACACTCCCGTTCTAGCGACTCTGAGTCTTACCAGAAAGTCCCTCGGGCAGTCTCTGCGGCGCCATCTGCGGAGGGGTATTTCGACTCGGGCATCCGCCCTCGCTCAACATGACAGCTGGAAATCCAGTTTTGGCTTGAGTGGGAACACGAAGGTTAGCTGCCCCGCGTGGTCGCCTTTTCCGCCTTGAGCTGGCGGGTGAGGATGCGCACAATCATGCCATCGAACTGGGTGCCGCTCAGGGCTTCCAGTTCCGCCATGGCGGCTTCAGGTGTGCGCGGGCTGGCGAAAGGGCGTTCGGTGGTCATGTTGACGTAGGCGTCAGCCACGTGCAGGATACGCGCCCCCAGCGGAATCTCCTCCCCACGGAGGCCGGCGGGATAGCCGCTGCCGTCGAAGTTCTCATGATGGTGCTCCACCCATTCCCGCAGGCGCCGGCTGCCGGGAATGGTCGCCAGAATTTCTCCCCCCACCTTGGGATGCATCTTCACCAGGTAGTACTCGTCTTCGGTCAGTGCTCCGGGCTTGTTGAGAATTTTTTCCGGCAGAAAAATCTTGCCCACATCGTGCACCCGTCCGGCATAGACCAGGTCAGCCAGTTCGTCGGCTTCCATGCCCAGAGCGCGTCCCACCATGCGCGCGTATTTGGCCACTGACTCGCCGTGAGTGGCGGCGTGAACTTCCCGCGTCTCGGCGGCGCGGCAAAGGACCTCGATCGCCTCTTTCAATACCTCCGGGTGGCATTCGCCTTCCGGTCCGCAGAATTTCTTCAGCGTGACCACCAGTTCTTCGGCGTATTCCGGCCCGGTGTGCTCGCGCTGCAGGAAGCCCTCAATGTAGCCGGCTATGAGCTGCCGCTGTACCGCCAGGGTTTCACCCTCGGCGTATTCCTCGGCCGTGGAAACGCGGTTGCCGCCGGCATGCTTGGAAACGTACATACCGGCATCGGCCACCCGCAGGCAATCTTCCGCGGTGGAGCCGTGCAAAGGGAAGCTGGCCACCCCAAAGCTGCCCGTAATCTGCCGCTCACTGAGCATGGGGTCGGTGGCAATCCATAGCCGCAGGCGCTCGGAGAGAATCTGCGCCTGCTCTACCCCGGTTTCAGGCATGAGGATGACGAACTCATCGCCGCCGTAGCGCGCCACCACGTTTGACTGCCGGCATTTCTGCTCCAGCAATCGTCCCACCCGCGCCAGCACCAGGTCGCCTTCCAGGTGGCCCATGCTGTCGTTCACTTGCTTGAACTTATCCAGGTCCACCATCACCACGGAGAAAGGCCGGCCGGAACGCGAGGCGCGCCGCCACTCCGCCGTCAGCGCCTCCCAGAAGAAGCGCCGCGTCTTAATGCCGGTAAGGCCATCGGTAATGGACTGCTGTTGCAGCTTCTGGAACACGAAGGCGTTGTGCAGCGCCGTGGCCAGCAGGTCGGCCAGGGTGTTCATGATGAGCACGTCCTGCGGGCTAAAGGCGTTTTCCCGCTGGCTCTCCACGTTGAGCACGCCCAGCATGCTTTCACTGTAGGTGATGGGCAGGCAGAGCACGGAGCGCGATTCCCGCAGGATGCCCAGCAGATGGCCGTCGTCGGTGTTCTGCACCAGCGCCATTTCGTTGGTACGCGCCACCCGTCCCACAATCCCTACGCCCAGTGGAATGCGCTTGCCCAGCGCCTTGGCGGTGGTGCCCGCTTCCGCCTTGATCTCGATGTCTTTGGTGGCATAGTCGAGTATGCCGATACCAATGTGGTCGAACTGGAAGTTCTTCTGGATCTCGCCCACGATTTCAGCCAGCATCTGCTGCGCGTCTTCACTGGAGATGGCGGTTTTGGAGACGTTGTTCAGAAAAGACAAATGCCGGGCGCGCTCCTGCTGGTCGGCAAACAAGCGGGCATTCTCCACCGCCACCGCCACCTGCCCCGCCACGGTGCGCAGCAGCTCCAGGTCACGCTGTTCGTAGGCGAACTCGCGCTCCACATTCATGGCCGCCATCACTCCTGCCGGCTTGCCGTTCAGCAGGATAGGCACTCCGGCAAAGCATTTGGCCGGGCGGCCGGGCACAAAGCGCGCGCCAATGCGCTCCCGCGTCTTGTCCATTTCCGAACGCACCAGCAAGGGCTGCCCGCTGCGGATGATGTACTCGGTGATCCCGTTGGCCGCCTTGCGCGAACGCTTGCGCTGTAAATGCCCGTCGTTGAATTCCAGCTCGAAATGGATTTCCTCCCCTTCCTGAAAAGCGATATAAAAATAGCTGGTATCGAATAGCTGGCCCAGTTCTTTCCTCACCGTGAGCAGGATTTCGTCTTTGTCCAGTCGCGAGCTGATGGCTTTGCCGATTTCGGTGAGAAGTTCGTATTCCTTGCTGCGCCGGTGGGCTTCGTGCATGACCACGTAGTTCTCCAGGGTCATGCCAACCTGCAGGGCCACGCCCAGCAGCAGCCGCGTTTGCGAGGAACTGCACAGCCGCTTGCGGGTGTGGGGAATTACGATCACTCCGAAATTATTTTCCCGCGTTTGCAGGTTGAGCGCGGTCAGGCTGCGCACGCCCTCTCGCGACAATGCCTCCCGTACCCGCGCCAGTTGCCCGCCGGCTGCCGGAGCCACCGGGTCCGTGCCCTGAGCCAAGTTGTGCAGCGTGGTTACTCCGCCTCCGCGATATGCCAACTCGCTGAGATATTCGCTGGCCCGCAGTTCTTCCAGCTGGCGCACAAATTCGTCGCTGAAACCTGTTTGCGCCGAAGGCAACACGGCCCGCCAGCCTTCGTTGATTAGCAGGCAGGCGCGCGCTGCCGGCACCAGCCGCGCCAGCCGGTGCAGGATTTTTTCTATCCCCGGGCTCAGTTCCTCCGGCGTGAGCAAGGTGCCGGTGTCCACTTCCAGCGTGGAAAAAGCCAGCGCGTTCTCCTGCACGGCCCGCCGTTCATTTTCAAACAGCACCATGAGCATCCCGATGCCCAGCAGCATTTGCGGCACCGGACCCAGGAAGTGCCCGAAACGTCCAAACAGTTCTTCGAAGCGGTAGTGGAACTGGCGGAAGGCCAGCAGCACCGACCACAGAATCAGCGACAGTGAGAGCAGGTGGTAGCCCAGCGAATCGCGCTGCCGGGCGTAACGGTAGAACCGCACGGCGCAGAACAGCAGCACCGCCGCGATGGCCACCTCCAGTCGCAGGTGGGGCTGGGGCTCCACATCCAGCCGAAACACGCCGAGCTGGTAACGGGCCACCAGGCCCCAAACAGCAGTTGCAACCAGACCTCCGGCCACCACGTAGTCGGAGCGCAGCAACCGGAATCTCTCCTCCATCAGCCGGGTAGAGATGAAGATGGCCATCGCCATCCCCACCAGCAGCAGGTTGGAAATCAAGTACGCCACGGGCGAAGGATGCGCGGCGTAGTAGTCCATCGCCACCAGTCCGTAATAGGCGCAGTAGGCTCCCCAGCCGATTTGCCAAGCGCGGAAGTAGGCTTGCCGGCTCTGCTGGTAAAGGTAGGTGAAGACAAGGAACAGCAGCAGGGCGACCACGCCCGGGACGATGACGATGCCGGCCAGTATCCTCTCCATGCGTCTCTGGGTGGCGCCTCCAGTCGCTTACGGCAGGAGGATGCTCTTCCAAGCTTAGCCGTTCTGCGGGTCAGGGGCAAACGGGAAATGCCCGCCTGATATCACTCCGCGTATTTTGTATACCAGTGCCAAGCTGCTGATTTGCAATAGGTTAGATGTCGCCCTGAGGCCCGGCGGCCGGTTACCGGAGACGTAGAACGCCGGACCGTTTTGGTAACCATGAGGGGCTGCGGAGGAATTGTAAAGTCTCGGCCCGGGCCCCCAACTTGAGTTACAATTCGGGCGTTCCTGGCAGCAACTAAGGCATTACCTTGGCGGAACAACGCGGCAGGCAAGTACCGGCGGATCGCTCCGTACCCGATTCCACTTCCCTTTGCTTCCTGCTCTCTTCGCCGTCCGGGGCCCTTCACCACCGCAGCAGCCAAGCCGTTGCCCGCTCGTGAACATGCCAGAGGGAGCCCTCATGTTAGGCAACTTTGTTCGCCAACTCCCCGCCCTGCTTGGATTGTTTGCCATGCTCGCTGGCCAGAATCTGGTTTTGGCGCAGCAGACCAGCGACGCGCAGGTTCCCCCGCCTACCATTCGCGTCACCACGCATCTGGTGCTGGTGGACGCCGTGGTGACCGACAAGGAGGGCAAGCCGGTTACCGATCTGAAAGCCCAGGACTTCAAAATCGAAGAAAACGGCAAATCGCAGAAGATTGCCGTGTTTTCTGCTCCCGGGGAGAGAACTGCTCCCAGCGCCGCGCCGCTTCCGCCGGGCATCTACTCCAACCGTCCTGAGTACCGCACGCCGCCGCAATCCGTGAGTGTAATCCTGCTGGACGCGGTGAATACTTCCTTCAAGGACCAGGCTTACGCCCGCTCCCAGATGCTGAAGTATCTGAAGCAGCAGTTTCAGCCCAACCAGCGCATGGCCATCTTTACCCTCACCGACTCGCTGCGTGAGTTGCAGGACTTTACCAGCGACCCGCACATTCTGCAGGCCGCGCTCGAGAAATACACTCCGCAGGAGCAGAAGCTGGCCAAGGCCGCCAATCCCGATCTTCCCAACACGATGCCTCCCCCGCAGGTTCTATCCGGCAAAGCCGAAGCATCTGTCGTATACAGCTTCCCGCTTACCCCTGCCAATTCGACGATCATGGCCTCTTATGGCCTGCAGCAATTTCAAAATGCTCAGGGCTCTTATGTGCACGACCGCCGGGTGGAGATTACCCTCAACGCCATGGACACTCTCGCCCGCGCTCTGGCTGGCCTCCCCGGTCCCAAGAGCGTAATGTGGCTGACCGGCTCATTTCCTTTCACTCTCATTCCTCAAAACCGGAACGTGAGCGGCGAAGAATTGGCCGATGTCCTTCCCGGGATGGACCAGGAGCGTCTGGGCGCCCGTGCCGCTGGAACCGTAGCGGCCACAGAACGCCAGTCCTACAGCAGCGAAATTCAGCAAACATCCGCCCGCCTGGCCAGTGCGCAGGTGGCCATTTACCCCGTAGACGTGCGCGGTTTGGCCAGCGGCATGGAGGCCAGTATGGATGATTTGGCTTCCTTTCAGCCGCTCAATCCCAGCGATGTGGCCCAGGCCAGGGCGGCGCAGCTGAGCGATACACAGGGCACCATGCGCGAAATTGCCCGCGAAACCGGAGGGCAGGCATTCATCAATCAGAATGAGATTAAGGACTCGGTGGCTTTGGTCCTGCAGAGTACAGGCTCTTCTTACACCTTAGGCTACTACCCTTCCGACCGCAAGTGGGACGGGAAGTACCGGCGCATTTCCCTCAAGCTGGACCGGGACAAGCTCAGCCTGCGTCACCGCACAGGATACTTCGCCATTGATCTCTCGCAATTCAAGGGCAGGGACTCGGACCGCGTCCTGGCAGCCGCCCTGGTGCAGTCGGTTCCTGCTACCCTGGTGGCCTTCAGCGCCCGGGTCAAGCCGCCGGCGGAGAACAAGGGCAAGCTGGGCGTGGATTTTCTGGTAGACGCCAACACCTTCTCGGCCGAAGACGCCAAGGGCGGCAAGAAAATTGACGTCAGCTTTTATGCCGCGCTCTTCTCCTCCTCCGGCAAGATGCTCAAGAACGCCAGCATGCGCGCCAATCAGACACTTGGCGCTGACGATTACAAGCAGTTGATGCAGCGCGGCATGCTGCTGCACATGGATCTGGACCCGCAGAAGGATGCCAAAGACCTGCGCCTGGGGGTGCGCGACAATCGCACCGGCTATGTCGGCACCATTGATGCCCCGCTGGGAACTCAGTAGCCGCTAGCCGGACGACGCTGTCAGGCGCTTGACGAAGATTAGTTCCGGATCTGCCTCGTCCAGGTCCTCGACCATCCCGCACCGCCGATACCCGATTTTTCCCAGCAATGCCTGCATGGGCTGGTTGGAAAGATTGGTGGAGGTGAATAACTTTTCACCCTGGCACCTGGCCTCCACCGCCTTCATCAGAGCCGTCGCAACCCCCCTTCGGCGATGCGCGGGGTGAACGCTGAGCAGAGAGATAAACTCGCAATTAAAAAATGTGGGCGCCATTTCGGCATAGCCCGCAACCTGGCCGTCAACCAGCGCCACCAAGGCGAGCGCGCGCTTCCCCGAATCGGGCTGGGAAAGCTTGGCGAAGGACGCGACTTCTGCCAGTTCCTTCGGCTGCATTTCGCGAATCAGCGCCTTCTCCATGCGCCTCCTGCGCAAGGCCGCGAGGTAAACCCCTAACCCTGTTCTGTTCTTTAATCCGCGCCTTTTCGCGTCCATCCGCGGCGGAATAAGAAGTTACCTGCCGCGCTGCAGTTCGCGGTAGGCCTGGCTGCGGGACAGGCCCAGTTCCCTGGCGACCTTTTTCAGCGCCGCTTTTTCGTCCAGCTTCTCCTGGGCGACAATCTGCTGGAAGCGCTCGCGCACTGCTGGCGTGCCCGTGGCGGGACGCGCACCGGCTTCGGCCTTGCCGATGAGCAGCGTGATTTCCCCTTTCAGTTCGCGCGACTTCACTGTTTCCAGAACCTCTTCCGCCCGCCCGCGCAGGAATTCTTCATGCAGCTTGGTGACCTCGCGGGCGATTACCACGGGCCGTTCGGGGCCCAGCGCCGCCACCACGTCTTCCAGCGCTTCGCGAATGCGGTGCGGCGCCTCGTAGAATACCTGCGTGCGCGGCGACTCCGTGATGCTCTCCAGCAGTTCCCGCCTCTGCCCCTGCTTGGCGGGCAGAAAACCGCTGAAGCGAAAGGAGTCGGTAGGCAGACCGCTGGCCACCAGCGCCGCCAGAAATGCAGCCGGGCCCGGAATTGGAACTACAGGAATGTGGTGCCGAATGGCCAGCGCAATCAGCCGGTACCCGGGATCGGAGATGCCGGGCATGCCGGCGTCCGTGACCAGCGCCACCTGCGCGCCTTCTTCCAGCTTCTTCACCAGTTCCGCTGAGCGTGTCATCTCATTATGTTCGTGGTAGCTGATGGTCGGGGTGGCAACGTTGTAGTGGGTCAGCAGCTTCTGCGTTTGCCGCGTGTCTTCGCAGGCGATCAGGTCCGCTTCCTTGAGCGTGCGCAGGGCGCGCAAAGTGATGTCCTCGAGATTTCCGATAGGCGTGCCCACCAGGAACAGCATCCCCCTGCCCTCCGGCTTCTCCGTCGCTCTCATGGCCCGAGTCTACACCGCGGAAGGCCGCTCTGACGGTCAGGTTGCCGCGGCAGAACCCGCGCCGCAATTGACGTTCCGCCGGCCCATACCTAGAATCACAGGCAGAGTCTCTCGTTCTTCAGGAGTTGGGGTGCCACTTTACGAGTACGAATGTAAGAAGTGCGGCGATCGCTTCGAGCGCATTCAGAAATTTTCCGACAAGCCGGTAACCCGCTGCCCCGAGTGCGGGGGCAAAGTGGAGCAGGTGCTGCACGCGCCCGCGGTGCAGTTCAAAGGCTCTGGCTGGTATGTCACCGATTATGCGCGCAAGTCGTCGGCGAGCTCCAGTTCCGAAGCCGGTCCTAAGTCCGAAAGTAAAACGGATAAGTCCGAGAGTAAACCGGAAGCGAAAGAAGAGAAGAAGGAATCCAAGCCGAAAATGGACAAGAAAAAGAGCTGAGCAGTTTGCCGCTCTTTACGTCCGGGCAAGGCCTCACGGCGCGCGCCGCGCCTGAATTTCAATGTACACATTGACCAGCGATACCGCCGCTGGAGTTACCCCGGGTATGCGGCTGGCCTGGCCCAGGGTGCGCGGCCGCACCCGCTGCAGCTTTTCCTGCATCTCGCGCGAAAGCCCGCTCACGTTTTTGTAATCGAACCATTCCGGAATGGCGCGCTGTTCCGCCTTTTTCAGGCGTTCGATGGCGCGCTGCTGCTGCTCCAGGTAGCCGGCGTACTTAATTTCGGTCTCCACCGACTTCAGTTCGTTGCGTACGGCGGAAGGAAGAGCCGAGTCAGGTTCACTCCCGCAGCCGGGAGCCTGCCCTGAGCTTGCCGAAGGGGCGGCTGTGCCCGCACAAGTTTCGAAAAAGCGGGGCATCAGTTCCCGCAGCGCCGGCGCCAGTTCCACTATGTCTACTTCCGGGCGCTTGAGCAACTGGGCGTAGGTGGCGCCCGCCACATTGCCCACCTTTTCCGCCAGCGCTACTGGCAGGCCGTTCACGCGCGCCGTTTCCAGCAGTTGCTTGAGCACTGCCATGCGTTCCTGTTTCGCAACGTACTCGGTCCAGGCGGCCTCGGAAATCAGCCCCACCCGGCGCCCGTGCGGGGTCAACCGCCGGTCGGCGTTGTCAATCCGCAGGTGCAGGCGGAACTCCGCCCGTGAAGTGAACATGCGGTAGGGCTCGTTCGTGCCCTTGCTGATCAAGTCGTCAATCAGGATGGCTGTGTACCCCTCGGTGCGGTCCAGCGTCAGCGCCGGTTCCCCTTTCACTTTCAGCGCGGCATTGATGCCCGCCATAATGCCCTGGCACGCCGCCTCCTCGTAGCCGCTGGTGCCGTTGATTTGCCCGGCCAGGAACAGGCGTCCGATTTTCTTCGTCTCCAGCGTGCGCTGCAGCTCGGTAGGGTCGATCGAGTCGTATTCGATGGCGTAGCCGGGGCGCAGCATCTCTGCCGTCTCCAGCCCCGGCACCGACTTGATAATGGCCATCTGCACGTCAATCGGCAGGGAAGTGCTCATGCCGTTGACGTAGATTTCGTGCGTCTTCAGCCCCTCCGGCTCGAGAAAAAGCTGGTGCGTCTCCTTATCGGGAAACTTGACAATCTTGTCTTCGATGGAAGGACAGTATCGTGGCCCGATGGATTTAATCTGCCCGCTGTACATGGGCGAGCGATGCACGTTCTCGCGGATGATGCGGTGCGTTTCCTCGGTGGTGTAGGCAATGAAGCACGGCACCTGCGAATCAGCGTGGGCCACGCGCCGGGTGCGGAAGCTGAAAGGCGTGGGGTCTGCGTCCCCTGGCTGCGCCTGGAAGCGTGACCAGTCAATGCTGCGCCCGTCGAGCCGGGGCGGCGTGCCGGTTTTCAGGCGGCAGCCGCGCAGGCCCAGCTGCTTCAGCGATTCGCCCAGCAGCACCGAAGGAGGTTCGCCGCTGCGCCCCGCCGGATACTGCTGTTCGCCGCAGTGAATCAGCCCGTTGAGGAAAGTGCCGGTGGTGATGATGACCGCGGCGGCGCCCACCGTGCGGCCGTCGCGAAGGCGAATACCGCGGCAGAGCAGCTGCCGGCCTTCGGCCGTCGGCTCTCGCCCATCCTCTGAATCCCGACTCCTGTCTCCCGGCTCCTCCACAATCAGCTCCGCCACTTCCGCCTGCTTGATCTTGAGGTTGGGTTGCGACTCCAGCACCTCGCGCATCTTCAGGCGATAGGCCTGCTTGTCGCATTGTGCCCGCGGGGACCACACCGCCGGTCCGCGCGAGGTGTTCAGTAATCGGAACTGGATGCCGACCGCGTCGGTCACCTCGCCCATGATGCCGCCCAGCGCGTCCACCTCCCGTACCAGGTGCCCCTTGGCGATGCCGCCCACCGCTGGGTTGCACGACATCTGCGCGATCAGGTCCACGTTGAGCGTGTAGAGCGCCGTGCGCAGGCCCAGACGCGCCGCCGCCATCGCGGCTTCACACCCGGCATGTCCGGCGCCGACCACTACCACGTCGTATTCTTCTGTGAACTGCATCACAAAGCTTCTGGAAGCACCCCACCCCGCGTCCTTATATTCTAAATGACCCTTGCCGCTTTTCTCTGTCATCCCGAGCGCAAGTCGAGGGATGACAATCCCGCCCTTCCGAAAATTGGGGAGTAAACGGAACCATCAACGGCTAACTGCCAACTCATCGACATGATAGATTTATGCCCATGAAGTCCGTTCCCTCTGGTGCCCGCGGCGAAGCCGAACACAAGGTGGCGTTTGAGGACACACTTACTTACCACGATCCCCACTTGCCGCCGGTTTTTTCCACGCCGCACATGATCGGCTTGATGGAAGTAGCGGCCTTCCGCGCCCTGCAACCCTATTGCGAAGGCGACGAGATCAGCGTAGGCACAGCCATCAACATTGAGCACCGCGCCGCCACCGGCGTGGGCGCCCTGGTCAAAGCGGAGGCTACGCTGGAAGCCGCCAACGGCCGCTTCTATGTTTTTCGCGTGAGCGCCCGCGACGGCCATCAGGAGATCGGCTGCGGTAGCGTCAGCCGCGCCGTGGTCAGCCTGGGCAAGTTTATGCAGCGGGTGAAGGCCGCCGGCAATCAGTAATGAGGTGTGGAACCCAAGCGTTCAGCACTCAGCCATCAGCAGTCAGCCCCCTGAACGTGGTATGAGGCATGGCTTCACAGATGAGCGTGATTGGCTGAATGCTGAGTGCTGACGGCTGATTGCTTCCAACATGAACCCCGCTCGCCAAAAATCGCTCGCCGATGCACTCCGTAAGCTCCATCACGGCCCCAACATTCTCGTTCTTGCAAATTGCTGGGACGTTGCCAGTGCCCGCGTTCTGGAAGCGGAGGGCGTGCCCGCCATCGCCACCAGCAGCGCCGGAGTAGCCTTTTCTCTGGGCTATCCCGATGGCCAGCGCATCTCGCGAGATGAAATGCTGACGGTGGTGGCCCGCGTCGCCAAAGCTGTC
Source organism: Terriglobales bacterium (assembly GCA_035496875.1). Lineage (GTDB taxonomy): Bacteria > Acidobacteriota > Terriglobia > Terriglobales > Acidobacteriaceae > JAICWP01. Next base: position 26,813 of record DATJEH010000113.1, on the reverse strand, counting down.
CAGGTGCCGGTCACCGCCGATGTCGAATCCGGTTACGGCGCGCGCCCGGAAGACGCGGCGCGCACCGCCGCTGCCGTTATTGCCGCCGGCGCCGTGGGCATGAACCTGGAGGACAGCACCGAGGCATCCGATACGGCGCTGATGGATGTTGCTTTGGCGGTGGAGAAGATCCGCGCCGTGCGCGAAGCCGGCAGCAATGCCGGTGTGCCTCTGGTTATTAATGCCCGTACTGACGTTTATCTCAACCAGGTGGGCGCGCCTGAATCGCGTTACGACCACGCCCTGCGTCGTGCCGTCGCTTTCCGCGATGCCGGCGCGGACTGCATATTCCTGCCTGGCGTCAAGGAGCCTGAACTCATCTCCCGCTTTGTGAGAGATGTGAAATTTCCCATCAACATCCTGGCCGGCCCCGGCTTCCCAGCCATTGCCGAACTCCAGCGCCTGGGCGTGGCCCGCGTCAGCCTGGGCTCCAAGCCCATGCTGGCCGGACTGGGTGTGCTGCGCCGCCTGGCTCAGGAACTGCGGCAGCGCGGCACCTACACCTCGCTGGAAGGTGTGGTGACGTATGCCGAGATGCAGAAGTTGCTGGAGTAGCAATTAGCACTTGGCACTTAGCATTTAGCCATTGAACGTTGTTGGCGGTTCCCAAGAACCCACTTCAATGGCTAAGTGCTAATTGCTAACTGCTAAATGCTCCCATAAAATCTCCCCATGTCTTCCTTCCGCACCACCCGCCCGCAGGCTTCGGAATACTCCGCCGGCCTTGAAAGCTACATCCGCCGCGTGCCCGAGGGCGACATTGTGGACTTGCTGGAAAAACAAATCGAAGAGACGCTCGCCTTCGTGCGCCCGCTTTCCGAGCGGGAGGCGACCTCCCGCCGCAAGCCCGCGGAATGGAACATCAAGGAAATTGTTGGCCACTTGTGCGACGCCGAGCGCCTCATGTCCTGCCGCGCCCTGCGTTTTGCCCGCGGCGACGCCCAGCCCATCCCTGGCTGGGAACAGGACGACTATGTGCGCGAGTCGAACTTCAGCGCGCGCACTTTACAGGATTTGGCTGAGGAGTTTGAGCATCTGCGCCGCGCCAACCTGGCGCTGTTTCGCAGCTTCCCTGCCGAAGCCTATGGCCGCCGGGGCGTTGCCAACGGGAAAGAAGTCTCGGTGCGCGCGCTGCTCTACGTCATTGCCGGACACGAACGGCATCATCTCGAGCAATTGCGCCAGCGCCTGCCCGAATTGCGCGCTGCCGCCAGTTAGCCTCGCTGCAATCTTGTGGCGTTACGAAAACTTGTGGCGCGGGGCGCCCCGGCCTGCGTGCGGCTCACCTCGTCAGCTCACACGTCATCGGGAGGCCACACCTCCAGCTGTATCGAACATAGGTAAAGAGAATAATTTCCTGTCATCCTTAACCGAGCGCGACCGATCCCGCTTTGCGAGAGAGGAAGCGCGAGGTGAAGGACCCCTGCATTTTGCAAGACGCCGCTGCTGATCAAACGAGTTCTGCAACCGCCTCGGGGTTAAAGATCAACTTCTTCTCCGCGGATGCGCGTGTTCTCCGCGGATGCGCGTGGGCGACCGGAGAAAAAGATTACTTTCAATACGAATGCAATCCGGAGAAGTCTCCCCGAGGTAGGTGGGGCTCCCGCCACACCAGCAGCCAATTGGCCAACCATGGCTCTCCCTCCGCTACAATCTCATCGTCCGCAATGCCGCTCCTCTTCGCCATTGATGCCCAACTCGATTCCGCCCGCGCCGGCCGCCTGCTTACCCCGCACGGCGTGGTGGAAACGCCGGTCTTCATGCCTGTGGGGACCCTGGCCAACGTCAAGGGCGTGCCTCAGGACCTGCTGGAAGATCTGGGCGTCGAAATCCTGCTCAGCAACACCTACCACCTCTACCTGCGTCCGGGAGTGGAGCAGGTACGCAAACTGGGGGGCCTGCATCGCTTCATGTCCTGGCCGCGCGCGATTCTTACTGACTCCGGCGGCTACCAGGTTTTCAGCCTCAGCGACCTGCGCAAGGTGAGTGAGGAAGGTGTGGCCTTTCGCTCACATCTGGATGGCTCCTCTCACTTCCTCAGCCCGGAAACGGCCATTGCGGCGCAAATCAATTTGGGCGCCGACATCATCATGGCCTTTGACGAGTGCACCGAACACCCCGCCGAGCGCCAGCGCGCCCGCGCCTCTATGGAACTGACCCTGCGCTGGGCGGAGCGGAGCAAGCGCTACTTTGAGGAGCATAAGCGAGAGGTGCCGTGGGCGGGGACGGAGGGGAGAATCACTCAGCCATCAGCGGTCAGCACCCAGCCCGGGGAGCAGGTTTCAAGTTTCGAGTTTCAAGTTTCAAAACCCGACGACCTGCCGGGAAACCCGAAACTGGAAGCTCGAAACTTTACCCAGGCCCTGTTCGGCATCATCCAGGGCGGCATGTACCCTGACCTGCGCCGCGAATCGGCGCAGCGCACAGTGGAGATAGGCTTTCCCGGCTACGCCATCGGCGGCTTGAGCGTGGGAGAACCGCGCGCTCTGACCCAGGAAATTGTCGCCGCCACCCTGCCTTATCTGCCCGCCGACCGCCCCCGCTACCTGATGGGCGTGGGCACTCCCGAAGAAATCGTGCACTACGCCGCCATGGGCGTTGACATGATGGATTGCGTCCTGCCCACGCGCGCCGCCCGCCACGGTTTGCTGTTCACTTCGGAAGGAAGAATTTCCATCAAGCAGGCGCGCTATGCCCAGGATGAAGGCGCGCTCGACCCGCGCTGTGGCTGCCGGGTCTGCGCCCGCTACTCGCGCGCCTATTTGCGCCATCTTTACGCCGGCAATGAGGTTCTGGCACAGGTCCTCAACACCGTCCACAATCTGGCCTACTACCTTGACACTATGCGAGCCGTGCGGCATTCTATAAAACTTGGGGAGTGGGCTCTTCTTTCTGGTGTACAGTCCACACCGAAACCGTAGTCGAATCCCCTGTTCATTCTTGAGTCCAGGAAGTACCGGCCTGACAACAGGGGTCATGAGCTTTCCTGCAGGTAACTAGAGAGTGATCTCAAGCTCTGGGCATCCAGAGCCTGTCATGCCGAAGCAAGAGGTTAGTTAGGTTTCATGGAAACATACCTGGTGGCGGCCTTCTTACAGGCCAAGGATAGTGGCGGAGCGCTGGGCTGGGGCCTGCTCCCGCTGATACTGATTTTCGCGATTTTCTATTTTCTGCTGATCATGCCCCAGCAGCGGCGGCAGAAAAAATGGCAGCACATGCTCGGCGAATTGAAGGCGGGCGATAAGGTGGTCACCAGCGGCGGCCTGCGCGGAACCATCATCTCCTTGCGCGACGATGCCCTGCAGTTGCGTGTGCCGCCCGATAATTTGCGCCTCGAGATATCGCGCTCGGCGGTCGTTTCCCTGGCTAATCCCGAGGAAGGTGGCAAGTCGTAGGCGGTTGCAGCCGGCGAAAATACCCGGTATTTTCAAGGTAGTCTCCCAGTTTTATGAAGCAAAACCTGCTCTGGAAATCAGTTTTCATCATCGCCGTCCTCCTGTTGTTCGTGTACGGCATTTTCGGTATCCCCTCCAGCTTTTCCGGACAAGGCTTGGCGGAGGCTCTCCAGCACCGCATTTCCCTGGGCCTGGACCTCAAAGGCGGCACCCACCTCATCCTGCAGGTGCAGGTGAATGATGCGGTCAATGTAGACGCCCAGCAGGCCATCGAGCGCCTGAAGGCTTCCCTGCGCAGCCGAAACATCGCCTTTGCTGACATTGCCCAGTCTGACCCCGCAAATAATCCCGACCACATCGTGGTGAAAGGGGTTTCGGCGGACCACAGTTCCGACCTGCGCGATATCGTTTCCACCGACCTGCCCGAGTACGACCTCAATTCCGGCGCTCAGGACACCTACACTGTGGCTATGAAGCCTTCCCAGCTGACCCAGCTCAAGAACCGGGCGGTGCAGCAGGCCATTGAGACTATCCGCAACCGCATTGACCAGCTGGGTGTTAGTGAGCCTGTGATCGAGGAACATGGCTTGGGGCAATACCAGATTCTGGTTCAGCTGCCCGGCGTGAACGACCCCGCACGCGTCAAGTCAATCATGCAGTCCACCGCCATGCTGGAAATTCGCCAGGCCTTCGGCGGCCCTTATTCCAGTGAGCAGGAAGCCCTTAGCGCCAACAATGGCGTTCTTCCCCCGGGCACGGTGCTGATGCCGGGCAAGAGCATTGGCGACACCGGCGGCGAGCCCCATCAAGTTTGGTACCTGGTTTCGCGCTCCTCCGCGGTTACCGGCCGCGACTTGCGCGACGCCGGCTCCAGCCAGGACGAGAACGGCCGTCCCGATGTCACCTTCCAGCTCACCAACGAGGGCGGCCGCCGTTTTGCTGCCTTCACCGGCTCCCACGTGGGCGATAAACTGGCGGTAGTCTTGGACAACAAGGTTCAGGAAGTGGCCACCATCCAGGAGCAGATTCACGATTCCGGCGTCATCAATGGCCGCTTTTCCGAGCAGGAATCCAAGGACCTGGCCATGATTCTGCGCTCCGGCGCGCTGCCCGCCAGCATTCATTACCTGGAAGACCGCACGGTCGGGCCTTCGCTCGGCGCCGATTCCATCCGTGATGGCGTGCGGGCGGCGGTTATTGGCATGCTCGCGGTGCTCATCTTCATGCTGGTGTACTACCACGGGGCGGGCATCAACGCCGACGTGGCCCTTATTCTGAACTTGATCATTTTGCTCGGGTTCCTGGGCTACAGCGGAGCCACTCTCACCCTGCCCGGCATCGCCGGAGTCATTCTTACCGTAGGCATGGGCGTTGACTCCAACGTGCTCATTTTTGAGCGCATTCGGGAAGAACTGCGCAATGGCAAAACGCCTCCTTCGGCGGTGGAGCAGGGCTTCGCCCATGCCTGGATAACGATTGTGGACACGCACGTGACCACCATCGTTTCCGCTTTTATTTTGTTTATTTTTGGTACCGGCCCGGTGAAGGGTTTCGCAGTCACCCTTACTTTCGGCCTGCTGGCCAACCTGTTTACCGCGGTGTTTGTCTCGCGGGTGATTTTTGATTACGTGCTCAACCGCAAACAGCGGGGAGAAGCGCTCAGTATCGGGTAATATCTGGTTCGATTTTGCGTTAATCGGCCGAATGCAAAGTTAACTTGAGGGCCAAAGCTAAGTGGAATTCTTTCGCAGTCCCAACATAGATTTTCTCGCCAAAAAGTGGTATTTCCTCGCCTTTTCGCTGGTGTTCAGCGTGGCTGGCGTCTGCTCCATGCTGTTCTGGCACGGTGTGCCGCTGGGCGTGGACTTCCGCGGCGGCACGCTGGTGCGGGTGAAATTTACCCACTCCCCGGATATTAACGAAATTCGTTCGCTCATGGACCGCGCCGGCCTGCACAGCGCGCGCATTCAGCGTTTCGGTACTGCCACCAATAACGAAGTCCTGATTGGATTGGCGGAGAAAGAGACCAGCGAAGCCGCGCTCGATCGTGGACGGTCACAGATCATCAATGCCCTGGAAACCAGGCTGCCTCCCGGTGAGCAGGATTTAAACAACGCCAGCGCCCAGACTTTCCAAGCCTACCTGCTGGCCCAGGATCCTCTGCATCTGGGGACGGACGCGGCGCAGCGCTATGAGCAGATGGCGCAAGCCATCGTGCACCAGCGCGACGTCGTACAAAGCGGCGTGCTGAACTCCATGGATGACCTGAAGGGGGTTGTGCCCCCGGCGGTGGTGGATTCCATGAAGCAGGGCTTTGCCCTCTCAGATTTTGGCGTGCGCAATGTGGACGTAGTCGGTCCTCAGGTCGGCAAGCAACTGCAGAGTCAGGCCAAATGGGCGATCGTGTACTCGCTCCTGGGCATGCTGGTTTATCTGTGGTTCCGCTTTGAACTCATCTATGGCGTGGCCGCTGTGGTGGCTTGCTTCCACGATACGCTCATCACGGTTGGCGCTTTCTCGTTGGCCGATAAGGAGATAAGTCTCACCGTCATTGCCGCCATCCTGACCCTGGTGGGCTACTCCATGAACGACACCATCGTCGTTTTCGACCGCATCCGCGAAAATATCAAGCTTTTGCGGCGGGAGAAGATGGCCGACATAGTTAATCGCAGCATCAATCAGACTTTGAGCCGGACGGTGCTCACCTCCGGTCTGACGTTCCTTACGGTGCTGGCCCTCTATCTCTTTGGAGGGGAAGTACTTAGGGGCTTCTCTTTCGCCCTGGTGATCGGCATTCTGATCGGGACCTATTCTTCGATCGCGGTGGCGGCGCCCATGCTGGTGGCTTATCAGGATTGGCGCTCCCGGCGGGCCAGCAGCGGCCGCCAGACGCCGCCGGCGGCGCCGAGCGTAAATCGCCGCGAAAAAGTGCGGGCAAAGGCGTAGAATTCGGCCCTTCCCCCATTAAGGGGGCGGCAACATTTCTGGGTCGGCTCACTTCCAATCGGGAGCAAAGTGCGGCTCTGTGGTGTCTAAACGGTAAGAAGACGGAGGAAGTTCCATGTTTGAGGACAGCCTTCTGGAGTCAGGAGGCAGGCTAACCACAAAGCGGGGAATGACCACGACGATCTCATTTGTGCTCCAGATCGCTTTGGTGGGCGTTCTGGTTTTGATCCCGCTGCTTTACACCGAAGCCCTGCCCAAGCAGCAGTTAATGACGTTTCTTGTAGCACCTCCGCCGCCCCCTCCGCCGCCTCCACCTGCGGCGGCTGTGCCCCAGCGGGTGGTGAAGGTTGTGCAGACCGACATCATTAACGGCGAGTTGCGCACACCCACCAAGATTCCCAAAAAGGTGGAGATGATCAAGGAAGAGGAAGCGCCGCCGCCGGTGATGGCCTCAGCGGGCGTGGTGGGCGGTGTGCCTGGTGGTGTGCCCGGCGGACAGATGGGCGGCGTGATCGGCGGCATCATCAGCTCCACTCCCGTGGCTGTGCCCAAGGTCGCAACCCCGCAGCGGGTGCGCGTCTCCCAGGGCGTTTCCCAGGGCCTGCTTATCCATCGCGTGCAGCCTATGTATCCGCCCCTGGCGCGGCAAGCCCGCATTCAGGGAACGGTGGTATTGCAGGCGGAGATCAGCAAGGATGGCACCATCGAGAACCTGCGCTTGATCAGCGGGCATCCTATGCTGGCCCCCTCGGCCATCGAAGCAGTGAGGCAGTGGCGCTATAAGCCCTACTTCCTGAACGGCGAGCCGGTAGCGGTGGAAACCCAGATCACGGTGAATTTCACCTTGGCTGGCGGCTAGAAAGAGCTCTGGCGGGGTGAGCCCATGGGGGCGCGCCCCGGTTTTGAATCAAGCGGTTGGCGTCCGCGTGCATTTTGGTCCCCGGACGCGTAGACTGCAGGCCACCAACCCTGCGCGCTGGTCCTGAATCCAAATTCCAGCGCATGCTTCGCAGAGTAGGTCCACGCTTGATTCTTTTGTAATCGCTTGCAGACCAGCTTTACAGCAGTTCGCGGTACCGAGTCACGACATTCCTGAGGAGGAAAAGTCACTCATGTTCGTAGCACACGCAGCTAACGCAGCCCTTACCCATGCCTCCGTGTACGCCTCGTGGATATTCCAGGAAGGCGGCACCGTAGGATGGGACCCGATTTCGCTATGGCACCAGATGGGTATTTTGGCGAAGGCGGTAGTTATCATTTTGTTCATCATGTCCGGCTGGTCCATCGGCGTGATGATTGACCGCTGGATGGCGTTCAGTGCCGCACGCAAGCAGTCGCGGGCCTTTGCTCCCGCGGTGGCGGGCGCGCTGCGCGAAGGCAAGATTGATGAAGCCATCCGCGTAGCCGAGCGCAACAAGAAGAGCCACCTGGCCAAGGTAGTGACCGCGGGCCTGCAGGAATTCCGCGCCCACTCCGAGTCCGGTGACATCCCCGGCGAGCAGATTGAAGCTTCCAAGCGGGCCCTGGAGCGCGCCGAGGCCATCGTGCACGCTGAACTCAAGCGCGGTCTGAGCGGCCTGGCCACCATCGGCTCCACCGCTCCTTTCGTCGGCCTGTTCGGCACCGTGGTCGGCATTCTGAACGCGTTCAAAGGCATTTCCGAGCAGAAGGCCACAGGTCTGGGCGCCGTCGCCGGCGGTATCGCCGAAGCGCTGGTGACCACCGCCGTCGGTCTTTTCGTCGCCATCCCGGCCGTGATGATGTTCAATTATCTGACCAGCCGCGTGGAAGCCTTCGACGTGGAGATGGATAACTCGTCGAGCGAACTGATTGACTACTTCCTGAAGCGCCGGGGCGTTCGCCGGTAGGTGAACCGGGGCCAACGGCAAGGCGGGCGCATGTTCTGCGCCGGCTCACCGTTTCCCGCGGCCAGCTGAAAGTGAATTCCGCGCAAAGGAGAGCAAGCCATGGCAATTAACAAAAGAAACGAAGGCGCCAAGGTCAACTCCAACATCAATGTGACGCCCATGGTGGACGTTATGCTGGTGCTGCTGATCATCTTCATGGTCATCACGCCCATGTTGCAGAAGGGCGTGAGCGTAGACCTGGCCAAGGTCAACAACCCCACGCCAATGGCCGACGCCGACAAGGAAGATGCCTTGCTGGTGGCCATCATGCGCGACGGCAAGATCTTCTTCGGCAACGATCAGATCACGCCGGATGCGCTGACGGAAAAGATCAAGGACCGCCTGGCCAACCGGGTGGATAAGCGGGTCTTCGTCCGGGCTGACGCGCGCGCCAAGTACGGCACCGTGGTTGAGGTGGTGGACAACGTGCGCGCCGCCGGAGTGGATGATTTGGGCCTGTTGACCGAACAGCGGAAGAACACTTCCGGAGCCACACCGCCGCCGGCGCCTGTCGCGCCCACGGGGCAGTAGGAGAAGCGACTATGGGAATGGCAATTGGAGGTTCTGGTGGCGGTCCAACCGCGGACATGAACGTCACCCCGCTCATTGATGTGTTGCTGGTGCTGCTGATCATCTTCATGGTCATCACGCCGCTCACGCCCAAAGGGCTGGATGCGCTGGTGCCGCAGCCACCGCCGCCCAACCAGAAGCAGCAGCAGAACCAACCTGACCGTACCATCGTGGTGCAGGTGATTGACCGCGGTCCGGGGCAGAACCCCGGCTTGAAGATCAACCAGGAAGACGCAAACTGGGATAATCTTCAACAGCGGCTGACCGACATCTACAAGACGCGCGCCGAGAAAGTCATGTTCGTGAAGGGCGACAACGGCATTCCATTCGCCGATGTAGCCAACGTGATTGATATCGCGCACGCTGCCGGTGTGGACAAGGTTGGGCTCATCACCGCCAAAATTGAGGCGGGCAGCTAAATACCAGGGCAGTTTTCCGGGCAGGCGGCAGCACGACTGCCGCCTGAGCTGCGGTTCGCAGTTCAGCCGGGCCGCTCCGCCTAAAACCGGGATCTCGCCCGCAACTAGAAACAGGGAGGCCCTTAGCTTTTTCGGCAAGGGGGACTAATAAACCAAATGAACAGAAGCGTGCGAGTAGTGATGTTGTCGGCCGCCGCTCTGGCGCTGCTCTTCGCCGCCGGTTGCAACAAACTGAAAGCGCGCGACCAGCTTAATAAAGGCGTCCAGGCCTACAAGAATGCCAAGTTTGAAGAGGCCATTAACCGGTTCCAGAATGCGGTCGCCCTGGACCCATCCCTGCTCAACGCCCGCCTATATCTGGCCACCGCCTACGCCCAGCAGTATGTTCCCGGGGCGGACACGCCGGATAACAACCGCAATGCGGAGCAGGCCATTGACCAGTACAAGCAGGTGCTGGGCCGTAATCCCAGCCGCGAGCAGCAGATCAACAGCGTCAAGGGAATCGCCTATCTCTACTTGCAGATGAAGAAATTCGATCTGGCCAAGGAGTATTACCGCAAGGCCTCAACCATAGATCCCAACGACCCTGAAACCTACTATTCTGTCGGTGTGATTGACTGGACCGAGTGCTACCAGCCGCGCATGGAAGAGCGCGCCAAACTGGGGCTGAAGCCGGATGACAGCCTGAAGGACAAGAAGGTCTGCCAGCACCTGAAGGATCTCAATGGGGCCAACATCCAGGATGGTATTGACGTGCTCAACAAGGCGCTGCAACTGCGTCCTGACTACGACGATGCCATGGCCTACATGAACCTGATGTATCGCGAAAAGGCAGACACCGAATGTGACACCCCCGATCAGCAGGTAGCCGACCTGAAGACGGCTGACGAGTGGGTGGATAAGACCATGGCCACCAAGAAAGCCAAGGCGGCTAAGGCGGCGCAGAGCCCGGGCGGCATCGTGGAACAGCCGGCCAGCCAGAATCAGTAAAGCTTTCCCTCCCTCCTCAGGACAGCGCCCCTCCCGCCCACAGGCGGGAGGGGCGTTTTCGTTTTGCAGATACCTGTGTGGCAGCAAGCTATGCGCCGCCCAGCACGGGCGAAACCCGGCGCCCGCACACGCCCTGGCGGCGTGAATTACAATCAAACCTTGTGTTGCGGCTCGCATAGGTTTTCATGTTCAAAAAAATCCTGATTGCCAACCGGGGTGAAATTGCGGTGCGCGTAATGCGCGCCTGCCGCGAGCTGGGCATTCCCTCGGTGGCAGTTTATTCCGAGGTGGACCGCGCGTCGCTGCACGTGCGCCACGCCGACGAGGCGTACTTCATCGGCCCGGCCGCGGCCACCGAGTCCTACCTGAACATGGAAAAGATCCTGGAGGTGGCGCGGCGCAGCGGGGCTGACGCCATCCATCCCGGCTACGGTTTCCTTTCTGAAAACCCTCGCTTCGCCCGCGCCTGCCAGGAGCAGGGCGTCAAGTTCATCGGCCCGACCGCCGAGGCCATGGAATTGCTGGGCTCGAAAACCCGCGCGCGTCAAGCCATGGAGCGCGCCGGCGTACCCCTGGTGCCGGGTTCATCGCGCGGCCTGGAATTCGCCGAAGCGGTGGGGGTGGCAAAGGAAGTGGGTTATCCCATCATGCTGAAGGCGGCGGCCGGGGGCGGTGGGAAGGGCATGCGCCTGGTGCGCGCGGGAGAGGAACTGCGCTCCGCCTTCGATGCCGCCCGCAGCGAGGCGGAACGCGCTTTCGGCGATGGCGAAATTTACATCGAGAAGCTCATCGAGAACCCGCGCCACATCGAGATGCAGGTGCTGGCCGACGAGCACGGCCACACCCTGTGGCTAGGCGAGCGCGAATGCTCGGTGCAGCGCCGCCACCAGAAGGTGCTGGAGGAGTCGCCTTCGCCCGTCGTAGACGCGGAAATGCGGCGCCGCATGGGCGAAGCCGCGGTCAAAGTTGCCGAAGCCGGGGGCTACACCAACGCGGGCACGGTCGAGTTTCTGGTGGACGCAAACAAGAATTTTTATTTCCTGGAAGTCAACACGCGTTTGCAGGTGGAGCATCCAGTGACGGAGATGGTCACTGGGTTGGACCTGGTGCATCTGCAGATCCGCATCGCCGCCGGCGAGCCGCTGCCGTTCCACCAGCAGGAGGTGCAGTTGCGCGGCCATGCCATGGAGTGCCGCATCTACGCCGAGGACCCGGACAACAACTTTTTCCCCAGCCCGGGGAAGATTACTCTGCTGCTCATTCCGGGCGGACCGGGCATCCGCCGCGACAGCGGCATGTACGAAGGCTGGAGCGTGCCCCTGGAATACGATCCGCTGCTGGCCAAGCTGATCGGCTACGGCAGCGACCGCCGTCAAACCATCATGCGCCTGCGCCGGGCCCTGCATGAGTACTTCGTGGGCGGAATCAAGACCAATATTTCCCTGTTCCGCCGCATCCTGAAGAATCCCGAGTTCATGGCCGGGAAGCTGGACACCGGTTTTCTGGATCGCCTGCTGGCCAGCCCGGAAACCGATCCCGTCAAGAGCGAACATCCAGACATTGCCGCCATCGCCGCGGGAGTGTTTGCGCTGCTGGAGCAGGCCACGGCCACCAGGAACGGCTCTGCGGGTGCACGAACCCAGCCCGCCAAAAATGGCGCCAGTGGCTGGAAGCAGGCGGGGAGGGCGGAGTCGCTGCAGTGAGTGAAACTGAGAGCTGATGGCTGATAGCCCGCGACGAGGCGTCCCTCGGCTGCCGGCCCGCTTCTGCCAGCCAGCCAACAGCCAAGAGCTGCTCTTTATGATTTTCGACGTCAACATAGACGGCGCCGACTACCGCCTGCAACTGGTGCGCGAAAAGGCAGGATGGAAGTGCCGCCTGAACGGACGCGAAGTCGCGCTGGACGCGGTGTTGACGCGGGCTAACGTGCTGTCCATCGTAATTGGCGGCACTGCCTACGAGGTCAAGCGCGAAGCCACGCCTCTGGACCTGCACTTCTGGGTGGGCAGTGCGCGTTACGCGGCCGAAGTGCGCGACCCGCGCTCCTTGCGTAGCCGCAGACAGGCCGCCGGAGCCGGCGATGGCATCAAGAAGCTGGTGGCCCCCATGCCGGGAAAGGTGGTTCGGTTGTTAGTGCAGGAAAAAGCCGCGGTACAGGCCGGAGAGGGCGTACTGGTGATTGAAGCCATGAAGATGCAGAACGAGCTGAAGTCGCCCAAGAAGGGCGTGGTGCAGAAAATTTTGGCCGCTCCGGGCGCCGCGGTCAACGCCGGCGATGTGCTGGCAATTGTGGAATAGGATTTTGCCCCAGAGACACCGAGGCACGGAGAGAAGCGGGATAATTGGGCCTCAGCCCCCTTCCGCCTGTTGTTCCATGCGCAAAATGTCAAAGAAGCCCTCAGGGGCTAAAGCCCGCATGGTTTTGGCACTAATTCCGCATGGCTAAAGCCATGCGCTTCCAATGCGCCATGCGCTTCCACAGTGCTGTCGGCATCCTGGCCGGCTCACTGACAACTGGCCACTGGCAACTGACAACTGGTGTTTGCTACTTTCCCGCCTGGCTCAGAATCTGCTCAGCGTAAAAGTTCTCTACCCTGGCCTGATCGCGGATTTCCTCGTAAAAAGCGGCTTTGAGCAGTTGCTCGCGGCGGTCGCGCAGTTGCTCGCGGATGGCCTGCTGCACGCGCGGATCGTTAAGGTCGCGCTGGCCGGCGGGCTCCTTGGCAATCAGCTTCACGATTCGGTAGCCAAACAGCTGGTGCGTGGTTGGGTTAACCACGGGAATAATACTGCTGTATTGGCCGGGTTTGAGTTTGCTGATGGCGTCACGGGTGGCGGGGTCGGTGCCCTTGAGCGACGATTCCGGCGTAAACCCCAGGTCGCCGCCGTTGCTCGCCGTTTCCGGGTCCTCAGAGTAATTCATGGCCAGGGTGGCAAAGTCTTCCCCGCTATCCAGGCGATTGAGGAGCGTCTGGATTTTCTTGCGGGCTTCCGCCTCGTTCCGAGCCTTGTCATTCTTCAGGTTGTGCACCTGGGGATTGGGGGCGGTTGTGACCAGGATGTGGGCCAGGTGATACTGCGGCTCGATCAGGTTGAACTCCGACTTGTGCGCGTTGTAGTAGCTGGTGATGTCCTGGTCGGTAATGTTGATCTTGGAGGTGATCTCGCGGTTGAGCACCTTGTCCACGGTGAGGCTGCGGCGCAGGTCACGCTTGAAATCATCGAGGCTGATTTTCTTTGCCTCCAGCCGCTTGTCGAATTCCTCCTTGGTATAGGGAGCCTTGATCTCGTTCAAACGGCGGTTGACCTCTTCGTCGGTGGCCAGCAGGCCGAGCTTCTCGGCGCGCTGCATGAGGATTTCGTCGTCAATGAGCTGGCGCAGAATACTCAGGCGCAGGCTGGAAGCCTGTTCCCCGGTGGGTTGCTGGGGAGCGCCCGAGGTCTGGTTATCGAAGTACTTCTCCACTTCGGCGCGGGTGATTTCGCGGCCGTTGATCCTGGCCATGACGTCAGGACTGGAGCCCTTCCTTTGGCAGGCGGGAAAAGCGAGCAGGGTGGCGGCAAGCAGGGCCGCGGTCAGCACCTTGCGGGCGTGCGGTAAGTTGATTGTCAAATTTCCTCCACGAATTCGGCGGACAAAGCTGAGCCCGTCTCCCGGCCGAGGACTGACGAATCGACCCGGCTGCTGCGGAACCTGACGGCTGGAACCCAACGGCTGGACTGCTCCTATTTCCCGGTTTTACCCGCGGGCGCTGGCGGCTTGGGCGGAGCCGCGGGAGCGGGCTGGGCCGCCGGCGCCGGCTGGACGGGAGGCTGAACCCCCGCATCCTGCAAGGCGCGGTCAAGGGTGGCGCGCAATTCCTGCGGCGGCACCGCGCCATCCAGCTTCTGGCCGTTGATGAACATGGTGGGCGTCGCATTCACCCCCAGTTGGTCGCCTTCATGCATGGAGGCCCGCACCGCGTCCGTGTTCTGCGCTTTCACGCACGCCTGCAGCTTGCCCTGGTCGAGATTATGCTTCTGCGCCTGCTGTAGGGCAATCTGGTCGAGATTGGCGAACTGCTGCGCCAGCGTGGTTTTGTTGTCGCCGGTGATTTCGCTGTGGTGGGCGTGGGCGTAGTCGGCGAAATCCCAATAAGCCTCGTCATTCTGCGCCGCCAGGCAGTTGGCGTCCACGGCGGCATGCATGGCCCAGGGATGGATCTCGATCAACGGGTAATCCTTGTAGATGATCCGCACCTTGTCCTTGTACTGGTCGAAGACGCCGGGGAACATGGTTTCATGCATGCGGGCGCAGAATGGGCATTCAAAGTCATCGTAATTCACGATGGTGACCTTGGCCTCCTTATTGCCGCGCACCGGCCGCCCGCTGATGTCAATCTTCTTCATAAGGTCGGCATACGGATCCTTGGTCAAATCCAGCTTGGTGAAACGGACCAGCGTGTTGTTGTCCTTGGAGAGCAGGAACTCGTGCGTCTGCTTGCGGCCGCCATCTGCGAAGGTAAGGGTCACCTTGTCATAGTTGGGGAATTCGCTGGGTTCGCGCTTGCCCAGCGTGATCTGCACTCGGGCGGGAATGTTGTAGTAGGAGCGGACCTGGCGGTCCACCCGGCGGGTGACGTCCTGGTCCACGGACTGGGCCGTGCAGCCCAGGCACAGCAATAGCAGGGCAATGGAGCCGCGTCGCGCCAAAAGCACTAAGAACCGCCTGTACACGGGAATAAACCAGATTATCTCACGAGAGGCGGGAGTAACGCATTTGCAGAGCTTAGTTCACCACGGAGACACGGAGCCATGAGGAAATTGACGATTTACGAATTGATAATTGGCGAGTGAAGCCCCTCCACCACTGACTGTTGCAGCGGCGGCAAATCGTGGAAGCCCCGAACTTTGGTTCGGGGAATCAGGCTTCAGGCAAGGTGGGCTTCAGCCCCTTTGGCCGGCGAGCACATTGGTCGCCCGCGCCACATCGTTTTGACTATTCACTCCCTGCGGCGAACCTGGTCCAGCGGCAGCAAGGCGTTCATAGAGCCGGAGCGGAAGCCCTCCAGGTCCAGGGTTACGTAGGTAAAGCCCAGAGCTTTGAAAATGCGGGTGAATTTCTCGGTCATGTCGGGATCGAGGGCGCGAGGCAGTTCCTCGCGGGTAATTTCAATACGGACAATTTGCCCATGATGGCGCACCCGAAACTGGCGAAAGCCGAGGCCGCGCAGCGCCTCCTCGCCCTGCTCCACCACCGCCAGGGCCTCGCGGGTGACGGGGCGGCCGTACTCGATGCGCGAAGAAAGGCAGGCGGACGCGGGCTTGTCCCACACCCGCAGTCCGGCCTGCCGCGCCAGCTCGCGAATCTCCTGCTTACCCAGACCGGCTTCGAGCAGCGGCGCCGCCACCTGGTGCTGCCGTGCCGCTTCCTGCCCGGGGCGAAAGTCACCCTGGTCGTCCGCATTCACGCCGTAGGCGATGCACTGGAAGCCGCGCTGCCGGCGGAATTCCTCCATCAGGGTGAACAGCTCATCCTTGCAATGGAAGCAGCGGCCGGCGTCGTTGCGCACGTACTCCGGACGCTCCAGTTCCTGGGTGGCCACCACTTCCAGCGGGATCTGCCGCTCCTGCGCGAAGGCAATCGCATCTTGCAGTTGGAAACGGGCCAGGCTGGGCGAATCGGCAATTACCGCCAGCATGTTGTCGCCAAGAACCTGATGGGCGGCATCGGCCAGGAAAGCGGAATCCACTCCGCCAGAATAGGCCACCAGCGTACGGCCCAGCGAGCGCAAGTGGGCTTGCAGGCGCTGGCGCTTGGCCGGCAGATCTGGCAATTCCGGGAGCTCCGGCAGGCTTACCATCCCCATATGTTAGTACGAGCGGGGCACAACGGCGAAGCGGTACTACTCCGCGGATTGCTCGTGCTTAGCCAGGTAGTCTTTTGCTGCCTGCAGTTCCGAGCGGTCGGCGCCGGGCTCACAGCTCTGCACCAGGGTGGCGTAGTATTCGCGCGCTTCTGCGGCATTGCCGGAAAGTTGGGCGGCGCGGGCCGCCCCGTAGAGAGAATCGAAGCGACGTGGTGAATCGTGCAAAGCGGCCTTATAGGCGGCCAGGGCGTCGGTCGGCCGCTTGAGTTCCAGCAGCATGTCGCCTTGCATCTCGCGCGCCGGCGCGCGCTCGTAAGTGACGCCTTCATTCTCCTCCCGCTGCACCGCCTTCTCCATACCCGCCAGGGCGGCATCGCCCTTGCCCTCGGCGAAGGCCAGCCAGGCTTCGGCTTCAATCAGATCAATGGCTTCGCCGGGATAACCGGTGTTGCCCATTTGCTTATTGTGTGCCTCGCGAGCAGTGATTATTTCCTTCAGCTGGTTCAAGTCCTGGCGGGCGCCACCCACATCGCCGCTGCGCGCTGCGCCGATGGCACGGGCGAAGTAAGTGTCATCCTGCCAGAGGAGTTTAACTTTAGGAATGGGCAGCGCCGCCGCTTCTTTCCAACTGTGGGATTCCAGCGTATTGCGGGCCGCGAAGCGGGCCTGTGCGTCGCTGATTTCCTCCGCGCCCGCGCCGGGAACGCTCTTGAGCTCCCCGATCAGGGCCTGCGCTTTGGCATCCTGCCCACTCTGCAGGTAGGCGTAGTCGAGAAAGTCCATGGCATGAAACTGGTAGCCGGCGTCGGCCAAGTGCGCCCGCGTGGCCTGCGCGGCCGCCGCGGCTGCTGCCAGGTTGGAAGTGATGCAATCCTGCCACAGTCCCAGGCGGATGAAGATGTGCGAAGGCATGTGCAGAGCGTGTGAGGAGGCAGGTGCAATCTTGGCGTAAGCCCGCGCTGCTTCCAGTCCTTGCGAGGCGAGCTGGGGTGTATCGGTGGCATGGATCAGGTAGTGGGCCATGCCGGGATTATCAGGGTACTTTTGGAACAGCGGCAGCAGAATGGCGATGGCCTGCTTGCGGTTGGCCATTTCGTTGTCACCATCTTCCGCCAAGGCGGCCAGGGACAGGGCATAGAAGGCCGCACCCTCGTCATCGTTGGGGAATTTCTGATGCAGCTGGGCCATGGCCTGAGAGTAAGCCTGCCGGCGCTGCAGATGGCTCAACCTGGGATTGTCCTGGTAAAAGGCCGCGGCGGCGGCAATATAAGCGCGTTCGCGGTCGGTCTGGGCGCCAATCTTCTCCGCCTGTTGCATATCCTGCCAGCCGGCGCGCAAGGTGGCCTCGCTGGGAAAATCCCACAGCTGGTGATATAAGCCCATGGCCTTGCCCCACCAGGCAATGGCGCAATGTGGGTCCTGCCCGGCGGCCTGGGTGAACGCCTGCTCCACCTGCTGATATTGAAAGGAATGCAGAAGGGCAACGCCGTGCACAACCGTCTTTTGCGCCGCCGGAGTGCAGGAAGAGGGGAACTCCACCGTGCCCAGAGATGTGCCCGGCGCCGACGCGGGCAGTAAATGAGCAACCCCCAGCAGGAAGACCACGATGAACCAAGCGAAACGCCTGTTGCTCAGCATCGCCTACCTCCTCTTTCGCCGTGGCTTGGCACGCGAGCAGTAATCTTAAATCTCCTCGCCGTTCGGGTACAGAGGCAGAAGAACAGGCCGCCTAGAACAGGCGCTGCATGCGGCGCAGGGTGCCAAAGGTGCCGACGTTGGCCAGGGAAAAGGCGAAGCGGTACTGGTTTTCGTCGCGCACCAGGCCCAGGGCTAAGCGTTCCAGTTCGAAGGTCAGCCCACAGCAGTTGAAGTTGTAGGTTGCCTGGTAGATTGAGAACTGTAAGGCATTGAGGTTGGCATCCACGCCCGCGATAGCGGCCACGTTAAAGCCGTGGCGGTTGCCATTGCCGTAGCGGCCAATGATGCGCCACTGATTGAATTTAAGGGGCACAGCCAGCGGGTTGGTGGTGGGCAACTGCTGTCCCGGGGCCTGCAGGAAGGAATGCCCTCCCCCCAGACCGAATTGTCCGTGCGCCCAGCCCACCATCGTGGTGCTGGCGTTAATGTGGCCCTTCCGCAGGTCATAATCTAAATCCCATTCCACGTCCGCACCGCTGCCCTGAATACGCAAGCGCGAGATTATCGGGGAATAATTTGCCGGTTGGCTGAGAAATGCGATACCGGTGAAATTCACTGTGCTGGTGAACACGTTGGACTGTCCGGGAACCAGGGCGCCGCCAAAAGTGGGATTAAAATATCGTTTTTGGGCCACCCGCCAGGTGATGACTTCGCGGGCTGGCGGCGGTTGGCACTGGTCGGTATCAGCCGCTGCAGCGGATTTGGCGGCTGTCTTCGAGGCCGTGGTGCCCTCGCTGGTTCCCCGCGCTGGGAGGGAGGAGTTGCCGCTTTCACCCGGGCCGCCAGGCTGGCCCGACTGCCCGCTGCCGGGCTGCCCCGATTCCGGGCTGGAGGATGAGGGCTGGAGTTCGCAATCCGGATCATTGACCTGGGTTTGCTTGGCATAGAGGCGGTTGGTGATGCCGTATTCCACCTCATTGGTGTCGGTAAGCACATCAGTTGCGTCGAAGCGCAGAATATCGCTGAAATTATTCACCCCGGTGACATAGCGGTAGGTGATCACCGGTTCGATTACATGCTTGAATTTAAGGCCGTGGAGCTTTTTCTTGAAGACGCGGGAGAGCGCGGGGGGGCGGAGTTCGAATGTCCCTTCCACGGCCTTGCGATTGATGGCTTCGCTGCTGGGAGTACCCACGTTTCCGGGGACCGGATTCAGGCTCTGAGTATAGGCGGTGTCCTGCACAGCTACTTCGGGAACAAAATCCCAGCCATGGAACTGCAGAGGCAGCAAGATGTCGGGGCGAAAGTTGAACCGGCCTACTTCGGGCGCGGTCCGGAAAAAAGTCCTGGCGCCGCTGGCGCTTGTTGTGGGCTCGTTGCGGGACAGGCCGTCAATTCCGGTGTCGAAGGACCAGTATGCCGGCGAGTGCCCCAGGGGGCGGTCAACGCTGGAAAAATCGAAGCTGGGGGTGTGCCGGATGGTGATGACATTGTCGGCGATGGTGTTTTGAAAATCCTGATAGCGCTCCACCAGCCCGTTCAGCGAGTAGCCGTTGAAGGTTTTGGAGATAAACGCATTGGATGTGACTTCCGAATTGATGGCCTGGGTAAAATTGGTGTTAAAGGCGAGGCGGTAAACGTAGGAGCTGAGGTACTCGAAGTTGAGCACGGCGCGGAAATCCGGTCCCAGATTGCTGGCCCCCTTGGCGCCAATGTCCTCGCCACCCTGCTTACAGATGGTACCGATCTGCTGAGCGCAGGCCCCGACTTGCCCTTTCTTTAGCCGCAGACCGCGATCGGTGACTCCGGAATAAGTGGCGGCGAAATAAGTGTTCTGGTTGGGGGTGGCGCGGAAAACGCCGTGCTCCGCCCAACCCCGGCTGGAGAACATTTCTGCTCCGATGGTCGCATCCATGCTGCGGTTGATGGCCCAGAAGAAAGAGTCTCCCAGGAGAATGCCTTTGATATTGGAGGTGCCAAAACTCGGCATCAGGAAACCGGAGTGGCGTCCCAGGTGATCCACCGGATGGGTGGCGTAGGGCATAAAGAATGTGGGTATTCCCTTCACCCGGAAAGTGCTGCGGTAAATTTTGGCGTCGCCGCCCACTTCCACTACGGCGCGCGGCGCATTGAAGGTCCAGATGGGATGGGGCACTTCGCAGGAAGTAACCGTGCCGTGGTGCACTACGTAGCGGTCGGGCCCGAGCTTATCCACCACCCTGCCGGTGAAGGCGAAGGGATTGGAGGAAGTTAGGGTCACCAGTTGCCCGTGAAAGCGCATGCCTAGAGTGCCGCTTACCTGGTAGAAGGTGCCCACTTCGGTGCGAACATTGTAGGTGCCGTGGGTAGCCTCCAGGTGCTCGTCGTGCGGACCGCCATCCAGAATTACGTGGCCGTTTTCCGTGGTTTCTCCGCTTTTGGGATCGTAGGTCATGTGGTCGGCGTAGAGCAGGTAGTTGCCGTGGGTGAGCAGCACATTGCCGTTGGCTTTGTAAACGCCGCCCGTGCGTTCCTGTTCGCAGGCCTGAATAATGGTCTCCAGGGGCTGCCCCGGAGAATGGACGTGAGTAATGGTTCCGCTGCAGGCCGCGGTCGGCGGCTGCAACTGAAGCTCCAAGGGTGGCGGCTGCAAGCCCGCTACCGAAGGAAATTCCAGGGAGGCGCGTGGACGCAACTGGCTGGTAACTATGGGAACGGTGAACAGCAGATGACAAAGCCAGGCTGCCGTGATAAGGATTCGAAAGCGGAGATTCATCAGAAGCGCACGCGCCGCCTGCTAGTTTAGGTGTCGTTGAACTTTTGAAACTTAGCACGGCACAGCGATGCAGGCAAAGGCACACGCTGATGCTGCGCGGCGCCGCCTGGCGACTTTCCGTGCTCCTGGCGATTTTCCAACGACCTATGTCCTGCACCTCAAGTGGCGGCGAGGACCGCGGCACTCATTCGCGGCCGGCTCGCGTGCGGCCCCGCTTTTATCCTACCGGAGTTTCCCCTGACGACGCGGCTCAGGAGGTGGAGGCGGGAGTGCTGCTGGAAGCGGAAAGCAGCGACCTCAGCGAGCAGCAGTTTGCCGCCAGTCTCGAGGCTGCCAGTTCTCCGGCTCGGACACGCTTCATCCCCGGTCCGCCCGTAAACAGCACGCCGTTTTCCTGCGCCGATGCCAACGAGAGCGAGCCTGCTGAAACTGCGAATCGTGATGAGGCCGCGACCGCCTGCGATTCCGTAATAGAGAGCGTCCAACCCTTTACAGCAGGAACAACGGAGGACCAACTTCCTGCCGAGACACCGCTGTCCGCGGGTGCGGTGGATACGGCAGATTTGTGCTCGCAATCGGCGCTCGAGCCTTGTCCAGCGCGTGCTGTGAGCGATGGCTCGGATGAGTTGCTGGCCGAGGGCCCGCAGTGGCGGCAGGAAGTGGCCGCCCGCCTGCACAATTACCATTCCCGCAGAACCAGGAGGCCGCCCCGATATCCCTCGTTGGCTTTGAAATTTGATCCTCCGGCCTATTCTTCCCCGACTTGCGTCCCTGACTCCCCGCGCGCCGCTGCCTGCCCGCCGCCCAGTCGGTCGGAGGCGGCGACCGCGGCTGCGGCCATGCCGGAGGAAGTGGAGGAACCGCCTGTTCTGATGCCGGACGCCAACAACATTATTGAGTTCCCGCGTCCGCTGGTCCCGCCACCGCCGCGCCCTGACGAGTTGGCGGAGTCCATGTTGGACTTGCCGCGCATTCTGGACGCCCCGGAAACAGTCTCCAAGCAGGTGCCGCTGGGGGGAATCATTCTGCAGCCCGAGGAAGCGACGGTAGCCAGCGACCTGGAACTGCCGCTGCCGGTGGCTGCGCTGGGCCGGAGAATGCTGGCCGCGGGGGTGGATGGCGTGCTGGTCTCGGTGGCGACCCTGCTGTTCGCACTGATCGCCAACCGAATTGCGGCGCTGCTGCCCTCTGCTCGCGTGTTGCTGGGACTGGGAGTGGCCCTGCCTGCGATTTTGTGGGCCGCGTTCCAGTACGTCTTTCTGGTCTATACCGCCTCAACTCCGGGCATGCGCCTGACCGGCCTTCGTCTGAGCGATTTTGACGGCAGCACTCCCGGGCGCAGTACCCGCCGCTGGCGCGCGCTGGCCATGGCTCTGTCCGCCGCTTCCCTGGGCCTCGGTTTTCTGTGGTGCCTGCTGGACGAGGATACGCTCTGCTGGCACGACCGCATCACCCGCACCTATCTCGATGCCGGGCCTTCGCCTGCTCTGGGCGCCCGTCCGGGCCCCGTCTTCCCGCAAAGAGTGTTTGCCTGCTTGCGGCGTGCGGAAGATTTTCTGCGCCGCCGGGAAGAGGAAATGAGCCAGGAGCCGCCCGACTCACGCTAGTGTCGCGCCTTGTCGCCCGATGAGGCTGAAACTTCCCCATTCGATGTGTTATCTTGAGCGTTCGTCCGCAGACAGAGGCAGTTGTGTGTTCCGGCCGTTGAAGTAAATCCCACGCGCAATGTCGAGCACGAGCATTCGTCGTCCCGCTGCCAAGGTCTTCGTCGCCACTACGGTGATGTTGACCTTCATCTCCTTTTGGCGGGCGGCGGCCATCGTTCTCTCCGACCTGGCTTCTTCCGCCTACTACGTGGGCGGCGACGCCGAGAAGGTCATCGGCAAGAGCGCTCCCTGGTTCATCCTGGCGGTCATGCTGTTCAGTTATGCGGTGCGGGCTCTTTATATTGAGTCCAGCGCCATGTTTGTGCGCGGCGGCGTGTACCGCGTGGTCAAGGAGGCCATGGGTGGCACCCTGGCCAAGATTTCGGTGTCAGCGCTGCTCTTCGACTACGTTCTGACCGGCCCTATCAGCGCCGTCTCCGCCGGGCAATATATGGCGGGGTTCGTGGACGACATCAGCGGATACCTCGGCCATCCCATCCACTTTTCCGAAGCTGGCACCAACCACTTTGCCGCTGTTTTCGCCTGCATCGTCTCCATCTACTTCTGGTGGAAGAACATTCAGGGAATCCACGAGAGCAGCGACAAGGCCATGAAAATTATGAAGACCACCACGGTCATGGTGGTCATTCTGATCGTGTGGTGCCTCGTTACCCTCATCAAACACCCTGCCCCCCTTCCTCCCAGCCCGCTCGCCCCGGGCGTATTTCACCTCACCCACGAGTCCCTGGGTTGGTTGTATGGCAACTGGGCCACCAAACTGACGCTCGTCATTCTTCTGGTAGGCTTCGGACATTCCGTGCTGGCCATGTCGGGCGAGGAGACGCTGGCTCAGGTCAATCGCGAGATTGAGCACCCCAAGCTCAGAAACCTGGAAAAGACCGGGCTGGTGATCTTCATCTACAGCCTGATGTTCACGTCTTTGGTCTCCTTCTTCGCGGTGATGATCATCCCCGACAGCGTGCGCCCGAGCTTCTTCGGCAACCTGATCAGCGGCATCGCCATGTACCTTTGGGGGCCGTACACCCTGAAGCTGATGTTTCACGCTTTTGTGGTGATCGTAGGAGTGATGATTTTGTCGGGAGCGCAGAACACTTCGATTGTGGGCGCCAACGGCGTGCTCAACCGGGTGGCCGAAGACGGCGTCCTGACCGACTGGTTCCAGAAGCCGCATAAGCGCTATGGCACCAGCTACCGCATCATTGACCTGATCGTCGGGTTACAGTTGCTGACCATCGTCGTCAGCCGCGGGAATGTCTATTTGCTGGCCGCTTTGTACGCTTTCGGTGTGATCTGGAGTTTCTCGCTCAAAGCCCTGGCCGTCTTCGTGCTCCGTTATACCGAGCCGGAAAACCGGCAGTGGAAGGTGCCGCTGAATTTTCATATTGGGGACAAGGAAATCCCCATTGGGCTCGCCATCATCACCGTTGTTCTGTTCATGACGGCATTTGTCAATCTGTTTACCAAGCAAGAGGCCACTATTGCCGGCGTGATCTTCACCGCCGTGTTCTTCGGCATCTTCACCTTTTCCGAATACCATGTAGCCAGAAAACGCCGCGGCAAGCCGGAAATACTGGACCAGTTCCGGGTTTACGGCAACCAGGAACTGGGCAGCGGAGCGCTGGGTGTTCGCCCCGGGAACATTCTGGTGACCGTGCGCGATCCACGGAACCTGTATTATCTGCGCCAGATTCTGGCTCGGACCGATACGACCAAGCAGGACGTCGTAGTGATGACGGCGCGTCTTTACCATCGCGAGCACAGCTTCAGCGGCAGCACCCAGATGGATGCCGATGAGGTGTTTGACCACTACGAACAGGAACTGTTCACTTCGGTGGTGGCGGCGGCGGAGAAAGAAGGCAAGCCCGCGTCGTTGCTGGTGGTTCCGGCCACCGATGTGTTTGAAGCGATTGTCGTAACCGCACAGCGCCTGGATTCCGTCCGCATCGTCTGCGGCGCTTCCAACAAGCTAACCGCCGACGAACAGGGCAAGCTGACGGGCGACGCCTGGGAACGTCTGCCCGAGCCTCGCCCCCGCCTGGAACTGGAAGTTGCATTTCCTGACGGCCGGGCAAGAGTCTATCCCCTGGGACCCCATACTCCCCGCCTGCGGCAGCAGGATCTGGAACTGCTGCACCGCATCTGGCTGGAGGTGACCTCCGACCCCGAATACAGCGGTCTGCACCATTACCACATTGTTTACCTGGCGCTGCAGGAACTGGAACGCGAACTGCAAGCTGAGAAGCGCCCCGAACTGCTGGCCGAACTTCGGCGGCAATTGCTGAGCGAAATAGAGCCGCCCTCCACCACCGAAATTCCACCTCGACCCAGCGACGGAAAACGTTAGATTACCTTCCTTGAGCGCGTGCCTGTCTGCTTCCGGGTTTGCCTCGGAGTTTGCCTGAAGAGAGTTCCTGCAACTGTTCAGTGCGCGAAAACGCCCGCGCCCACCAGGTCGGGATGGCGTGCGGAGCGCCGTTTCCTGGCGGGAGCCAGGTTGCGCGCTTCTGCCTGGCCACTCTCGTAATTGAGTTCTCGCGAGGTCAGGATATGCTCGCCAAAGATGCGCACATCGGCTACCGCCCTGGTTCCGGTTTGTAGCCACATGCCACCCACGTCGGCGAAGCTCAGCGTCAGGTGCACCCGCTTCAGCCACCAGGAAGGATTCTTGGCCAGGTCGCCGTCAATCAGGCGGGGAAGATAGGTTTCCGCATCAATCCAGCCCCGGCCCTCCACCAGGTCTTCACGCTTGTGCTTGGGCTGCATCTGCAACAGGTAACAGGGATGGCCATCTACGGGAGCCATCCCCAGGAGCACAAAATCGTAGTTTTCCCGGTTCAGCACACTTGCGCCGTGGTCCTGGGCGGTGGTTTGAACCTCGTGCTCCAGAATCTTGCGCACGATCTTCTCTCCCCGGGAGGCACCGTTTACCTTGTCAATGGTAAAAGTTTTCCTGTTAGGAGGTACAAAGCTCACGCGCGCAACAACATCGGAGTTGGGTTGGTTGTCGCTCCCGCTGAATAGCTTGTAATCGCGCACCAGGGTGTAGGCCTGGTAATGCTGCCGGTTTTCCAGTTGCGCCTTCTCCAGGTTATTGACAATGCTTTGCAGATCAACAACTTGCCGTCTGGCAGGAGTGTTAGCGGGAAGTTGCTCCCGGTGCTGGGCAGGAGCCTGGCTCCAAGCTGGAATAACTGCTATTGCCGACATCAGGAACGCGGTTACCACTTCACGATGCACGAATCACCACCTGGTCCAACGTATTCGACCGTGCCTATCATTAGAAGCAAGTTGAGGGCCAGCGGAGGGCCGAGTAGAAAACGCCAGAGTGGAATTTCTAAGTAGCTGAAAGCAGGGCTCCCCGAAGGTAACTGAGGATGGGGCCGCATTACCCGCCTGGGTACTTTCCGGGCGACAGGGACTCAGCGCGGCGGCTCTTGCCGGATGGCGGCTACGGGTTGGTCCGCGGGCGGGGGTGGCTGCTGCCGCCAGTTCCCGCCCGTCACCTCCCGGTACCCTTGCAGAACGCGCCGTGCGCTGGCCTCCCAGGAAAAGCGCGCGCCCTGCTCGTAGCCGCGTTGTTTCAACTTGTCGCGCAGAGCCTGATCGAGCAGCACGCGGTGCAAAGCGCGCATGATCTCGAAGACGTTCTCCGGATTGACCAGCACGGCGGCGTTGCCCACTACTTCGGGCAGGGAAGTGGTGTTCGAAGTCACGACCGGGGTGCCATGCGACATGGCTTCCAGGGGTCCTAAGCCAAAGCCCTCGTAGAGTGATGGAAAAACAAAAATCTTGGCCGTGTCGTAAAAGATGCGCAGTACTTCAATGGGCACGAAGCCGAGGAAGCGGACATCATTCTGTACCGCGCTGCGCACCACCGTGCGGCGCAGTTCCGGCTGTCGCGAAAGCTCGTCGCCGATGATGATCAGCTTCAAGTCGGGAAGTTTGCCTTCTTTCTCCAATTCCGCTTTGAGAGCGGAAAAGGCCTCGATGATGCGGCCTACGTTCTTATGCGGGCTGATGCGGCCGGCGTAGAGAAGGAAGGGGTAATTGACCTGGTAGCGTTCGGCGATGAACTGGCGATCGGCGTCGGTGGCATGGCCCAGGCGGAAGCGCTCGTCAATGGCGTTGTAAACCACCTCGATCTTGTGGGACGGAATGCGAAAGAGCGCCTCCACGTCCTGCTTGGTGAAATTGGAAACGGCAAAGATGCGCGCGGCACGCTGCAGCACCCGGCGGGTGAGATGGAAGTGAGCAGCCCGGCGCAGCCCGGAATGGTCGCGCAGGCGCGACATGTGCTCCAGCACGTCGTGGACGGTGATGACGTAGGGGCAGGGCAGTGACTGCGGCATCCAGGAAAGATGTGGGATGTGCACCAGTTGGCAGTGTTCATGGCGCAGGATCCTGCGGAAGCCCAGAAACCCTGCCAGCGAGGCTTCCGGAGCGGTGAGGGCCACGCCTTCAAAGTTAGATGGCAGCGGGTCAATGTCGCGGAATTTCTCCCGCGGGCCAATCAGGATGTAGGTGTTCTCCTGATCCAGGCGGCCCAGGGCGCGCAGCACGTTGCGGATGTAAGTACCCACGCCAAAATCGCCAATGCGCCGGATGTCTATGGCGATCTTCACGGGGAGAGTATAGACC